>QIKE01000096.1 GCA_003232915.1 Bacteroidota bacterium | reverse complement strand
AATATTATATAAAATATTTATGGGGAAACCGTGCGGTTTAGAAAATTCAAGGATAACAATTTGGCCACCTTTTTTCATAACCCGTTGCATTTCACGTAATCCTTTTTGTAGATTTTCGTAATTTCGTACACCAAATGCCACAGTAACCGCATCGAATTGGTTATCGGAAAATTGTATTTTTTCGGAATCGCCGGTTTCGAAGCGAATGAGTTTGTCGAGTCCTTTGTTTTTTATTTTTTGTTTTCCAATTGTAAGCATATCGGCAGCAATATCTATACCTATAATACTTTGCGGATTGAGTTTGGATAGTTCTATTGCAAGGTCGCCTGTACCCGTAGCTACATCAAGAATGGTTTTCGGCTTTTTTAATGCAAGGAGTTTTCTAACTTTTCTTCGCCATACATTATCAGTGCCTACCGACAGAAAGTGGTTTAAAAAGTCGTATTTGGGCGCAATGTCGTTAAACATATTCCGCACCTGTTCTTTTCTACCCTTCGTGGCTGAATTTTGCTTCATAGATTTCTTATATTATTTGGAAAAAAGACGGATAGCTTGTTTTTTAAATTTTTGTTTGTTAACGGGAGTAACGCCTACTTCTTCGCAGACTATACCTCCAGCAAGGTTTGATAATTTCGTAATATTTTCAGGCGATAATTTTAATGCATAACATAAAGCGGCAACGCTGATAACAGTATCACCCGCTCCCGACACATCGGCCACATTGCGCAAATGGGCGTCAATGGTGTAATTTAATGTTTTTCCTTCAATCGTCCATTGCATAAACATTCCTTTTTCCGAAAGGGTATTTAACACCATTTCTGTGCCGAGTGTTTCTTGTAAAAGTGTGACTGCCCTCCGAATTTCATCAATTGTTGCAGGTATTGCCGGAAGATTAAGACCATCGGCAATTTCTTTTAAATTGGGTTTGATAAGGCTAACATTTTTGTAAAAAAGGAAGTTGTTCTTTTTAGGATCAACGATTACGGGAATTTTATTTTTTGTTGCCAAATTGTTAACAAAGTCAATTAGTTGTGGTGTGATAACTCCTTTATCATAATCTTGAAAAATAACAGTATCAATTTTATTTCTTTCTATAATATTTTTAATACGTTCGGTAAGCATTTGATATTCGTGGGCATCCAACCGGTTGGTAGTTTCTTCATCAACACGCAACATTTGTGCATTATTGCCAAATATGCGAAATTTAACGGTAGTTTTGCGGGAGATGCTGTCGACAATTCCATTGTCGGGAAGTCCGGCTTTATGCAAACAGTTTCTAAATTCCATTCCTTTAACGTCTGATCCCACAACGGCACAAAGATAGGCTTCGGCTCCAAGTGTTTTCAGGTTAAGACCCACATTGGCAGCTCCGCCAAGACGGCTTTCGCGCTTTTGGACAGCTACAACAGGCACAGGAGCTTCGGGTGAAATACGCTCCACCTTCCCCCAAATGTAGGCGTCGAGCATTACATCGCCGATAACCAAAACTTTTAAGTTGTTGAATTTATTAAAAAGCCACTCAATTGATAAAACTTTCAATAGACAATGAGTTAAATTAACAGGTGCAAAAGTAATAAAATATTGGTAGCTCGGAAAGGCAGTCGATGCATCGGCAGAAGTTGGGAAAATGCTATTTTACAGATTATCGGTAGAATTGCCAAATATTAATTTAGCATATCAAGTGCCGGTTTCATTCTTCTTACAGCTTCCAAAAGGAGTTCGGGAGAGGTGGCATAAGAAATGCGAATATTGTCGGGATTTCCGAAAGCTTCGCCGGCAACAACCGCCACATGTGCTTTGTTGAGAAGATAATGTGCTAAATCAATGCTGTTGCGAATAAGGGTTTCTCCATCTGATTTGCCAAAATACCATCTGACATCGGGAAACAAATAAAAAGCACCGTCGGGGATATTGGTTTTGATCTGTGGTAACGCTTTGTTTAATGCATTGATAAGCAAATCACGTCTTTGTCGAAACGAATTTCGCATGATGGAAAGATACTCCGAACCTTCGGGGTTGTTTTCAATAGCTTCGAGGGCAGCCATTTGCGAAATGCTTGAAGCTCCAGAAGTATATTGTCCCTGCAATTTGTTGCATGCATCGGCAATAAACTGTGGTGCAGCAATATAACCGATACGCCAGCCTGTCATAGCATAGCCTTTTGAAACACCGTTGACAACCACAGTTTGTTCTTTTATTTCGGGAAAAGAGGCGATGCTGTAATGTTGTCCGCCGAAATTGATATATTCGTATATTTCATCGGAAATAATCAAAATATCAGGATGATTTCTGAAAACTTTTGTTAGCTTTTGCAAATCTTCACGGGTATAAACACTTCCCGAAGGATTTCCAGGTGAATTAATTAAAAATGCTTTTGTTTTATTGCCGATGGCTTGCTCTACTTGCTTGGGACTAACTTTAAAATCGTTTTCGATGGTTGAAGTAAGCAGTACCGATTTTCCACCCGCCATTTTTACCATACCGGCATAAGAAACCCAGTAAGGAGCTGGCATAATTACTTCGTCTTCCGAATTGAGGATACTAAAAAAAATATTGGCTAATGATTGTTTTGCCCCGTTTGATACAACAATTTGCTTAAAATTGAAATCAAGTCCATTATCACGTTTTAGCTTGTGTGCTATTGCTTTTCGCAATTCTTCAAATCCTGCCACTGGAGGATAATGTGTTTTATTGTTGTCAATAGCCTGTTTAGCAGCCTCTTTAACTGGGTTGGGCGTGTTAAAATCGGGCTCACCTATGCTTAGTGTAATAATGTCTATACCTTGTGCTTTTAATTCCCGACTTCGGCGGGTCATTTCCAAAGTAGCCGACTCCGATGCAGTTTTAATTCGTGTTGATAAGATATTTTTGTCCACTCTTTAAAAAATTTAAAGAAGCAAAGATAAAAATATTGTTAATGTATTATCAATACAAAACGGCATTTAATAGCAAAATAATATTTTGAGGCGTTACGCAAAATATTTGTCAAATAAAAAAAATAAAAAATCTCTATCTCTTGTTTCTTTTTTAAGCGAAATAAATCTTCTGATTCTTCTGTTAACGGCTTCGGCAAGAGCATGTGTTTCACAAGTTGAGCCGGTATGATTTCTTAATTTCAGAAAACAAATTAAACAATGTCTGCTCTCATTATACCTGTGTTATGTTTCATTGCTATTCATGTCTGAAAACAGATATCTCCTCTAGCAGATAATTCCAAAGTTGTCGCTCCATCCTCATAAAGAGTTTGATTATTGTTAAACTCCCATTGTTTAATTTGCTTTGTGCAAACATAAGAATTTTCTTCCGGTAGTTTAAAATGTTGATTAGCCACATTTAAGGAGGTTTAGCAAGAAAAAACTCCATATGCAAAGCCTGATGAAACCCCTGACAAATTTCAGTTTTTTAAAAAAAAGTATATTAATTAATCCGGGGTATCCGATCATTACTTGCAGTTTTGTTAATAATTTTGATAATCAGCGAATTACGAAAATATTGTATACTTTTTAATATTTTGATATATAGTTATTTACGTATTTAATGTGAGAAGATCAGAAACACTATTTAATAAATTAATGTATTTACATAAATAAATAGTCGCATTTTGCTTGCAAAGTCATAGCTTTTAACTGTTCATTTAGCTTAACTTGTACTCGGATGTCAGCTTGTTTCTAATAAGCTATGAAAACGGCAATACAAAAGGTTATTTTATTACTTTTGTGTTGTGAACGCTCTATTCGTCAAAAACACATTGTTGCATGACAAACGTCTTCATGTTATTTTCGGGATTACACTAACTGCTATGTTAGGGGTTTCGAGTCTTACACCTGCTTTTCCAAAAATTGCTCAAAGTTTACGTCTAACTGAAGTTCAGGTTTCTTATTTGATAAGTGTGTTTACTTTGCCTGGAATATTCTTGACACCTGTGGCGGGTATATTAGCTGACCGATACGGTCGCAAAGCGGTTTTAACGCCTTCGTTGTTTTTGTTCGGGCTGGCTGGTTTTGCTTGTTTTTTTTCAAGAAATTTCTTTTGGTTATTATTTTTCCGGTTTTTTCAAGGCATAGGAGCTAGTGCTCTCGGCTCGCTTAATATTACTTTAATCGGTGATTTTTTTCAGGGAAAACAAAGAGCGGCAGCCATGGGATATAATGCCAGCGTTTTGAGTATCGGACTTGCAATCTTTCCTTTTGTTGGTGGTCTGTTGGCCGAAATAGCTTGGTATGAGCCTTTTGCTTTGCCACTAATTGCTTTACCTGTCGGACTTGCAGTAATTTTCAGTATAAAAAGCCCCCATATTAAAAACAGTCAAAAACTTAGTGTTTATTTTTCAAATGTATGGAAAAGTGTACGAACAAAAGAGGCATTGGGACTTTTTTCTCTCAGTATCCTTACTTTCGTTATTCTTTATGGTGCATTTCTTAGCTATTTTCCATTTTTACTCACTAGTAAATTTAATCTTAGTCCTTTTCAAATTGGTATTTTCTTTTCCATAAGTTCGTTGTCCACAGCAATTACTTCCTCACAGCTCGGGCGACTTGTAGGTAGATTTTCGGAGGTTAATTTAATAAAGTGGGCTTATGGATTATATATTGCAGTAGGCTTGATGATGCCGTTTATTAATACGCTTTATTTTTATATTGTACCAATGGTTATGTTCGGAGTAGCACAGGGGATTAATATTCCAAGTTTGCAAACACTGTTGGTTCGTCTTGCTCCAACCGAGCAAAGAGCGCTGTTTATGTCGGTTAATGGCATGGTGCTACGTATTGGACAAACATTAGGGCCTTTGTTTATTGGTCTTGGTTTTGCTATTTCGGGCATTTCGGGAGTTTTTTACCTTGCAGCCTTCGTCGCCGCCTGTATGTTGGTTTTGGTTTTTTTAATGCTCAAGGGCTTAACGAAAAACGAGTTTTCTTAACATAGAAGACAAGCATTAATTACTCGTTTGGAAAATAGTGTAAGTATTAAGTTTTTAAACTATTTATTATTTTTCTATTACTGTTTTCTTGTCTTTTTCAGTGTTAAGATGATAAACATTAAGGGCTACAATAAGAGCGGTAAATCCCCAAACGGGAACCGAAAGTTTGTCGGTATTGAGGAAATCATTTAAAAGTCCATGTGTGTAATAAGTGACAAGCCCAAGGGTAGCTGCGAGGCTTAAAAACTTTACCTCTATATTTCCTTTTCGGTACACCATAAGGCCAGTATAAATAATAAGCCCTACCAAGAAAATTACGAGTAGCATTCCTGGCAAACCTTCTTCCGATAATGGGCCAAGGTATTCGCTGTGAGCATTTCCTTTATCTCCGAGGTTGGTGCTAATAACCGTTTTTTCATTGGCTCTTTGAAAAGGGGCATAAACAAACTGATATGTTCCAGGTCCCCAACCTACAAATGGCCTTTCTTGATAAAGTCGGATAGCCGATTGCCAGCGGTTGATGCGTTCGAGATTGGAAGCATCCGAAGAAATATTGGTGATTGAGCGTATGTGCTCTACAAAATTTGCAGAAGAATCTTGTTTGTTTCTTTCCAAACGATTGAGTATTTGTTGCTGGAAGCCAAAAAATATTCCTAAAAATACGGTAAGTCCTAGTAAAAACCAGCGGAATTTTATTTTTAACATAACTAAAATAAAAACGATAAAAGCTACAATAACACTTATCCACGCAGCACGACTGTACGAAAAAAAAATGGCAACAGTATAAACAACGAAAAGAAAAACAGAAATCATTCTTTTCCATAAAACAAATCGCGGGTAGAAAATATACATAATAATAACCGGATAAAAGATAGCAATTGCAGCTCCGTAAGCCGTATGGTCGTTATAGAAAGGCGACATTACCCAGTGTCCGGCATTTTCGTCGAAACCATAGGTGGAGTGTACCGATAATGTGTAAAAGATGATAAACGATAACGCAATCATATAAAGCCACAAAAAACGGTGTATATTTTTTTTGTCTTTGAACATAAGAGCGGCAACAAAATAGAAAGGAACTACAAACCAAAGCCTTGAAAGCAGATGTTTTATTGATACAATGGGTAATTGGCTGGTAAGAGAAGTGATAAACATCCAGAAAAGACTAAGATAGATAAGATAAGATATGGGGTGAACAGCAATTTTCCGGTCGTATTGATGTTCAAACAAAATTTTAGCAAGAAAAATAAGCAATACTCCGAACATCAGTGGTTCGGTGGGCAAAGAAACCGCCAATCCCATATCGAATATTTTGACATTTATGGCAAATGGCGTTAAAAATGTAATGAGGAGGATGATTTTATCAAGCGATACAATGTAGTAATAAAGAATAACGAGCACGAGAGGAAGAAGAAAAAGCCAATAGAAATTTTTGTTTACAACGAGGTAAAAGTTGACGACTAGAAAAAGAGCCGTCAAAATATAAATCCATAATATCTTCGACTTTTCCAACAACACGTATTCTATCTCTGTTTTAGTTTTCAAATTTCCGGCGGTCGAGCAAGAAAATAATAAATAATGCTAATGCAAAAACGGCAAACGAAGCTGCCACGACAATAAGCCAACGGATAGGATAAACCTTTTTATTAGTTACATATGGTGATGTAACTACATTGTAATAAGTGAGGTGTGAGTCGATGAAACGCTGAGCCATTTCGTAGTCAAGTTTGACCTCAACATAAGCACGTGCTTCATCCTGAAGCATTTCAACCACCTCTACCAACTGACCGCTATACTGTTCCATACTTTTCATCAGACGTTTTGCTTCTTTGGAATTAATTTTATCAGGATTGCCGTCAATAGTCCTTAAATATCCTTTCATAATTTGTTGCGACTGATAGTCATATTCGAAAATACCATGTTCGCTACCAAGTGTACGCAGAATAGTTTTCAGCGAATCCATCGTTGCCCGTTTTCGCGCCAATTGACGAGAATACATATACGTTACTTCATAATATTTTGATTTATGCAAATAGTCCACTTTTTTATTGTAAAAATTCAAAATAGCATTAGTCATTAAAGCGGCTGTGTCGGGATTTCTGTCCATCACTTCAATTTTAACGGCCTCGTAAGGTGTTTTTTCTATTTTTACATTGTCGCGATACTCACCAAGTATTGCCGTTCTGAAATATTTGTATTTGGGGTTGATACCATAATGTTTGGCAAGGTTGAATTTTATAATCATGCTATCGGTAATATCCTGCGACATAACTATTTGCAACATTTGTTCGGTTTCACTTTCTTCGGAGTAAGGTGCTATATTAGCCGGATAGGCAATGGCATACGATTTATATAAAGGTGTGATAAAAGTTGGCCCCGAGAAAAATCCTGATAGCAGTGCGGTTAAACCAACAATTATAAGTAAGTGATATTTCCACCGTATGATAACACGAAGCAAGTTAGTGCTATTGAAATACTTTTCCATTTTTTGTGTTTTTCTATTTGCTATAATTGTCCTATTTTCCGTTAGCGTTGTGTAAATAATTTTTTTCTTCTTTCCGTATTTCTTTTCCCATATTAAATACTCCAATGATTAAAATGGATAAAAACCAAACCGAAAGCAGAGATATAACAACTATGAGCCAACGAATTGGATACGATTTTTTTTCCGCTTTATACGCTCTGCTTATCACAAATTTATGGGGAAGACTTTCAGTAGCATCCACTTTTGCCTCTTCGTATTTGGCTTTTAGCTCGCTTAACTGTTTTTTGTCGTATTCCAAACCATCACGTAGTGAAACATAAGGCCCTCCGTATTTTGAGAGAGTATCTAGTTTCTGTTGTAAACGTTGCACACTCGTAGTATTTCCTTTGGCCATTGATATAGCTAATTGCCTATTGAACATTTCGGCTTGACTTTCGTAATCGTTAATACCCAATTCACGAAGTTTTGTTAACGAATCTTCTTTGGCCGTAATTTCGTCTCGCAATTTAGAATAAGCTGTTTGCACAATGTTAAAAGCTTTAACAGCTATCACTTTTTGCATAGTGTTGATGGTAGAGTCAAGTAGTTCCGAAACATCATTGGCCATGTCTGAAGCCAATTGTGGGTCTTTATCATACACTATAATTTTCACCGCCATATATTTAGTTCGCCTGAATCTGAAATTATTTTGGTATATGTCGTACAAACGGGTCATATGATATTTTGAACCTGGTTTTATACCATAGTGTTTGGCCAAATCAAACTTTTGTATAATTCTGTCCCGGATTCTGTTAGAATTCAAAACTTGCAACATTTGCTCAGTCTTTTCATCTTCGCCAAATTCAAGTATATCCTTTGAATTATTAAAATTCGAACTTAATAAAACTTTCGATATAGAATTACTTGCCGTTGGATACAAAATTACATACGACTTATACAAAGGTGTAATAAAATAAGATGATGAAAATAGTGATGCTAAGAAGACTGTTATAATGCCAATGATAAGTAAATGCTTGCGATACTGCAATATGGTACGCAAAAAAGTACCCGAATAAAACCGCTGACTTTCTTGTTCTTTTCCTTTCATTTAAACAAGTAGATTAAAACGCCAAAAGTAGAAAAAAAATGCTACGAATTAGCTTGTGTGTGAAAAATATTTCGATGCAAAACTAAAACTATGTTGTAACTATTCATCCGCAAAAAGTACAAATAATTAGTCAACTCTTCCAATCTTATAGGAACAAGTTATAAACTTTTAATTACTAACAGCTTATTAGGATGGAGTGTTTATGGGACTAAATTTTTAATTATTTTGTTGTTAATGAGTAGTCGAACAAACATATCGTTCAAAGATTTACCAAAAGAGCAACTGATATTGATAAATTAATACACAGTCTGCTCCTGGCAGAGAACTTATTTCCCAAGTCGAAAATCTTAGTAAACAAGTAGCTTATCAAAGAATTAGAAAGCTATAAACATTCTAAATTTAGCAGTAACAGTACAATACATCCATCAAATGACGAAAACAGACCTAAACGGCATCACAGTTTACGACAAAAATCAGACAGGAAAGTTGGAGGAGATGAGACCGCTATAAAAGTTAATGGTGCAAAATGGCGGGGATGGATATGGCAATCCCTATCTCAGTTTCTTTACCATAAAGGGGTTACTCCCGACAACAACGGGTCAGAGGGGGAAGTGAGGAATTTCAAGGTAAAACAAAAAATATCAGGTCAATTCAAAACTGGTCAGGCGGCTTATTACATATTGAGATATGTTATTGATACAAGCTTAAAAAAATGCTCGGGTAATGCAGTCAATGATGTTCACAACTCAAACACCTGTATTAGCGACTGGATAGTTACGAATATTATTGCCAATTTGATAGTACCTATAAACATTAGTTAGCCTCTTTCAGATATGTTGTTTCCTGAACATCATAGTTTTACATATTCGCCAAAATATGTAAAACATCTAAAAGACAAGTTGATCTATTCCAAAGCTTAAAACGGCCAAAAACTGTTGTCGTTCCAAATTTGTTCTTTCAGATCTTCACTGAGTTTATGCAAAAGATGATGGTGTCCTTTTTCCCAATCGGCAAGCATTATAAAAACTTTTTTTTCAATAGGATCGGTAGCTTCTTTGGCGCGATTGCTGTATATCTCAATAGCACGATTTTCAAAGTCGATAGCCGCCGAAATGGCAGCTGCTTCAAAACTTGCCGCATCAATTTCGTTTTTAATCTTTTCAGTTAATATTTCCACATCACCTTCATGTTCTTCGTGACGAACCTCAAGATGAATAAACTCGTGTTTTGCCATATAATTTTTAGCTTGTTTAGTCAAAAAATTAATGTGCTCACCTTCTTCTTCGGCCATCATTTCAAAGATTTTTTTTGCCGATTGACTTTCGCTGTCGCGAGAAACTTGCGTATAAAAGGCTTTCCCTTTTCTTTCTAACAAAATGGCTGTTTTAAGGATATCTAATGCCGTATTTTTATTTCCCATATTTTTTTTATAAATTTAGCGTTTACAAAAGTATAAATAATTTTACTGTCAAAGAAAAATAAAATAGCATTTAAGCTAAGCGATATTTTAAAAGTGTTGAATTTTAAATATAATGTACTATGTAAAAGGATTTTTTTTGTAGCGGCCAAGCAGGTTTTTCGTTATAGTTCAAGCATCAAAACCGTTTCGGTTAATACGTTAGGGGCTTTCTACCGTCAGCCTTACCCTCGCAAAACTCAACCGGCTTTGGTTCTGTGTGCTGCCATTCCAATCCATTGTCTAAATATTACTTTAAAAAATATTGTATATTTATAACCATAAAAAATGATGGAAGTAGCTCAGTTTGGTTAGAGCACCGGATTGTGGATCCGCATGTCGTGAGTTCATGTCACATCTTCCATCCAAAAATAAGGTTGTTTCTATTAAGGTAAGCTTGTTTTTAATAAATTAGGAAAAGACAAACAAACAAGATTACTTTTTATTTGTTTAAGCATCAATATAGCACAAATAATTAGTTTGGCTTTCAAGTCGGCCAAGAAAAATTTAAACCGAAAAGCAACTCTCTTGAAAAAACAATTATCGTTGTACAAGATTGGGGATATTTTTATCGGCATTAACAATTTTATACACTTTGTCGCCCCGACGGAGGCGTCCGGTAGTTTTTATTGAACAAACCTCACCTTTTAAAACTTCTTTTACTTTAATACCATCATCAAGTCTAATTTCGGTTAAGGTATCTTCGTAAACACCTGTTGTGGGACCTATAATTTTTGTTTCGTCGCCGACGGATAGTGTGCTGGTTTCGATTTTAATTTCGGCTACCCCAATTTTATTAAAATAATTGGTAACTTTTCCAATATATATTTTTCGTTGAATAGCCTGATTACCGTATTCTTCAGTCCATTCGCCCGTTTTTCGACCAAGATAATAGCCGTCCCAATATCCGCGATTATAAACTTTTTTTAATTGGCCATTCCACGCTTCAATATTTTTATTGTTATATGTTCCATCGAACCATGCATTTACCGCTTGTCGATAAACACTAACCACCATTTTTACATATTCGGCGGAGCGGCCACGACCTTCGAGTTTTAGAACACGCACGCCGGCAGCAAGAATTTTGTCGAGAAACGAAACCGTATTCAGGTCTTTGGGCGACATAATATATTTTCCATCAACAAGCAGTTCCAAATCAGATTCGGTATCTTTAACGGTATATTTCCTGCGACAAGATTGCAGGCAAGCACCACGATTAGCAGACGAGTTAAAATTATCGAGGCTTAAGTAACATTTGCCCGAAACTGCCATACACAAAGCGCCGTGTGCAAATATTTCAATTTGAACAAGTTTTCCTTTTGGCCCTTGAATGTTTTGTTTGTGGATGGCGGTGGTGATTGCTTTCACCTGTTCAAGACTCAATTCGCGCGCAATAACCATCACATCGGCAAACTGCGAATAAAATTTTACCGTTTCTATATTAGTGATGTTTGTTTGCGTTGACATATGTATTTCAACACCTTTATTATATGCATATTGTATAGCAGCTTGATCGGAAGCAATAATAGCTGTAATATTATTTTCTTTTGCCGAATCAACAATGCTACGCATTAAATTTAGTTCGTGGTCGTAAATTTCGGTATTCAAAGTAATGTATGAACGAATGTTGTGTTTTTTGCAAATATTGGAAATCTCTACCAAGTCATCTATTGAGAAATTTTTTGAAGAACGAGAACGCATATTAAGGTTTTCGATACCAAAGTAAACCGAGTCGGTTCTACCTTGAATTGCAGCCATCAACGATTCGTACGAACCTACCGGTGCCATAATTTCTATATCGTGTTCAATCATTTATAGTTTTTTATTTTAGCAACAAAGATATACCAAATCTTATTTTGATTGGTAATGGCGAGATACTACATATGGATGTGCGTTTCTTTCTTTTCAAGGATAAAACTTTGCTGTTTCTAAGCCGATTTGGAGCTTTCAACCATAGCTAATTTATGCAAAAACAATTTATTGTGTATTGACAACGATCAACCTTACAAACGAAAGTCGGGATTGAAAGTAATGAAAGTATTTGCCCCGAAATTCCACAATGTAACCACAACAGTTGCAATAACTTTGGAAATATAAAAATTAAAATGAAATTTGCTGTTCATCAGCCAAATTATCAGCGTGTTGATAGCAAGTCCAACGATAGCAATCAAATAAAATTCGGAATATTCGAGAATAATTTTCGGGTTATTGCTTTTGTAAGTCCAAATACGGTTTAAATAATAATTGGTGGATGCAGCAAAAGAAAAGCCAATGGCATTGGCGAGATATTTATAAATGTGCAGTTTTTCTTTTCCGAGCCACGTAAGACCGAAATCGACAAACAGCCCGCTAAAGCCGACAATACCGAATTTGATGAATTTCATTAAAAAAGCGGCGGAAAATATTTTGTAGATAATTACCATATAAAAAGCTGTCTAAAAATTTCGCCAAAACTATGAAAAAACAAGAAATTAGCATCAATCGTTTCATTGAGCTAACTAATATTTTTGAATATTTTACAACGCGTTATTTCGGAAAGTTTTTCTATCTTAGCCGCGTTTGTGTTTTCGCCACAAAATGAGAATTTTACTTTATTTTAAAACAAAAATAAAACGATGGAATACGCCAAAAAAGTAGTTATTGGAGACATTAGCGTCCGCGACGGATTTCAGCACGAGGAGCATTTTATTCCTACCGAAGCCAAGGTTTGGGTACTCGAAGAGTTGGTCTTAGCCGGTTTTAAACATCTTGAGGTAACTAATTTTGGTAATCCGAAAGGGATGCCACAGTTTAAAGATGCCGATGAACTGTTTAAAAGAACACGCGATAGTAAACGGATAAAACATAAACTTGATGATGTAACCTTAACAGCCGTTACCATTCGCGAACGGGCTATCGAACGCGCTATACAAGCCAAAAAAGAAGGCTATGGTCCCGACAGGATACTACTTATGGTTTCTACCAGCGAGTCGCATCAAAAGAAAAATTCGGGTTTAAGTTTAAAAGAATATTGGAATATGGCCGAAAAATGGATACCGAAAGTCCGTGATGCCGGCATAAAGGTAAATGGCACCGTAAGTACAATTTGGGGTTGTCCCATAGAAGGTCCCACCAAACTTGAAAATGCCATTACTTTTACCAAACGTTGGTTCGAAATTGGAGCCAACGATGTGGAACACGCCGACCACGATGGTTCGGCTTCACCCGACAGAGTGTATAAATATTTTTCGATGTTGCTTGATAGCATTAATAATCGGGATAAACAAATTGCACATTTTCATACTACTCGAGGTTGGGGTTTGGCCAATGTACTTGCCGCACTCCAAGCTGGAATGACCAATTTTGAATCAACTATGGGAGGTATTGGCGGACAACCCGCTAATTTTGTAGACGGCGTACCTGTGGCAGGTACTGGCGATTATTACTATAACGACCCTAACGATGTGGGTCTTGTGTGCACAGAAGATATGGTAGTGATGATGGACGAAATGGGCATTGAAACCAATCTTGATATCGACCATGTTTTGCGTACAGGTAAAACGGTTGAAAAAATTGTTGGCCGACGATTGCGTTCCAAAACAATCAATCAGGGACGTATTGCTAAAAGTTTGAGCAGAAGGAATTAAGGTTTTTTCCATATTTTTATTCTCAACGTAAATATGCACTTTCGATAATTTATTAAAGCTTTGTTTAATTGAAATAAATAGAAATGCGAAAGCTTTCGAAAACATCAAAATATCATTGGGTTGCCCTAATCCTTTTATTGGGAATAGTGCATAGTTCTTGTCAACACAATAAAGAAATCGTGGTATTAAAAAAATCTTTGAAATCGCCCGACGACATTATATCTATCACCGATTCGTTGGTAACGCCTTATATCTACACCAACGTCGTTTCGCTCGACACGCTTTCCTTATCAAAGAAAAAGCGCAAATTTTTAGATATTCTATTACCTGCCGTTCTCGTTGTCCTTAAAAAAATTGATTTAATCCACAATAAGGTTGCGGTTTTATCTAAAAAGCAGAAATTATCAAGTCAAGAAAGTGAATGGCTTGAAAAACTAAAAAAGAAATACAATGCTTCAAATGTTAAAGACTTGGCAATAAGATTGCAGACCTATCCGGTATGTATAATTCTTGCTCAAGCTGCCATTGAGAGTGGGTGGGGCACTTCCCGTTTTTTTCAAAAAGCTAACAACCCTTTCGGCTTATGGTCGTTCAATCCTAAGGAAAAACGTATTGAAGCCTCTTCGCATCGAAGCGGAACAAAGATTTATTTGCGAAAATTCGATAATCTTGAGCAAGCCATTTATGCTTATTACACCTTGCTTGCTACACGCAAACCTTTTAACGAATTACGCAAAGTCCGTCAAAAAGTTAACAATCCTTACGTGCTGATTAAAACTCTTGGAAAATATTCGGAACAAGGAGATGCCTACATCAACAATTTAGCTCAAGTGATACGAAAAAATAATTTGACAAAATACGACAGTTATCAAATCAATCCTAAATATATCCGTTAATAGCCTAAACTTAAAAATGTTGTAACTCTTTTAAAAAAAGGTATGAAATAAACGATTTTTCAAAATAATGAAGACTAAAAAAATGTTCAATGGCAGAAGCAAACCATTTTCATTCTGAAAACAGATTGCCGAAAATACTTCAAATTATCGAAACACCCCGGGATGGTATGCAGGGAGTTAAAGAAATTATTCCTATCGAAAAAAAAGTGGAATACATTAATATTTTGTTACAGTGTGGTTTCGACACGGTTGAAGTAGGAAGTTTTGTTTCACCGCGTGCCATTCCTCAAATGGCTGATACCCCATCTGTTCTTGAAGCGCTCGACTATTCATGTACTAAATCGAAAATAGCTGTGCTCGTCGGTAATTTGAAAGGAGGAACTAAAGCAGTGGAATTCGCACAAATCGACCAATTGTTTTACCCTTTTTCCATTTCCACGACTTTTTTACGTAAAAACCTGAATACCACAATCGAAGAAGCCGAAGAAACCGTTGATAGTTTACAAAACCTTTGCTTGAAAAAAAACAAAGAACTCGTGGTTTTTCTTTCACTTGCTTTTGGCGACCCGTTTGGCGACATGTGGAGTATTGACCTTGTACACCAACAGATTGAAAAACTTTCCGACAAAGGAATCAAAAAAATCCCTTTTGCCGAAACTATTGGTAACATTGGTCAGGAACGGATTTTTGAAGTTTTCGATAAAATACTTCCCTATTTCCCACAAATTGAATTCGGCTTTCACACCCACGCAATTCCCGAAATGGGTATTGCTAAAGTAGATGCGGCTTATAGGGCAGGAATAAGACGTTTCGATACCGTTCTCGGTGGACTGGGCGGCTGCCCTATGACCGGCAAAAAAATGATCGGCAACCTCAATTTAACCGACTTGCTCAAATACTGTAGTTTACACCATATTGAGACAGGCCTTGATTTAAAAAAAATAGAACAAGCTTCTAAATTTCAATTACTTTAATCTTATAAAGTACCGGAAGTTTGTATAATGAATAATCCTTAGCATGATTATTTATGACCAATGTTTTTTTTGAATTGGCAACTTATTCTTGTCCTCGTTTGATATTAAGCCAAAACCCATTTCTGTTTATAACTTAAAACAAAATTTTAGTAGAACTCGAAAATTAACTTTAATTTTGTGGCTATAAAATTTTCTTATGCGGTTTACACATCCCGAACTTCTGTATGCGTTGTTAGCCATAGCCATCCCTGTCATTGTACACTTGTTCAATTTCAGGCGTTACCGCAAACTGTTGTTTAGCAATATTGCATTTCTAAAAAATATTAGTATCGAAACTAAAAGACAAAACAAGCTGAAACATCTGATTGTTTTATTGTTGCGAATTTTGGTTGTTATTTTTACGGTTATAGCTTTTGCCGGACCTTATTTTCTCAATAACGAAAAAGTCCGGGAAGCAGGTCGTTCGGGAACAAATATGCTGTATCTCGACAATTCATACAGCATGAAAGCCTCGGGAAGTACTGGCCGGCTTTTCGATATGGCACGTAAACAAGCCCTGAACTTGGTGAGGAAATCGCCTCAAGATGCCAGGTTTTTTGTATTGTCGAACAAGCCCGAAAATCGGAGCCATGTATTACTTGGAAAAAAGGAAGTGCTGTCGATAATCGAAAAAATGCAAATTGGCAGTTATCGCCGTATGTTGTCAACAATACTAACAAGACAGCGCTATTTGGCTTCGAAAAATAAAATTTCGAGTTTCCGCTCTTTTCTGTTTTCCGATTTTCAAATCAATCAAACCGACCTGAAAAATCTTCCGCAAGATACTACCTCCGTTTATTATTTGCTTCCGTTCAAACACATGATAACACACAATATTTATATTGACTCGTGCTGGTTTGTTCGTCCCGACTTGTTGCCCGGCAAACAAGTGTTGATGAACGTTCGTATTCGTAATGCAGCGGACGAGCCTGTCGAAAAAATCAGGTTAAAACTCTTTGTTGACCAAAAGCAAAAAGCATTGGCCGGAATAAACATACCGCCACACGGAACAACCATTGCCAAAATGGGATTTATAATCGCTAAACAGGGCTGGCATAAAGGCAAGGTGCAAATAGAAGATTTTCCTATTACTTTCGACAATCAACTATTATTTGCTTTTTATGTTAATAGTAAAGTTAGTGTGCTCGAAATCACAACTAAAAACGAAGGAAACAGTTATTTAAAAGCTTTTTTTACTTCCGATTCGGTATTTCGCTTTTTATCGTTACCTACAAACAGGCTGAGCAATTATACTATTCAAGATTTTAATTTTATAATTATCAATGGATTAGACAATGTTTCGAGTGGCTTGTCCGCCTTATTGCAAGAATTTGTAAAAAAAGGAGGCACCCTTTTAATCATTCCGCCCGAAAAGCCTGATGGTTTGGTAATTAACGGCTTATTGCACAGTTTACATTCTGGTCGATTTTCGCAACTTGATACTGTAAGCGACAGAGTGATTGGCTTAAAGAAAAACAATCTACTTTTTAGTGATGCCATTGTGAAAATTCCTAAAAACGTCGATTTTCCTCTGATTTATAAACACTATCCTATACATTATTCAATAAACTCGGGCATCAACAATCCGGTTAGTTTGCTCAATGGAGACGATCTTATTAGTAGCCGGCAATTTGGCAACGGAAATGTTTATTTACTTTCGGTACCTCTATCACCCGAGTTCACCAATTTAATGAATCATCCATTGTTTAGCGTGTTACTTTATGGTATTGCTACAAGGAATTTGCACGGTGGCAAGTTATTTTATACACTTGGTAAAGATGAAAAGTTGAGTATCGAAAATAATTTGCCTGCCAATGCCGACGAGGCACTTCGGATAATAAGCCAAAAAGGTAGATATAGTTTTATACCTATGCAAGAGCGTACCGGTGGAAAAATTCGCATTTCACTTGATGGCGGTATTCGCAAAGCAGGATTTTACAAACTTGTTTCGCATGATACCGTTTACATGCTTTTGGCTTTTAATCAAAACCGGCTCGAATCGGAAATGAAATTTTATTCGGTTGACAATCTGGACAGTTTGATGAAAACAAGCGGCATAAAATATTACAAGGTGGCAGAGAATGCGGCAAGATTGCTAAATAAAATTATTAGCACACCGGAAAAGGAAAGCCAGCTGTGGAAGCTATTTATTATTTTAGCACTTTTTATGCTTCTTGCGGAAGTATTAATTTTGCGATTTTGGAAGTGATTTTATTGAAAAGACTTTAGATGGACGAATTGGAAGAAACACAGCAACCTGGAGATAATGAAAAGGTTCCTGAAAAAACCGAAAACAAACACCATTTGAGTGGAATGTACGAGAACTGGTTTCTTGATTATGCCTCGTATGTTATTTTAGAACGAGCTGTGCCCGAAGTAGAAGACGGACTAAAACCAGTACAACGTCGTATTTTGCATGCAATGAGCCGTCTCGACGACGGGCGTTTCAACAAAGTAGCGAACATTATCGGACATACTATGCAGTTTCATCCACATGGCGATGCCTCCATCGGCGATGCTTTGGTACAACTTGCTCAGAAAGAGCTACTTATTGATATGCAAGGAAACTGGGGGAACACTTTTACGGGCGACAGCGCCGCTGCTCCTCGATACATCGAAGCACGTTTGTCGGCTTTCGCCAAAGAAGTGGTTTTCAATCCGAAAACAACACAGTGGAAAGCTTCTTACGACGGTAGAAATAAAGAACCAATCGCCCTTCCCGTAAAATTTCCACTGTTACTTGCACAAGGTGTCGAAGGTATTGCCGTTGGTCTGGCATCGAAAATTCTACCACATAATTTTATCGAATTGATAGATGCTTCTGTCCGCCACCTACAAGGAAAAGATTTTGAATTGTTTCCCGATTTTTTAACAGGCGGCTTGGCCGATTTCTCAAAATACAATGAAGGTTTACGTGGAGGAAAAGTGCGTATCAGAGCTAAAATTTCTCAAAAAGAAAAAAACACACTTGTTATCACGCAAATACCTTTCACCACTACCACTTCTTCGCTCATTGATTCTGTGGTAGCAGCCAACGACAAAGGAAAAATAAAAATCAAGAAAATTGATGATAACACAGCCGAAAATGTCGAAATAGTTATATATCTCGCCAACAATGTGTCACCCGATCAAACTATTGATGCACTCTATGCGTTTACCAATTGCGAAGTATCTATTTCGCCCAATGCGTGCGTGATAGCCGATGCAAAACCTCAATTTATCTCAATAAAAGAAATTTTACGACGCAATACCGATCAAACGGTTTATTTGCTTCGGCGCGAACTCGAAATTAAACTTGGCGAACTCGAAGACCAGTGGCATCATTCTTCATTGGAAAAAATTTTTATCGAAAACCGGATTTATCTGCAGATCGAAGAGTGCGAAACATGGGAATGCGTTACCAATACCATCGACAAAGGCCTCGAACCTTTTAAAAAACTACTGAAAAGAGTAGTAACCTACGACGATCTCATCCGCCTGACGGAGATTAAAATCAAACGTATTTCCAAATTCAATGCTCTTAAAGCAATCGACGACATCAAAAGTGTTGAAAATGATATTGAAGAAGTGAGCAACCATTTGGCTCATCTTACAGACTATGCTATCAACTATTATCGACAGATAAAAAAGAAATACGGTAAAAGCCGAAAGCGTAAAACCGAAATAAGAAGTTTCGATAACATTCAGGCTGCCTCGGTAGCGGTAGCTAACCAAAAGTTGTACGTCAATTGCGAAGAAGGCTTTATGGGTACTGCCTTAAAAAAAAACAAATACATTACCGAATGTTCCGACCTTGACGATATTATTGTTTTTAGAAAAAACGGCAGTTTTGTAGTAACAAAAGTTGCCCCTAAAGTATTTGTGGGTAAGGAAATTATTCACATTGATGTTTTTAAAAAAAACGACGACCGTACTATCTACAACATGATTTTTCGTGACGGCAAAAGCGGTAAATATTATGTAAAACGTTTTGCAGTGCTTGGCGTTACCCGTGACAGAGAATACGACCTTACGAAAGGAACATCCTTATCGAATGTGATTTATTTTACGGCCAATCCCAATGGTGAAGCCGAAACCGTAAGAATTAACCTGCGCTCGAAAACGAAAATGAAAAAAAATTCTTTCGACTTCGATTTTAGTTCCTTGGCCATTAAAGCACGTTCATCGAAAGGAATTATT
This sequence comes from Bacteroidota bacterium, assembly GCA_003232915.1. GTDB lineage: Bacteria > Bacteroidota > Bacteroidia > Bacteroidales > F082 > Sulfidibacterium. The sequence continues at coordinate 4,831 of QIKE01000096.1, read as the reverse complement.
TTATCAAGAAATTCTATCCGAAACATTATTAAACGCGACGATGGCATTTCAACACTCGGTGCCCGCGACATTTGGTACGACGATACGGTTCGCCGGCTAAATACCGACGAAAGAGGCCAATATCTTGGAGCTTTTAAAGGGGATGATAAATTACTCGCCATGCATTCGTCAGGTGAGTATAAACTTACCTCCTTCGAATTATCAAGCCATTTCGATGATGAAATGAACCACCTCAGCAAATTTGATGCTAACAAGATAATATCGGTGGTGTATTTCGACGGCAATATGGAAAAATACTATGTGAAACGTTTTCAAATTTCGGAAACAACAACGATAAACCGAAAATATTCCTTTATACCCGAAAGTAAAGGTAGTCGTTTCGTAAATTTTTCGTTAGATTATCTTCCTCGCCTTGAAATGGAAATAAAATTGAGCCAAAGCAATGAAGTGGAATTCGAAATTGTACTTGTTTCTGGTTTTATCGGTATCAAAAGCTATAAAGCCAAAGGAAAACGCCTGACTAATAAGCAAGTACAAAATATAAATTTTATCGAACCTTTGCCTTTCCAAGCACCGGCAAAAGAAGATGAAAACGAATCAGCAGATGATGTAAAGAAAAACAATGCCAAACAACAGTTTGACGCTCAACCCGTAGAATCACCTGTAGAGAAGCAAATGAAACTTTCCGTTGAACTGTCTGAAAATTCCGGACAAGAAAAGATAAAAAAAAAGACAATAATTGTTAATTCTAAAGTAAATACTTCACAGATGGCAGGCAAGGAAAAGTTACAAAAAAAGACAAAGAAACAAGATAAATCCAACAATACACAATTGGAACTTTTTTAACTCTGAATATTTTTAAATCTTTTTTGGTAACTACTCAGCCGCCATTCACAACAAGCATTTGAGCAGCTATTAATACCATTGATTGCATAACAACGCTCTTTGTTTTTGTACCTGTATCATTAGCCGAGCTTAATATCAGAACTCCTAATTTCCTATCTTCTATTTTTATTATCAAATATTTACTTAATATCTTACCTGAAAAAGTCGCATTTACTAATTGAATTTAAGAATATTATCTCGTGAAAATTGAAAAGTTAAAAACAAAAAGTTGTTAATGCCTTAATAAGGTTAAACGTTTTTATTTTATGTAACTATTCAGTCGAAATAACATAGTTAACACATTGCTTATTATCGTATTAATATTTTTAATATTTTTTTTCCAAATCACAACAAAACGTTACCTACATAATATTAATGAAATAAGATTTTATTATGAAAAATAATTGAATATTTATTAAATCAATATTATCGTATCATGTTGATTTTTAGCATTATAAATCGACTAAATACTTGCTATTTTTTTATTTCAATTTGAAAAACCACGTCCTTCAGGCTTGGGAATTTTATTTTGGTTATGCTTTTTTTGTATGTTGAGATAAATTAAATGATGATTATCAATTAACGAATCGCGATTTAGGAGCTGAATTAAAACTTCAAGATTCATAAATTATTCATCAATGTTCTATATTTAAAAAATAGAAAATGCAAAAAAGTAACCTATGGGGGCAAACCGAATCCACGTTCTTAGAAGGTGGATTATTTACTTAGTTTTGATGAAATTGGTACCGGCAAGCTAATTAATCGTTCAGCTTCAACACTACTAGGAATGCTTGCTGCGGAACTTCCACATTGCCGATCTGTCTCATTCGTTTTTTTCCTTTTTTTTGTTTCTCAAGGAGTTTGCGCTTGCGGGTGATGTCGCCGCCATAACATTTAGCAGTAACATCTTTTCTAACAGCTTTTACCGTTTCGCGTGCAATAACTTTAGCGCCTATGGCAGCTTGTATGGCAATATCGAATTGCTGACGAGGAATCAAATCTTTGAGTTTCACACAAATACGGCGTCCAAAATCGTAAGCATTGCCTTGATGGATGAGTGTGGAAAGAGCATCTACCGATTCACCGTTAAGCAGAATATCAAGTTTCACTAATTTGGCAGGTTTATATCCCGAAATATGATAATCGAAAGAGGCATAACCTTTTGAAATGCTTTTTAGCTTGTCGTAAAAGTCGAAAACAATTTCACCAAGAGGTATATCCACGGTAATTTCAACTCTATTTCCGGTAAGATAAATCTGATTTTTCAGTTCGCCGCGTTTGTCGAGACAAAGTGTAATAATAGGGCCGATATATTCAGTTCGAGTAATAATTTGTGCATAGATAAACGGTTCTTCTATATGGTCGATATACTTTTGCTCCGGCAATCCCGAAGGATTATACACTTCAATAAGTTCCTTTTTGTTAGTAACTACTTTGTACGATACATTGGGTACAGTGGTAATAACGTTCATACTAAATTCGCGATCAAGACGTTCCTGCACAATTTCCATATGTAGCAAGCCGAGAAAACCGCATCGGAATCCAAAACCCAAAGCTGCCGACGATTCGGGCTCAAAAGTCAATGAAGCATCGTTCAACTGTAATTTTTCCAAAGATGCACGTAGTTCTTCAAACTCATCGCTATCAATGGGATAAATACCGGCAAACACCATAGGTTTCACCTCTTCGAAGCCTTCGATGGCTTTGTCGCAGGGATGTTCGACATGCGTGATGGTATCACCGACTTTTACCTCTTTTGAGGTTTTTATACCAGAAATAATATAGCCTACATCTCCGGTTTTCAACACGTTGCGAGGTTCTTGTTTCAATCGCAAAACCCCTATTTCGTCAGCATCATATTCCTTTCTAATATTTACAAATTTTACCCTATCACTTGTTTTTATTTCACCGTTAAAAATTCTGAAATAGGCAATAATTCCACGATAAGGGTTAAAAACCGAATCGAAAATAAGTGCTTGTAAAGGAGCATCAGGATCGCCTTTGGGTGGCGGAATTTTATTGATAACGTCTTCAAGTATTTTATCAATACCGTAACCGGTCTTGCCGCTCGCCTCAATAATACTGTCGTAATCGCAGCCGAGCATGTCAACAATTTGATCTTTAACTTCGTCGGGCATAGCGTTGTCGAGATCCATTTTGTTTAGCACAGGAATAATTTCCAAATCGTGTTCAATGGCTAGATAGAGATTCGAGATGGTTTGTGCTTGAATGCCCTGTGTAGCATCAACCACGAGCAAGGCGCCTTCGCAAGCCGCTATTGAGCGCGAAACTTCATAAGAGAAGTCAACATGCCCCGGCGTGTCGATAAGATTAAGGATATATTGTTTTTCGTTGTATTCGTAGTCCATTTGAATGGCGTGGCTTTTTATGGTAATGCCGCGCTCTCTTTCAAGCTCCATATCGTCAAGTACCTGTGCCTGTAAATCTCGCTCCGAAACGGTCCCTGTAAACTCCAACAATCTGTCAGCCAGCGTACTTTTACCATGATCTATATGTGCTATAATACAAAAATTCCTGATGTTTTCCATAAGTTGCAAAAGTACGAAAAATTGTATGGATAGTATTGAAAATCTTAAAGTCAATATGCCTCAATTATTTTGCTACTCTAAATTATCAATAAATTACTTTGCAGCGAAAATATACTCTTGTCGTTGCCTACCTACAAAAAGCATTGAGGAATAAGATAATAGCGGTTTGCTATTTTGTTTATTACAATTTTGTATTTAAAATGCAAAATTGTAATATTTTGTGTTATGATTGAAAAACAAATAACAAACAAGCTACTTCAACTATCAACAAAATTTCCGGTATTAACAATTACCCGACCGAGATAATCAAGGAAAATCACTATTGCAAAAGCATTGTTCAGCGGATACGACTATGTTTCACTTGAAAGTCCCAATACGAGATTATTTGCGCAAAACGGACCCGAAAGAATTTCTTAAAAGTCATTCCGGAAAATGTATTAAAGATGAAATACGGTTGAATACTCATTATCTCAAAGGAAATCTGTTTGAAAATTATATTATTCTCGAATTGCTAAAAAACAGGATTAATCAAGGGATGCAATCAAATCTTTATTTTTGACAGTTTAACAGCAAAAATGAAATTGATTGCCTACTTGACTTATACACTTTAAAATAATTGAATTAAAATCGGGAAAAACATTTAAAAAAGAATTCATTAAGCACGCTAAATTTTGGCAACGCCTGACAGGTAATAACAGCAATACTTTTAACGTTGTTTAGGGTGGTGTCGATCCTTTTGAATTTTCAAATATTAATGATTTATGTTTAGTAAGATTTGGAACAATTACTTGTAGTACTTCATACGTGATGAACTCGTACATTTATTGTATTTATTTAATCGATCCTTTTTAACCCGTATATTATTTCCCAATTCTTCATTACTCCTTAAATATAATAGGAAGTATGAATTGTGAAATAGTTTTAGTGTAAAGTACATAAAGGAGATAGGAAGAAGTTAATCTATAGTTGTTTGACTATTTAAATTCCTGACCTTTACATTGACTGTTAAATATTAAGCATAAACTATCCTGTAAACAGCACATGTTTTACTTATGATAATTCATATGTTTTTACAAAACATAGATATTCAAAAGTTTTAAAACGCAGATTTTCACGATACAAGCATGATAGGGTATAAATATTGGCAGCGATGAGTTAAAATTCACGTCAAAATAACACAGGGATAAACTTATGGCATAAGCAATAAACATATAAAAAGTGCATCTTTTATAGAACAAAATGAATTACGATAGGACAGGTTTTTTGAGTTTGACAGGTTGCTATCAAAGAGGTTATACTACAGCCTACAATTATAAAGGTGATCAATTTTGAGCAAATCATCACATCGTGATGACCTTGTAACATAGTGTTCTACAATTCATTAAAAATCCATAGGA
>QIKE01000023.1 GCA_003232915.1 Bacteroidota bacterium | reverse complement strand
TCGCATATTTTTATCCTTTTATTCAATTGCCTTTTTATGGGCGAATCTCATTTGTTTATAGGCCTAAAAATAAACATTTTAACAATATAAATTACTTTTTTTGCGATGTTTTTCATTTAAGTTTTCAACATTATATTGTTGATAACCATTGCCTACAGCGTTTTCTGGCAGACACTATTTATATACTTTGTCTTTTACACTTTTCCTCCCTACAAGAAAACGTTTTTCAAATCTTGTAAAAAAAACTTTAAAATCACCTGATAATAAGGAGATTACATATTTTAAATTATATTTTGTAACAGTCAGATATTCAGACGATAATAAATTTGTCGATATGCTCAACATTTTGTATTTCATCTTGTTATGTGTTTAATTATTGTCTAAATAAAAAAATTATTTTTATTTCAATCAAATGTTTTTTGGGTTAATTTTGGTTTACCAAAGTACAAGTACTTATTGTTCTAATAATATTGCTTTGCAGGTTGATGAAATATAAATAAAATAGGGGCATTGGGGTATTTTTTTAGCATTGGTAGAATTTTATATGATATTAATAATTATTTTAGTCGAAATTTTGGAATATGCATGTAGCCATTGCAGGAAATATCGGTTCTGGTAAAACAACACTTACACGTAAATTATCGAAAGAATTTGGGTGGAAACCTCATTATGAGGATGTTGAAAGCAATCCATATCTTCATAGTTTTTATGAAGATATGCGGCGGTGGTCGTTCAATTTACAAATTTATTTCTTAAACAGCCGTTTCCGGCAGATTATAGAAATCCGTCGTAACGGAATAAACGTCATTCAAGACAGGACGATATACGAAGACTCTTACATTTTTGCGCCCAATCTGCATGCAATGAGTTTAATGTCAACACGCGATTTTGAAAATTATCTTTCGCTTTTCGAGTTAATGAGTTCATTTATTCAACCTCCCGACTTGCTGATTTATCTACGTGCTTCTGTTCCTACTTTGGTACAACAAATTCAAAATAGAGGACGCGAATACGAAGAATCAATACGACTCGACTATCTGAAACATCTTAACGAGCGTTACGAAAATTGGATAAACGGTTATAATTTGGGAAAACTCCTGGTTATCAACTCCGACAAAATGGATTTCAGAAAGCCGGAGGATATTGGTATAGTTATTGAAAAAATCAATGCTGAAATCAACGGTTTATTTTAATGCAGATTTATGAACTTTATAGGTATTATCCCCGCACGTTACGCTTCCACTCGTTTTCCCGGAAAGCCGCTCGCCAAAATTTACGGCAAAACGATGATACACAGAGTGTACGAACAAGCCTTGAAATCGGAAAAACTATTACAAGTTGTTGTTGCTACCGACGATCACCGAATTTTCGATGAAGTAAAACGTATTGGTGGGAACGTAGTGATGACGTCGCAAAATCATACCAACGGCACATCACGCTGTTTTGAAGCCTTGAAAATTGTACTATCGGAAAATGCCGGGTACCAATTCGATGTAGTGATAAACATTCAGGGCGATGAACCGTTTATAAGTCCCCTTCAAATTGACACTCTTGCCGGTTTGTTCACCGACCAAACTGTACAAATCGGCAGCTTAATAAAAGAAATAACCGATATTGAGGAACTTTTCGATCACAATGTAGTAAAGGTTGTCAAAGATAAATTCGACAATGCCCTTTATTTTAGCCGGCAACCCTTACCTTATCTGTACAATTTTCAACCGGAAAAATGGTTGGAGCATCACACTTTCTACAAACACATCGGTATTTATGCTTATCGTAGTATGGTTTTAGAAAAAATTGCTGGAATACATACGGGCAATCTTGATACAGCTGAAAATCTTGAACAGTTGCTATGGCTTGAAAATAAACTTATTATAAAACTCGCTCTTACCAAAACAGAGAGTATAGGAATTGATACACAACAAGATTTATCAAAACTTACTAACATTTCTTTGTAAATCCGAATTTTCTTTGTATTTTAGCAGGTTCTGTTTTGTTTTGTTTTTAACTACTTTATTATGAAGATAGCGAGACACATAGGCGATTTGTTGTACGATTACGAATGTGTAGTGATACCAGGACTTGGCGGTTTTATCACCAACGATAAACCGGCATCTATCAATCCGGTAAACCATCAATTTAAACCACCTTTTAAACAGGTCTTTTTCAACGCACAACTACAGGCCAACGACGGACTTCTTGTAAATTATATTGCCAAAGAAAACAATTTAATATACAAAGAAGCCAAAACGCAACTTGACAGTTTTGTTTTAAATTGCCACAATGCATTGAAAGAAGGAAAACGGATTAATTTTCACCGTATCGGCTATCTTTATTTTAACAATAATGAGCAAATTGTTTTTCAGCAAGATACAACAATAAACTATAATGCCGAAACATTTGGTTTAAGTAGCTTTGTTTCGCCGGCCGTTCGCCGGCTTACACAAGAGGAAAAAATCAAAGAAATGGTTACCAACAAGCCGGTTTCGCAAAAGAAAATGAGAGAACAACCTATCGCAAAAAAAACTCACGATCGCAAAATATCTACCCCGGCCACCCCGAAAGTATCTCGCCTGATGAAAGCAGAAAAACGCAAAAAACCATATCGCTCGCAACTTACTTTCGTTATTCTTTTATTAGCCGGTATGTTCACTATTTGGGGTTTTATGCATAAAGGTATCGTAAACGATTATTACCAAAGATATTCCTCTACTATTCCCTTTTTCTACGCATCACCCCAAAGCTACCTTGTGAACAACATCGGTCGAATTCATTTTATAGAATTTAGCAAATCGAAAAAAGGAATATGGTTTGCAAACACTATTGCAAAACTTAGCAAACCAAATAGCGATAACTATTCATCAAATTCGGCTTCTGCGATAGAAAAAGAAAATACAATAAAATCAGTTCCCGTTCAAACTACCGATAACGACATTAAACCTATTGAGCAAAGTAGTGCCGTCAGTGCAAATGCAAGTGAAAACGCCCGAAACACACCTGAGGTTAACACCATTCAGCAGGCCTCGCTACTTGATAATCTGCTGCCGGAAAACGAAAATAATATTGCGAAAATTACCACTACTACAATCACGGTCGCAAAAAAAGTAGTACCTGTTGTTGTGCCACAAGACAATATTTTCATTATTGCCGGCTCTTTTAAAAGTCTCAAAAATGCAAAAAAACTAATGTATCACTTACAAAACAAAGGTTACCAAGCTATTCTTGCCGGTACTAACGGTTATGGACTTTACAGAGTTTCGTATGGTAGATTTGGCGAAATGAAGAAAGCGGAAGAAAAATTGTTGGCTGTTCGCAAAAACGATAATCCGCACGCTTGGATTTTGTACAAATAATCATTTATAAGATGAATATAAACTAAACCGGATAAACCATAAAAGGCAATTTAGAAATATTCGACTTTCAAATAAGTAATTATGAGATTCATTTGATTAGTATGATTTATATTTTTCTATCAAAAAAAAGAATATTATTGATAAAATACTATAGACTTTGGGAAGAAAAAATAAACTACAACATTTTGCCGAAAACCGTACTTTCGAGCATTTGCTTCAATATACTTACGAAGAGATAATTCAAGGTTTTCCTGTAAAAGGTAAATGGCATCAAGATTTTTTTAAAAACAGCAACCCCATTGTTGTTGAATTGGGATGTGGCAAAGGGGAATACACAGTGGAGTTGGCCCGAAAATTTCAAAAAAAAAATTTCATAGGCGTTGACGTAAAAGGAGCACGTATGTGGCACGGCCTAAAAACCTCACTGAAAGAAGGTCTGAAAAATGTAGCTTTTATACGTACACGTATTGACCTTATTGAATATTTTTTTGATATTGAGGAGATTGATGAAATTTGGATAACATTTCCTGATCCGCAAATAAAAGCCAATCGTGAAAAAAAACGACTAACCTCTCCCCGTTTTCTAAACCGCTACAAAACTTTTCTGAAACCCGACGGAATAATTCATTTAAAAACCGATGCCCTTTTACTATACGATTATACTCTTGAGGTTATTGATGAACAAGGCTATCAACTTTTGTATGCAAATGAAGATATTTACCATAGCAATATTAAAAATGAAATTACTGAAATTCAAACATTTTACGAGAAAAAATGGCTTGCGTATGATACACCGATTAAGTATATTCGCTTTAAACTTCCGTTACAAAAATAAGTAAAATACATGAGTGAAAAACAGCACTTTTTTCAAAAAGTATATAATGTAGTAGCACAAATTCCATATGGCAGAGTAACCACTTATGGTGCCATTGCCGAATATCTTGGTAGTAAAGGCTCGGCACGTATGGTTGGTTGGGCGCTAAACAGCAGTAAAAATAGTATTAATGCGCTTCCCGCACACCGTGTAGTCAACCGGAAAGGACTATTAACTGGAAAACGGCATTTTGGTGGTAACGAAACTATGAAAAACTTGCTCGAAAGCGAAGGTGTAATTTTCAACGATAATCAGATTGCCAATTTTAAGGAACTTTTTTGGAAGCCCAACTCTTTATTTTAATCATACCTGCAATCAACAATCGGGTTATTGTTCAATATTTAATTTTTACTTTATTTGTTTATAGGCTTTTATAAATTTCTCTACGTTTATTCCGATAAAGAAAAAATCTTTACTTTTGTCTCATCGTTAAATGCAATTATAATTTAATCTAAATAAAAATAAAATGTCTTTCAAGAAACAACAAGTGGTAGATGCCTTGAAGCAAGTAATTTTTTTCGCAAAGAAGAACAATATTGTCGATTTGAATATGGTTGATGATATTGAAATAAAAGACAAGAGCATAAAGATAACAATTATTTTTCCAAAACTCGGTGATCCGGCAGTAGGTATTGTGAACAATTCGGTGGCAAAGACATTGAAAGCCGAACTCGGTAGCGACATCAGTGTAGATTTAAAATCCGTTTCGGAAGCCGATCGAGGCAAAGGGCCTCTTGCAGGGGTAAAACACATTATAGCTGTACTTTCGGGAAAAGGAGGTGTAGGAAAATCTACTGTTTCTGCCAATCTTGCCGTAGCTTTATCGAAAACAGGAAATATGGTTGGAATACTTGATGCCGACATCCTAGGGCCTTCTGTTCCTATTATGTTTGGAGTTGAAGGGCAACAGCCAGGTGTTATTGAAAAAAACGGCAAGCCCATAATGCTTCCTTTGGAAAACTATGGAATTAAAATACTTTCCATAGGTTTTTTTGTAAAGCCTGATCAGGCGCTGATGTGGAGAGGTTCGATGGTAAACAATGCTTTTAATCAATTGATGGCCGACTCGGAATGGGGCAATCTTGATTTTCTTATTATCGACATGCCACCCGGAACAGGCGACATTCAATTGACGCTGGCACAAACTTACAACATTAGAGGCGCTGTTTTGGTTACTACTCCACAAAAAGTGGCTACAGCCGATGTACGACGAGCTGCAATGATGTATCGACAAGAAAAGCTAAGCATTCCACTTTTGGGTTTGATAGAAAACATGTCTTATTTTACACCCGAAGACGCACCCGAAAAAAAATATTTTATTTTCGGACAAGGTGCTAGTGACCACTTGGCAAGTGAGTTGAATATTCCCGTACTCGGACGCATTCCCATTGTGGCAAAAATTACTGAAACCGGCGACAGCGGAATGCCAATCGCTTTGGTTGACAATTCACCTGTTACCAAAGCATTTATAAACATTGCAAATAAATTGAAAACGAAAGTTGCAGACATGTAATCTTCTTTTAATTATTAATCGCTATAATTTACTGATAATGGAAAACAACAAAATCAAACTTAATCAAAAAGTACAAAACGTTTTGGAACAAGTTAGGCCATATTTGCAACAAGACGGTGGCGACATAAAATATATCCGTCTCACCGACGACAATGTTGTTGAAGTGGAACTCACGGGTGCGTGCGGTGCGTGCCCTTTCAGTACCATGACACTAAAAAACGGTCTGGAAGCAACGCTTAAAAAAGTACTTCCCGAAATTAAAGAAGTCGTGGCTATCAATTTATAATATTTATTTTTAACAAGCCTGACGACATTTGTTAGCTACATCATCGGGTATAATTTTCTCTCGCTATTTCAATTCGTTATATTTGCAATTGTTTAGCCGGAATAATAAATGTAGGGAGTTTCTGATGTTCTATAAGCCTTAAATAAGATTAAATAAGAATAAAACATATCACCCTAGGTTCCCCCGCTAAAGATTCGGCAGACCTGCAGAGGCCGAAACTACCATAAACACTTTATTAGGAATAGCACTTGTTGCTGCATCAGCTGTTGTTGGGCCGAAACTACCATAAACACTTTATTAGCACTCCAAAAGCAGTTACTTCCAATGTCATATTGCTTTATTATTTCACTCTTGATGATTCTTTTTAATCCTGAAAAAAAGCAGATATGTTAATAGTAACAAGATTATAATACCTATAACTGCTGTTAATATAAGGCGATATTTAAAGAGCATTTTTCCTTTTTCAGCGTTTTCTCTTTGGATATTAAAACTTTTACTTTGTAACTCTTCGGCCTTGTATTTGGCTTCTATTTCTAACATTTGTGCTTGCCTTAATTTTTCCAAAAGACTATCTTGCATTGAGGAAAATAAATTGTAATATTTTTCAAAAAACGGGTAATTGCAAAGAGAAGCGTAACATTTAAACAATCCTTCATAATTGCTATTAACATATTCGGTAAAACCAATGTTTTTGGCAAATTTCAAACTTTTATTAAAAAACTTAATAGCCTTATGATCTTCTTTCTTTTGCTGGTACAGTTTTCCCACATTATACAAACTCATTGTTTTTCCCTTTTTGCTTTTCAATTGCGTATAAAGGTCGAAACTTTTTAGAAAATATTTTTTAGCTTTAGAAAAATCTTCTATATTTCCGTAAAGGGTTCCTATATCATTGTAAAGCAAGGCCATTCCCATCCTATCATCCAATTTTTCCTTAATTTGGAGTGACTTTTTGTAGAAATCAAGTGCTACTTTATATTTCTTATCAACATTATTGTATATCTCGGCTAAATTGGTATATGTACGAGCCAGACCCCTATCGTTACCACTTGCTTTATAAATATCTCTTGCTTTGTTAAAATATCCAAGAGCTTCATTATAATTATCCCATTCCCAATAAATAATACCAAGGCTATTGTATGCTTTTGCTAATCCGTTTTTGTCTTGGGTTTCTTGAAAAAGTAACATCGCCTGATAATAATTATCCAATGCATGTTTCATATTTTTCCGGTAGTAATTAATATTTCCCATATTGATCAGGCTGATTGCCATTCCTGCTTTATCATCAAGTTTTTTTTCAATTATATACGATTTATTATAGTAGTAATAAGCAGAATCGAACCGCGACCATGCATCGTAGAGCAACCCGATATTGTTCAAACAATTCGACATACCTCTTTTATTTTCATTTTTAGAATAAAACAGCAAACCTTTATTAAAATAATCGAGTGCCCGTTTTAAATCGCCCGAAAAGTAACAACTAACGCCAAGCGATTTATAAGCAAGGCCAGCCAAAGTGTAGTCTTTTTCTTTTTCGGCAAGTTTTGCAGCACGAAGACCATAATTAATACAATCGGTAAAAGAAATATTCCGGTTGGCATTTGAAAGATAAATAAATGTTTTTATTTTTTCTTTGCCAGAAACAACAGACAGCCGTTCCGTCAAACTGTCTAGTTTTACAACTGAGTCGGCCAGAGAGGCTAGTGGCAGGCACAGAGCAACAATAATAATCAATTGCTTTCTCATCAAGGCAAAAGTACGTAAAAAAGTTGATTATATACCGAAGTCAGGCTTAAGCAATGAACTACCCCGCCGCAAGCGGACGGGCTATCAAGTTGGAATCTGTTTTTTATCGCCCCGAGGGGCGGGGAATTAAACCCAAAAAAGATTAAAAAATATTTTGAGATGCCGGCGCAGTAATTTATTTAACAATAAATAATCCACCTTCTAAGAAGGTGGGCTTTGCATACCCCCATAGGCTACTTTTGAGTATTTTCTATTTTTTAAATATAGAACACCTGTTAACGATTTTAAATCTTGAAGTTTTGATTTACCTCTTAAATCTCAATTCGTTAATTGATATTCATCACCCAGTTTATCTCAACAAAAATACTCGTTGAAAATCAGCATTTTAGTAATTTTTTTGCCAATACTAATTATTCTATTTCCCAGGTATTTCCGCTATTTAACAGGTCGTCAACCGATTTAAGCGGGGAAGCTTTTTTTTCGTATTCAATGGTATTCCAGATAGATTCTTCGAGGGTTTCGGCTTTTACCGAGCGGATAACACCAAGAGCAGCGGGAAATTCGGGTGGAGTCATACTCACAAGCATCATATGGATACCGGTATCTTCGGTAGTAGGATCGTGCACAAGCAAGTCCTTTTCGGTAATACCGTTTACGCCGATTTTCACCACTTTCAAACGAGTACCTTCCAGAATAATTCCTTTTTCTTTTTCTTTACCGAAAATCATAGGTTTACCGGCTTCGAGGATAATTTGGTTATCGTTTTTTACTTCTTTGCCAGTGATTAAAGCATGTATTTTGTTATTAAAAATAACACAGTTTTGAAGAATCTCGACTAAAGAAGTTCCGTGATGTAAAGCTGCTTCCAAAAATATTTTTTGCATCAACTTGGGATTTGTATCCACAACACGGGCAAAAAACTTTCCTTTTGCACCGATAACGAGTTCACCTGTATTGAATGGAGTTTCAAAACTTCCTTGTGGCGAAGTTTTGGTTTTTTGTCCTTTAGGAGTGGTAGGCGAATATTGTCCTTTGGTCAAGCCATAAATTTCGTTGTTAAACATCAAATAATTAACGTCAAGGTTACGACGAGCAATATGTATAAAATGATTTCCACCGATTGCCAATGAGTCACCGTCGCCACTGATAATCCACACACTCAATTTTGGGTTGGTAAGCTTAATTCCCATAGCAAGGGCTGCAGCCCGACCGTGTATACCGTGTATACCATAAGTATTCAGATAATAAGGAAACCGCGATGAACAACCAATACCCGAAACGACAACAAAATCTTCTTTATTCATTCCCAACTTTTGTCCGATGATTGGAAAAACAGCTTCCACCGATTTTAAAATAGCGTGGTCGCCGCAACCTGGGCACCATTTTACCATTTGGTCGCTTTCAAAATCTTTTTTTGTGAGGATTATTTCCTGAGTTTCTATTTTGTTTTCCATAATGTTATTCGTTTAATAGGGCTTCAAATTTGGTTTTCAGTTCGATAACCATGAAAGGTAATCCTTGGACTTTGTTATATTGTTTATATGTAAATTCTTGAAAATGCATTCGTAAATAATTCACGAATTGTCCCATATTGATTTCACAAACAATAATTTTTTTAAATTTCGAGAACACTTCACGAACATTGGTTGGCAAAGGCATAATATATTGAAAATGAGCTAGGCTTACCAATTTTCCTTCGGTATGCATTTCTTCGATTGCAGTAATCATTACACCGTAAGTACTTCCCCAACTTACCACAAGCAATTCGCCTTCTTGTTCGCCTTCCACTTCAAGTTTGGGAATATAATTGGCCACACGATCGATTTTTGCCTGACGTAAATCCGTCATTTTTTGATGATTTAACGGATCTTGCGACACATTACCTGTGATGTCTTCTTTTTCGAGACCACCCAATCGATGCCGTAATCCGGGAGTTCCGGGGATGGCCCAACGACGACTAAGTTTTTCAGTATCGCGTTTGTACGGTTTATATTCGGGGTCGTTGGCTTCAACAAATGGAGGGTTAATTTCGGATAAGTCGGCAACTTTCGGTATTTTAAACACTTCCGAGCCATTACCCAACGAACCGTCGGTGAGCAAAATTACGGGAGTCATATGTTCCATAGCAATTTTAGCAGCTTGATAAGCCAAATAAAAACAATCGGTAGCACTTTTGGCAGCAATCACCACCACAGGCGCTTCACCGTTTCTGCCATAAAGTGCCTGCATCAAATCAGACTGTTCCGACTTAGTAGGCAAACCTGTTGAAGGACCTCCGCGCTGAACATCAACAATAACAATAGGCAACTCGGTAATTACGGCTAGTCCGATGGCTTCGCTTTTTAGCGACAATCCAGGCCCGGATGTTGTGGTAACAGCCATTGCACCGGCAAAACTTGCTCCTATAGTTGAAACAATACCGGCAATTTCATCTTCGGCTTGCTGTGTTACAACCGATAATTGTTTATGCTTTGCCAACTCTTGTAAAATATCGGTGGCTGGTGTAATGGGGTATGAACCAAGATAGATTTTTCGCCCCGAACGTTCGGAAGCAGCCATCAAACCCCATGCTGTGGCAAGATTGCCCGTAACATTTCTGTATCTACCTTTATGAAGCTCGGCTTTTTCTATTCTGAAAGTATTGGTGAAAACCTCCGCCGTTTCTCCATAATTATATCCCGCAGTAATCACCTTTTTGTTGGCATTGACAACAATAGGGTTCTTTTTAAACTTAGTTTCAAAAAAGGAAAAAGTTTTGGTGTAATCACGATTGAACATATATAAAATAATGCCGAGAGCAAACATGTTTTTCGACTTCAGCGCTGTTTTGTTGTCCAAATCCAAATCTTTAACAGCTTCACGGGTAAGTGTCGAAAGGGGAACTTCTAAAACTATATGTCCGGTTAACGTACCGTCTTCTAACGGATTGGCTTTAAAACCTGCTTTGATAAAATTTTTCATTATAAAAGCATCGGTATCAACAATAACAATAGCATCCGTTTTTATCCATCTTAAATTGGCTTCCAAGGAAGCTGGATTCATGGCTACCAATACATCAGCCAAATCGCCTGAAGTATGAACGGTTTTATGACCGAAATGAATTTGAAAACCCGATACCCCTGATACAGTACCTTGTGGTGCTCTTATCTCTGATGGATAATCGGGAAAAGTGGCAAAATCGTTACCTGCAAAGGCTGTTGAATCGGAAAACAAAGATCCTGTCAACTGCATTCCGTCTCCCGAATCACCGGCAAAGCGAACTACCGCTTGTTCCAGTTCAACAACTTTATTTTTCTTGGTTGTCATATAATTACAATTAAAATCTCGGCAAAATTAATGCAATTATTATTCTGTAAACGTTTTATATTCATTTTTTTAAGTCCTTTAACAAATTTTTATTTATAATAATTATCAATGGCAAACTACTGATATAGTGATATATATAATTCATTTCCACTTATTCTTTAACAATTTCCCTGTTCAATTATAACAAATCTAAATTTCTGATAATGATTTTTTGGGAGGGTTAAATCTCCAGCAATTTAAATAACATCAATATATTTGCCGGATGTTGAAACAACCGGCAATTCAAAAAATATTAATCTCCTCTTTCTTCCAATAGCGGAGTAAACGAAAAATTTTTCCCATCGAACAGTCCTTTATCGCTAAGTTTAAGTTGGGGAATAACCAACAAAGCCATAAACGACATCGTCATAAACGGTGCACTCAACTTAGAACCGATAATATGTGCATACCTATCAAGTAAATGATATTTTTCGGCTACTTGAAAACCATCGTCAGCCGACATCAAGCCTGCAACAGGCAAAGGTAATGTTTCGTCAATATCACCGGCCACCACGCTTACACCGCCTTTTACTTCTACTATATTATTAACAGCCTGTACAATAGCTTTGTCAGAAGTGCCTACCGAAACTATATTATGGCTATCGTGTGCCACACTTGACGCAAGAGCACCTTGTTTTAAGCCAAAGTTTTTGATAAAAGCTACAGAAGGTCGTGCTTTTTCGTAACGATTGTACACCACAATTTTTAAGAGATCGTTGCCGGCATTGCTTATTACTTTCCCTTCCACTACTTTTGGTTGATAAAATCCGGCTTTAGTAATTAGTTCACCATCAAGTGCTTCAATAACTTTCAGTTTTCCACCGGTATAAGCAACCGCAATATCGTCAATTTCAATAGGTGTGGCAAAAAACTTATTGGGAGTTTTTTCAACCACACTTTCAATAAGTGTACGCCCATTTTCGGCCACTTTCACTCCGTCGATATAAGTTTGCAAAACATTAAAATCATTTAAGTTATCCACCATAATAATATCGGCAGGATCGCCGGTTTGCAAAGTGCCCACAGGCAAATCGTAGTGTTCTATAGGATTGATAATTACACTTTTCAGTATTTTAATAGGGTCATAAGCTTTTGCGATAGCCCGTTTAATCATTAGGTTGATATGACCTTCGGTTAGGTCGTCGGGATGTTTATCATCGGAGCAAAACAGCACTTTGTCGGCATAGCTTTCCATTAGGCCGATGAGCGCCTCGAAATTTTTTGCGGCACTGCCTTCACGAATTTGTATTTTCATTCCGTATTTAATCTTTTCGAGGGCTTCGTCTATGGTAAAACATTCGTGGTCGGTACTCACACCGGCTTCGGCATATTTGCGGGCATCGTCGCCTTTAATACCCGGAGCATGACCGTCCACAGGTTTCCCGTATTTTTTGGCAATAGCTATTTTACCCATTTCAAATTCGCTGTGGCTAATAACACCGGGAAAGTTCATCATTTCCGAAAGATATTTTATGTCGTTACGGGCCAAAAGCTGATCAAGTTCTTTTAATCCGAACTTTGCACCCGAAGTCTCAAAAGGCGTTGCAGGCACGCAGGCAGAAGCCCCAAAAAAGAATTTAAAAGGCACTTTATTGCCATTGTTTATCATATAATCAATACCGTCGATACCCAACACATTGGCAATTTCATGCGGGTCGGAAACGGTAGCTACTGTGCCGTGAACCACAGCAAGACGTGCAAATTCGGAAGGGATAAGCATGGAACTTTCTATGTGGATATGCGAATCGATAAGCCCGGGTAAAATGTAGTTTTGGCTACTAACACTATCATCACGAATAATAGACTTTATGTATCCGTTTTCGATATGTATAGTTCCTTTAAATATTTTTTCGTGTTTTAAGTCAACGATATAACCCGAAAGACCAAAGCTATTTTTTCTATTCATATCTTCTTGCAATTTTTTTACAAAATTAGAAAAAATGGAAAAGGTTAATAGTTTTTGCAGCAGAAATTGGCGTGGCAGCCATAAAAATAAAATATACGAACCGGTATTTTGTAGAATCATAAAGATGTTTTTTCTGATTAACAGAACCTATCGCATTGAGATTATTTAGTACTTTTGAAAGTTTTTGAAATTTATATCAATCGAAAAAATAATAAAATCATGTACGAAAAATTTAAAGACCACCTGATTAAAGAAATTAATGCCATTCGTGATGGCGGATTTTACAAATACGAACGTATTATTGTTAGTCCGCAAGGTGCTGAAATTGAGCTTGAAAGTGGGCAAAAAGTATTGAATTTTTGCGCCAACAATTATCTTGGGCTATCAAATCATCCGGAGTTGATAAAAGCTGCCCAAGAGGGGCTTAACACGTACGGCTACGGCATGTCGTCGGTACGATTTATTTGCGGTACTACCGATTTACATAAAACTTTGGAAAAAAAGATAGCAAGGTTTTTTGGCACAGAAGACAGTATTCTTTATGCTGCGGCTTTTGATGCCAACGGCGGTATTTTCGAGCCTTTGCTTACCGGAGCCGATGCTATTATTTCCGATAGCCTCAACCACGCTTCTATTATCGACGGCGTACGTTTGTGTAAAGCCAAACGCTACCGTTACCAGAATGCCGATATGATTGCTTTGGAAGAAGAACTGAAAAAAGCCCAAACCGACCGTTTTCGTCTTATAGTAACCGACGGTGTGTTTTCGATGGATGGCAACACGGCTCCCGTAGACAAAATAGTTAAGCTTTCGGAAAAATATGATGCGATAGTGATGGTTGACGAAAGCCATTCGGCCGGTGTTGTAGGTAGAACGGGAAGAGGTGTTAGCGAGCATTTCGATATTTTCGGACGTATTGACCTTATTACCGGAACACTTGGAAAATCGTTCGGCGGAGCAATCGGTGGATTTACTACCGGACGAAAAGAAATTATTGAGATGTTGCGACAGCGTTCGCGTCCTTATTTGTTTTCTAATTCGCTACCTCCTATGGTGGTTAATGCCGGTATAAGGATGTTCGACATGATGAGCGAAACCAATGAACTTCAAGACAAACTACATGCAAACACCGATTATTTTATGAAAAAAATGTCGGCAGCGGGTTTCGATATCAAACCTACACAATCTGCTATTTGTGCCGTTATGCTTTACGACGCTAAGTTGTCGCAAGAAATGGCCTCACAACTGCTTGAGGAAGGAATTTATGTTATCGGCTTTTATTATCCGGTGGTTCCAAAAGGACAAGCGCGTATCCGTGTACAACTTTCGGCAGCACATCAACCCGAACATCTCGACAAAGCTATTGCCGCTTTTACTAAGGTAGGCAGAAAACTGAATGTGATAACATAATGGCAACAGAGATTAGCCAAATGTTTACGCTATGCATTAGAGTTGCTTTTTCGTTAGTCGTTGAGCCCCATTGGGAAACAAGCGTTTGTTCCCTTGTTGTGATAAAAAAATTTCGTATTTTTGAAAATTATTAGAAACTGTCAATATAATATTAATGCAAATGAAGTTACGTATAAATCTTTTGATTTTGGTTTTAATTCTTGGGTTGACAAGTTGTTCGTCAATTATTGGTTTATTTTATGGAATGAAAAATCTAAAGAAAATAAATGAGAACACAATTGTTCGATTTTCAAAAAAATATGATGTCTCACAAACAGACAATTATGAATTAGATACTTCGTATGTGTCATTTTTATTTTCATTTGATACAACAAAATACAAGGAACAAGTGAAAAATCATTATCAACCTTTACAAGCCCTTTATTATGACAAAAAAGGACAACTGATATCTTTTCAAATCAATTGCTATGCCGGAGGTTTCCCAAATTTGCACTGGAATAGAGACAATATTATGACAACTTTTCCTCCCCAACAACAGGCTCCGGTTGATAGCATTATTCCACTTGATATACAATTAAAATATTTGCGACCACTATCACGGACAAATAGCTTTTCTATTAAAAATTATGATTACATTATATTTGTTTACTGGAACATATTTATGGGAAGACAAAGTAAACGATTAATTCATTCTGTTCAAGAAAATTGCAAATTATCAGGAGATAAAAAAGTTAAGATAATTTATGTCAACACGGATAATTTTTTTAAATCAATTGGCAAGGAGAAAAATTATAAGTAATGGATAGAACAAAAGATGAATCTCAAACCGTTTCGAAAATTATTCCATTGTCTCACGCTCCTTGAGCACTTCAATGGATACCTTTGCTTTAAAAGCTGATGTAGATTTTCTTCTTTTTGTGTTCATTTTCCACCATAAAATTACTTTTTATTTCTTTCCAATTCCTATTAATTTAATATCAATAAATCCTTTTGTTTTATTGATTTTTTTCCTTGCCTAAAATGGTTAATATTTAAAAAATCACAGATTTAGGAACCCTTACTTTTTGGCCATTATAAAAACGTAAAAATAGCATAAACCTTTATGACTTATACTTTCTCCAATATTTTTTCTTGTCCGTTTGATATTATTTGTCATTGTTATCTACTAAAATCAGTTAAATATTTCATAATAGGCTGTTGATTAAATTTTGTAGATTTGCTAGTTGATAATTTGTTTTTGCTATGATTACAAATTTAATCATAATCAGGGATTTATTCGCATAAATTTTTCCTTTGTATAAATATTTTTGTCGGATACCACTGATTTAAAATAAAGATATGCATATACCTGACGGATACATTTCACCAAAAGTTTTCATACCTTTTTATTTGCTATTTATCCCTTTGTTTGTTAAGGGCATAAAGAAATTACGCCAACAGTTAGATGAAGAAGTATTACCCCTTTTGTCTTCTTTGACCGCCTTGTCTTTTATTATAATGATGTTTAACATACCGATTCCAGGTGGTACCAGCGGACATGCTCTTGGTGCAGCACTTATTGCAATTATATTTGGCCCATGGGCCGGCTTCATTGCAATATGTCTTGTGCTTTTGTTACAGGCCTTGTTATTTGGTGACGGCGGCATCACGACCTATGCTATTAATGCATTAGCTATGGGATATGTAGCATCTTTTTCAGGATATTACACATATAAGTTGTTTAAAAATAAAATTTCAGAAAAGATAAACTATTTTATCTCCGGCTGGGTTAGCATTGTATTGGCTTCGGTTGTTGTGGCCATAGTTCTCGGCATAGAACCTTACATTGCAAAGGACATCAACGGAAGCCCTGTTTATTTTCCTTATGGTTTAAAAATCACCTTGCCGGCTGTTGTAGGTTCTACTATGTTGTTTTTTGGTATTATAGAAGGCATTTTTACTTTGTTTGGAATTTCCTATTTTAAACGCTATTTTGATTTTGGACAGGGTTTTAAAACCATAGTGGTCAAAAAAGAAACATCCGATATTTTTCTGTTTTTCTTTGTGGTCTTGCTCATAATGCTACTAGTACCTTTGGGATTAATAACTGAAAATCCGGCATGGGGCGAATGGAATTTGAACTTCTTTAATGAAAAACTGGGTTTTATTCCACAGGGGATAAAAAACTTTTCGGTATTTTATTCTGCACCATTATCTCACTATTCTTTACCTGGACTTAGTACCGTAACTTCATATTACTTTTCGGCTATTTTAGCATTTTTCACTACAACCTTACTCTTTTTTCTTTTTTCTGGTAAAAGAAGCGTTCTTTTTGACAAGTTATTCTTTGTTAATTATTTGCTTGTAATTTTTGCTGTTGTAATATCTTCAAACATTTATTTCATACTATTTTTTCTCATAATTGCCTTATTTCTTTCTGGAAAAGCTCTTTTTAAATTAATATGGAGAACGTTGGCAGCCATAGTAGCTTTTAACCTTTTGTCCTCAATATATTTCATAATTACTAAAAATTACACAAGCCTTATAGTTTTTAATTTACGTACGTTTACTATTTTATATTTTACTCTGCTTGCAGGAAAAAAAATTAACCTATTTGCCATTTTTAGCTTTTCACCATTTATAAGTTATACTTTAACACTGGCTTATAGTCAAATAATGAACTATCTAACAACTTACCAGCAAATGAAACTGGCATTGGAGAGCAGAATAATAAAGAAAATTACATTAATAAATTCCTATCGTATTTTGGGATTTCAGATTAACTTATTTATAAAGAAATCAATTGAAAATTCAAAAGAGATAGCACAGGCAATAAATTCGAGGACCATAATATGATTGAAGTAAAAAATATTTATTTTAAGTATGGGCAAGAGCAAGTACAAGAAAACGCAAGTTTTTCCGTATCCGAAGGCGAAAAAATGGCTTTATTTGGAGTTAACGGTAGCGGAAAAACATCCTTGCTAAAACTATTGGACGGATTGATTTTTCCACAAAAAGGCGAAATATTATTTGAGGGACATAAACTCACAAAACAAAGTTTAAAAGATAAAAATTTCAGAAAAGAATTTCGCACTTCGGTGGGCATGTTGTTTCAGAATCCTGATATTATGCTTTTTAATCCGAGTGTTTATGATGAATTATCTTTCGGATTAAAACAACTTGAGAGTACCAAATTAGATGAGAAAGTGAATTATTGGGCTGAAAGATTAAACTTATCAAGTCTGTTAAGTAAATCTCCCGTAAAACTGAGTGGAGGCGAAAAACAACGGGTTGCATTAGCTTCTATACTTATTTTAGAGCCTAAACTTTTACTTTTAGACGAGCCGTTTTCTTCCTTGGATCCAAGAGCTACAGGTTGGCTTATCGACTTTCTGAGTTCTTTGGATTCGACCCTTGTGATAGCACTTCACAATATGGAATTAGCCAAAGAAATTGCCGACCGTGTTATCGTCCTTTCCGAAAATCACAAGATTATTTTTAATGGCGACATAAATGAATTTGCCAACGACAAAGATAAATTGGTAAAAGCCGGTTTGTGGCATCGTCATTCGGGAAAGGGACCTCATTTTCATAACTTTTAGTCCTGTTGTGCTTCTGTCAATTTTGCCAATGCTTTGATGTTTGTATAAAATAATCCTTCTATATTATTTGTTTTCTGAAATTAATCTCTAATTTTATCAAGAAGCCGATTAAGTTGCCCCACTTCGTCCTCAGTAAGATTTAATAATAACCTGTCTATTTTCTTCTCATATTCTTTAAGCTCGAACAATAACTCCAGCCCTTTTTTAGTAATATCAACATCTTTTTGTCGTCGGTTTGTTCTGTTCTCATTCCTGTCAACCAGGCCTTTACGAAAGAGTTTATCCACTAAGCGGCTGACATCCGAATTTTTTTCAAGCATACGCTCTTTCAAAAAGCCGATAGACACAGGACATTCAGAACGAAAGCCTCGCAATACCCGGAGGATATTGTATTGCTGCTGCGTTAAACCATGCTTTCTGAGATGTTTCTCAAATTGATAGTTTAATTGATTTACCGTATAGAACAAATTAATTATTCCTTTGTGGTACTCGTTCCGAAAATGTCCCTTTATTTCCTCCTCTATTTTCATACAATTATTTTATTGGGCAAACTTAACAAAAAATTCGGGATTTCTGATAAATCCGTTAGCCCATACAAGAAATAAAACAACCACCGGCAACATAATGCTATAACCATGGCTCATATGAATAATAATTGCACCGCCCATATAAGCACTTAATAATAAGGTACCAATGATATTTGTTCTTGGAAAAAAGAACAATAAAGCCGACGTAATTTCGCCTAATGCAATAATTACCCGCCACTTTGCTAATCCCATTCCGTTAAGCTGCGCAGGATTTATAAATTTTCCGCTTGCAGTGTAAATATAAAGTGCTAATAAAAGACCGGCAAGTATCCATCCGGCAATTTTTCTAATTTTTGTGTTCATAATTTTTAAATTTAAGTTAAAAAACTGATCTTCATAACTATCTGCATTATATGCCCTTAATGTATTTAATTAATGCACTAATGTTTTGAAGATTACAAAATCGTTGCGATTTCATCAAACATAAGACGAGGACGACGGGGATACAATGTTTTGCTTTTATCAGAATAACCCATTGCTATGATCATTACAACCGTGTCGTCTTCCCGTAAACCAAATTCATTGTGGATTCCATCAAAATTTATCCCACTCATAGGATGTGTATCCACACCATATTCTTTTGCAGCAATCATAATTGCCATTGCCAATAGTCCGGTGTTGCTTTCTGCAAATTTGCGACTGCGTTCGTCGCTCGAACCATATAAAAAAGCTGCTGCCTGTTTTGCTCCATCCACCATTTGCTTATTGCCCCCAACACTTTTAAGCATCTCTTGCCAAACGAGATTGCTGTTATCCCACGCATTTTTTTTCCCGATAAGAATTAAATTAACTGCTGCCTCTTTTACCTTGTCTTGTGTGTTTGAAAGCTTGAATAATTTTTCTTTGCTGTTTTCGCTTTTTACAACAATTATTCGCCACGGTTGTAAATTAAATGCAGAAGGTGCCAACACGGCAAGGTTGATGATCTCTTTTAATGTCTGCTCGTCCATTTCTTTGGTCTTGTCAAAGAAATTAATTGAGCGTCGTTCGTTGAATAATGTTTTTGTTTCCATGTCAATTAAATATTAGAATTAATGTTGTGCAAACATATGGTTTAACATTAGATGGTTTGACATGTTTATATTAATTTTTGTTAAAATCTACTTGATAGGCTGATTATATAGTTGTTATAATCACTTGTATTTTCAATTACAGTTATTATATTAAAAACGGGATAAAATGGTTCGAAAACGAATGATAGAAAAAGCAGGGCCTGCCGCGTGCAATGCGGCTTTTGCTCTATGCATCTTGAGGTACGAAAATATTTCTCTATGGGAAGAGGGTATTTCACTTTGGAAGAATATAAATTTGTAGAACAGGAAAGACCTGACTATAAGCGTTCAGGGTTATATTAAAAAAAGTAAAATATATTTATTTACAC
Organism: Bacteroidota bacterium; assembly: GCA_003232915.1. Lineage (GTDB taxonomy): Bacteria > Bacteroidota > Bacteroidia > Bacteroidales > F082 > Sulfidibacterium. Next base: position 39,085 of record QIKE01000023.1, on the reverse strand, counting down.
CGTTTTATGTATAGTATCATATATTCATGTGGAATTGTGCCTGTTAAAACCCAACAAGCTGTTCTATCTGGCCTTGGTGGTAGCAGCAATATATAGGCAAGCATATCAAATTTATTTATTCTACCCAACTTCATATTTCAAGATTGATTTTTTTTTCGGCATTCTTTTTTTTAGAAAATCACAACATTATTTGTCAATGTTATAACACTGTTACTATCCATTTGCATTAAGGTCAAAGACAATGTGTTGATAAACGGTTTAATATTTCCAAACAACATAAAAGACAATAAGGAATCGAAAGCCTGAAACAATAGCCATTTCTTCCTATTTCACATTCATCCGAATAGCTATCTTTGCCTAAAAATATTTTTAACGGCAAATGAAGAATTTTGTAGAAGAATTGCGATGGCGCGGTATGATTCACGATGTAATGCCTGGCACAGAAGAACAGCTAAAAAAAGAAATGACAGCAGGTTATGTAGGTATTGATCCCACCGCCGATTCGTTGCATATCGGCCATTTGGTTGGAGTAATGATGTTGAAGCATCTACAACTTGCCGGTCACAAACCCATAGTTCTTGTTGGCGGTGCAACCGGTATGATTGGCGATCCGTCGGGCAAATCACGAGAACGCAAGTTGTTAGATGAATTAACTCTCCGAAATAATGAAAGCGGTTTAAAAAAACAACTCGCCAAGTTTCTTGATTTCGACGGCACTTTTGAAAACAAAGCCTTGCTCGTGAATAATTACGACTGGATGAAAAATTTCAGTTTCCTCAACTTTATCAGGGAAGTGGGAAAACACATTACTGTGAACTATATGATGGCAAAAGATTCGGTGCAAAAACGTATTGGCGCCGACAGCAAAAGCGGAATGTCGTTTACCGAATTTTCGTATCAATTGGTTCAAGGATATGACTTTTTGCATCTATACCAAACGCACAACTGCAAACTACAAATGGGCGGTACCGACCAGTGGGGAAACATCACAACCGGCGCCGAACTTATCAGGCGCAAGTTAGGGTATAAAAACGATGCTTACGCCCTTACATGTCCGTTAATTACCAAAGCCGACGGTACGAAATTCGGAAAAACCGAAAAAGGAAATATCTGGCTTGATGCCGAAAAAACAAGTCCTTACGAATTTTTTCAATTTTGGATGAATGTATCGGACGAAGATGCCGAAAAATATATCAAAATCTTTACTTTGCTTGAGCGTGAAGAAATAGAAAATCTCATTGCCGAACACCGTAAAATGCCCCATTTACGGCTGTTACAAAAAGCGCTTGCCAAAGACATTACCATCCGCGTACATTCTCAAGACGATTACAATGACTCCGTTGAAACTTCGCAAATTTTGTTTGGCAAAGGTACTACCGAGTTACTTAAAAAAATCGACGAACACACTCTTCTTGATGTTTTTAAAGGTATACCGCAAGCTGATATTTTACGCGCTGAACTTGAAAACGGTATCGGATTGCTCAATTTCCTTTCCGAAAAAGTAGGTGCCTTTAAATCAAATAGCGAAGCCAGGCGAATGCTGAAAGATAATGCAGTTTTTATCAACAAGAAAAAAATCGACGAAGATTACCAAATAGGCATCAAAGACCTGTTGAACAATAAATACATCCTTATTCAAAAAGGAAAAAAGAACTACTTTCTTGTCCATGTGGTTTAAAATCGGTTGCTGCTGTCGTTTATCAACAATCAACCGGCACTCACACTATGAATATCTCCTTACAATAGGAAAATGTTTTCGTGCATCAAGTTTCAAAGCAGGCATCGTGTTTCACGACACAACCCTTTTTTTCAAATCATCTATTCTGCAAAACCTCTACAGTACATCTGAATATCTTTTGTCCGTTTCTCTTCATAAAAATATTGAGAATCAAAACAGAGAAAATTTTACATATCGTTTGGGATTTTCACGAATGTCTTTCAACAATTTATTCAATTCTACAGCCGATTTATTTACTTCAAAATATAATGAATCATTAGATATCAGTTTGCCTATAGAACCTTTTCCCGAATTTATTTTTACGAGTAATGCTTTAAGTTGTTCTACCGATTGATTAATACCGATTAACGTGGTTCTATAATTGAGCTGCGACAGCGAATCGCTTATTGAATTCAGATTATCTAATGTAGAAGATAAAATTTCATCTTTGCTTTTAAGAGTAGTAGAAAATGCTTCGAGATTACTGATAATGTGTGCTATGCTATTGGCTTGTACCTCTACAAGCGTATTAATATTGGCAGTAGTGTTTTCAAGATTATGAAAAGTAAATTTTATATCGTTAAAACTTGAGCGCAAGTTTAATCCTGCTTGTCCGCCAAACACATTGTTCATCTCTATTATTAGAGTATCAAGAGAAGAGAGTAGATTTTCAGCTTTTTCTTTGATTGGTGCCAATTCTTCATTAACAGCTTCGGAAAGAGTGGCTTCTACTTTTCCCCTAAGTGTATCGCCGTCCTGTGCTAACTGCCGACTTTTGCCAAGCTCAAACGTAACCAATTTGTCGCCCAATAAATTAGCATTAGTAATTACTGCTTTTGTATCTATGGGAATAGGGAAAGAAGAGGACATTAAAAACTCTACAATGATATTGCCCGACATATCGGGATCAAAATAAAGGCTACGTACCTGCCCTACCTGCATACCATTTATTAATACCGGATTAGCTGTAAGTAAGCCTCCAACGTTTTCGTAACGAGCATAAAAAACCTTTTGTTTCGAAAAAACATCGTTGCCTTTCAAAAAATTATAACCCCAAATAAAAATGGCAATTGCAAAAATAAAAACAATGCCTATCATTAAATATTTACCCTTTTTCACGATATGTTGTTTTATGGTTTAACGTTAAAATAACCGGTTTCGTGTACTTGTTTTAAAACTATGATTAATAGTAAAATTCTCTCTGTTAAATATATAAAATATTTGTAATCCAACTCAATGTATCTGTGTTGTCATAAAGCCGATAACAAAAATAATACATGTCAATGGTATTTCCAAATAAAACATTGGTCTCTTATTACAATGCTATTGCTTAATCGACAAAATTATTATTTTTTGAGTTGCTACGAAATAAAGTTTTCGCATTAATTTTTATTTATTATAAATTTTATTTTGTTAGTTGTTAATTGATTAACAGATATTTTATTTTTGTACGATAATCAAAAAAAATATTGTTTTATGAAAAATAATTTGTTTTTTCTGCAATTCTTGCATTTTTTGTTTTCATACAAATCTTTGGGCAAAGATTTCGCCTTATTACAAAATGGTACTTTCAATAACCTGTGGACGACCAAATTACTTTGGCAAAAGAAAATATTAATAAAGGAGGTTTTCAAGTAATTGGTTCATACCACCTCGAAAGAAAACAAAACTCATTCGTCATTTGTTTTACCAACGACGATTTGCGCAGTTTAAGTTTGCAATTTAACGAGGGGGGAGCATTAGGAAGTATGTTAAAAGCTGCCTATAATAAAAAAGAGAATAAAAACCTTAAGTTTTTTAAATCCCGAATATATGTTTCTTTTTTATTGAGGCGAACATATTGCCGGCCATCAAACAGAAATTACGGTACTTTCATACAAAGTTACAACTATGTTTGAACGCTTAGGAAACCTTACTCCCTTTGATGGCAAAATAGACAGAAAAGACTTACCCTATTATCATTACAAAATATTGATGCCTTACTTTACCGATCCCGACTGGCTTAAAACATTCCGCTCTCTTGAAGAAGGACTAGCATTATCCGCAAAGATTTGAAAACAAAAAAAATTATTAGTACTTCTTGCGAGGTGGAAGATCTGTTCAAAGCACTTACCGCAGAATGATTTCCTACTAAAATGATTATTAATTATTTGTGCAGGCGTAACAAAATCAGTTGAATTTTTCACAATGCTTACCCTAACTTTGTACACCTCTACAGGTTTTACTATCATAATGCGCTACACAATCAATATCTCAATAATATTATATAGCCAAACAACAATATGATTTCTTTGTTACCTGCAAATTTTTGTATTTTTGAAGAAAAACTTTAACTATGAAAAAAATCGTCAACACTAAATTTGCTCCTGCGGCTATAGGACCTTATAGTCAGGCTGTTGAAGCCGGTGGTTTCTTATTTATTTCGGGACAAATACCCATTAATCCTAAGACGGGAAAAATTGTTGCAGGCGACATCACGTCTCAAACCGGGCAAGTTATGAAAAACATTGAAGCAATTTTGCACGAAGCAGGGTATAATTTTTCCGATGTTGTAAAGTCGACTTGTTTGTTGAGCAACATGGCTAATTTCGCGGAAATGAATGCAGTTTACGGAAAATATTATCACCAAGATCCACCGGCACGAGCTGCTTTTGCCGTAAAAGACTTGCCACTTGGTATTTTGGTTGAGATAGAAACTATTGCAGCAAAGTAACTGTTTAACATTTCTTTTTTTTTAATTTTACCGCAGTTGATTTTTCTTTTTTACAATAAACAAATCAAATAATTATGCGTGTTTGTTACATTTCCACTTATTTTCCGATCGAAAACGGAATTGCCACCTATACCCGTTATCTTTCGGATGCAGTGCGGTTGCTCGAAAAAGAAGTACTGATAATTAGTGAAAGCGGAGCAAGAGGTGAAAATGTATTTCCGGTTTATTCTCCTTTAGACAATGATATTGCTGCTAAGCTATTTCATATGGTTTCGAAACTAACTCCGGATATAATTCATATTGAGCACGATTACAGTTTGTTCGGCTCGGAAAACAGCGTGCAAATACTTGATTTTTTATATCGTTGCAAAATGGCTGAACTTCCTACGGTTACCACCTTACATACTCTTTTCGAAGAACTCGACAACGCTCAGAAAATCATTCTCGAAAGTATTACATCCAGTAGTTCGGCAATTATTGTTCACGAAGGTTATCAATACGATACGCTTATCCGGTATTTTCCAGAACATAAAAACAAATACCATGTAGTTCCTCATGGTGTACGACGTGTTGAGCGTATTTCAAATGCAAAAGAAATTCTTGGCCTTAAGGGTGAAAAAGTATTGTTGCTTGCCGGATATTTTACACCTACCAAAGGTTTTCACCGTATTATTAAACTTTTCCCAAAAATAGCCAAAAACGTAAATAATGCTCAGTTGCTCGTTTCGGGTAAAATTATGGGGATAGAATACAACGATTATCAGCGCTATTTTTTCGACCTTATCAACAACTCACCTGTATTCGATCGTATAGAAGTACTGCGCGGACAGTTTCCTCAGCATACTTTTGATGTAATTATTAGTGCTGCTGACCTTATGGTTCTTCCTTACGAAATAGGTGCCCAAAGCGGTATACTGGCGCAAGCTTCGGCATTTGAAATTCCGGTGGTCTTGTCGCCCCTGCAAAGTTTTCGCAAATGGAACAATACGGTAAAAGGTGGAATTGTTGCCGACACCGACGAAGAATATATTAAGGCTATAACAACACTGCTCGTTGACGACGATTACCGGCAACAATTAAAACAAAAAATCAAAACTAATCTGTCGGCAATGTATTGGGACGAAGTTGCCAAAAAACACTTGCTAATTTACGAAAGTGTGATTAACGTACCTTACGGAAGAGCACGCTATTTTTATATTCCTTAAGGGGGATAAACAGAAAAAAATTAGAATAATTATACTGTCATAATATTCAAAATTTTAATAATAAAATATCTGACCGATAGATTGTTTTTCCATATCAATTTTTTTTAATTGCTCTTTATCGCTTTTCGTCATAATAAAGGGATTGCCTCTAATATTCAAACTTTGTAAATAGTTGCGCAAAATAAGCTGCCAAGGAAGGTATTCAATATTATTAAAGCTCAAATCCACTTCTTTTAAAATAGGAAGAACCGACAAATCGGGAATAGTAATAATATGATTATGACTTAGACCGATACGTTCAAGTTTTGTTAAAGAAGCAAACCAATCGGGAATCATCAGCAGCCGGTTGTGATGTATATACAAATACCTGAGTTTATGCAACATACGAAGCGTATTGGGGAGCAATTTAATTTTATTGTATGAAAGAAAAAGCTGTTGAAGATTTTTAAGTTTCCCTATATCATAAGGGATTTTATTTAACTTATTATAGTAAAAATCAAGTTCTTTCAATTTAGTAAGCGAAAAAATTTCTTTTGGGATATGTGTAAAATCGTTTTTATAAAAAATGAGAGTTTCTATTTGTGTAAGAGAAGCAAAAGAGGTAGGAAGGCTATTGATATGATTTTTCCCGAGGTTCAGCATTTTTAGTTCCTTTAGATCGCCAATGTTCTCGGGAAGTTTTTTGATGTTGTTAGCACCGACTAATAGGATTTTGATATTAACCAAACGCCGGGTGGCCTGTTTATTTAATCTAAGCCTGTTATTATTTAAATCTATTTCGATAATGGAATCCATATTTACGATAAAATGAGGTATTCGCCTGATCTTATTATGGTTAATTTTTAATCTTTTTAGATTTTTTAAACGTCTTAGTGAATAGGGTATTCGTTTTAAATTGTTATTTTCGAGAGTTAAAGTAGTGATTTTCGAATGACGCGGAAAATGAATGTGTTTAATGTTGTTACCGGAAAGGATTAATGTTTCAAGGCTGTCGCTTTGAAGTGCTCTGCGTGAGATACATTTCAAACGGTTGTTTGAGGCATCAATTAATGTTATTTGTGAAAAACGTGAAATATCTGGCAGTTTCTTATAGGCGGCATCGTTGATTATTAGGTTCTTTAATGAATCAACAGGTGTAAAAGCTAAGAGACTATCCACGTAAATTCTGTTTTGCATTGTCCTTTGTTCTTGTGCTTTTTGCCATATAGCCATAAGTGAAACCTGCTTTGTATTAGAAGCATTTCGCACACTTTGTTGTTGAGCAAAAAGCACAGAAACTAAGAAAAAAAATAGAAAAAAAATAGAAGTATTTTTCATAAAATAAACTTTTATTTACCATCGACTCACGGGTTAGATGCTTTTCAGGCCTTTCGATTACTTAATATACACTTCGAGCAACTTGGCGTTGCCGCCAGGTATCAGTTTAACATTTTCAATAATATTGGGCACGAGCACAGCGTCGCCGAGTGCGATATCCAACTGAATATTTTCATAAATCAACTTACAATTTCCTTCAATACCTAAGTAGATAACAAAAGAGTCAAGTTCTTCGAAATTTTTTTCAATACTTTTGTCGAAAGATAGCATATTAGTAGTAAACGCCGCACAATTTACAATTTCTTCGGTTTGGTTATTTTTTTCTTCATAGTGGGTTTTGTAGTTGTGGGCAATGCTAAAGTCAATAGCATCAAGTGCCTCATTGGTATGGAGTTCGCGTTTTAAACCGGCGGCATCAATTCTATCCCAATCGTAAATGCGATATGTTGTATCGGAAGTTTGTTGTATTTCGGCGACCAAAATTCCAGGGCCCAAGGCGTGAATGCGGCCTGCCGGAATAAAAAACACATCGCTTTTTTTAACTTTTTCAAAATTCAGAATTTCTGTTATTTTTTTTTCTTCAAGATAGTGTAAATATTCTTTGCAACTTACTTTTTTTTTAAATCCGCTGATTAGTTCCGATGATTTGTCGGCTTCGAGGATGTACCACATCTCGGTTTTGCCATTACCGATTTTTCTTTTGGCAGCAAGTGCGTCGTTAGGATGTACTTGTATGGAAAGCCAGTCGGTAGCATCAATGTATTTTATCAATATGGGAAATTCGACCCCATATTTTTCATAAACATCGTCGCCAACCAAATCGCCCATGTAAATCTCCACCAATTCATTAAGTTCGTTACCGGTCAAAAAACCGTTTTTAACAATTGTAGGGTTTCCTTCGACACCCGAAATCACCCATACTTCACCGCAATTACGCAAGTTCCCGAAATTAATGTGCAATACTTCTTTTATTTTTCTTCCACCCCAAATTTTCTCTTTGAAAACAGGGGAAAATTTTAAAGGATACAACTTATTCATTATCTTTAACTTTTTACTTGATTTTTATTAAATGTTTTTTAATATTTCATTCTTTATCGTATTAACTTTCAGTTCACACTGCCAGATAATTACATCCAGATTGATTTCTTCAATCCTTTACTTTTTTTTTATCACGCTCATTATTTCTCATTATTTTTTCTTACTTAAATCCTTTTCTCGTATCCCTACTTTCCTGCAGGACAAGTATGCCCGTGCCAAAAGTAACCATCTATAAATATTATAGGTTTGAATTTAAGTAAAACGATATCCGGTTTGCCAATGTAATATTTATCGTTTTTTCTATATCGAAGACCGTTAGCAAACAAAAATTTCTTGAACGGAATTGCAAGTTTTGTTTCCTTATCCGAAATTTTTGACATTATTTCGAAACGTTTTTGTTTAGTATAGATATCAGGCATCATAAAGATTTACAATTATTCCATATGTCATACCACATCCCGAACAAAAGAAGTCAATTGCTTTTAAGCCATTGTTATTCATAACCTACAAAATTACTGAATTTCCGATAAAAATATACATTTTTGCATATAATTGCTAATTAATTGAGATTTTAATTGTTGAAACGGCCATTCGAATTGTTGATTGGATAATTGACAAACTTCCAAAAATATCGTTTTGTGGAGTAGCCGGGCCTTACCCGTAACTTATTTATTTTAAAATAACTAATCTACATTCTATGATTTGGCTTTGAACATTTTCGATTATTTTGAATATATAGCACCGATTAATAATTTTAAAATCTTGAAATCATAATTTACCTCTTAACTCGTGATTCGTTAATTGATAGTCAATTTATCTCTAAAAACAAAAAGATATAGCCAAAAGAACATTTCAACTCCCAAAGATCTAAGTTGTTTAAGTTGAAATAAACAAATGCTATTTGACAAGTTATCGAATTCAGATAAAATCTTTAATTAAATGAATCTTATTGTTTTATTCATATTGTTTCTATCAATTATTTACAAATAATTGTGTTATCCGGCATTTAGTATGTTTTGGTCATATCTTTTGGAACGACAAGAATAAAATTGCCTTTGTCGATATTTTCTTTATTGAGCGTATCAATATTTTTTTGTTCGACCGAAGCGATAGTAACAATTTTCAATCCTGGTTTATATTTGTTAAGATACCAGAGAATTCCCTGAAAATTGTCGGAATGATACGAGCCGTTGTAATGTATAAACAGCTTACCGTTTCCGGCATATCCAGCAATGGAATAGGCCATAGTAGCATCTTTTATGGCCTGTGCTTTTGGCAAATTGGGACTATTATGTCCCATCGACGCCATTTCTGCCAGCATATCTTTATAACATTTTACATTAGGGTTGTAAGGAATAGGTAAAGGAGCCATATAAGATTTGGCTTCGGCGGAGAGGCTGTCGAGTGCACCAAAACCATGTTTATACACTATCGAAGCATACCGGCGCGGAATGTCGGTGGCAATAAACTGTAATTTGCGCTTTTTTGCAAAACTGATAAGCGGTCTGTAGTCGGTTTTGTAGTTAGGCCAAAGACGAGCTTCATCCTCAAAATTTCTTTTTGTAATTTCACCATCAAGATATTCATTTAATATCAATTGATTATCGGATTCAAACATTTCGGCACCCAGAATAATATTACCGTCTTTTGCAGTATAAAGGCTTTGTGTAAGTTCAAATTCCATCCAATGACAAATCGGGTTGTTGTGCAATTCGCCGATAAACAACACATCGGCATTTTTGGCTGCATTTACAACTTTTTGAAATTTAACTTTTTTACCATTTTTGCTATAAAAACGATAAGCCGGTTTATCGTTTTTGAAAGCGGTGAGGGCAAATATCACCATAAGTCCAAACAAAACTTTTTTCATTGTATTAATAAATTAATGATTAGGATATTTTCGTAATTTTTTTTCAAAAAAAGCAAAAGGTAAAAGGCTTTCTATACCGGTTACCTTGTAAATTGGGCCGGTGTTGCCACGCATTAAAATAATGATTGGTAATTGCTGTCGGTTCTCGGCTTCGGCAATAACTTGTCGGCACGCACCGCAAGGGGCAAGCGGTGTACAAATATCGAACTGTTCGGTAGCAGCAGTAAGGGCTATAGTTTTTATGGCTATATCAGGATATTTCGATTGGGCATAAAAAAGAGCTACTCTTTCGGCGCAAAGTCCTGACGGATAAGCAGCATTTTCTTGATTTCCGGCGGTAACCACACCGCCATTTTCCAATAGTACTGCCGTTCCCACATGAAACTCGGAATAGGGTGCATACGAACTGTCAATGGCTCCGACAGCCTCGTTAAGCAGTTTTCGTTCTTCGGCAGATAATTCCGCTTCGCTGTCGAATTCCCGTATTTTTATATTTATCTGCTTTATTTTCATATGTTTATAATTTTGTAACTAATAGATTATCTGCGTTTTGTTTTGTCACGATTTTTGTCAAAAAAGACAAAAATCTCGCCAAAACAGTTCTGTATTTTTCTTATACCACAGGTTAAACCTGTGGCTATTATTGTTACGCTCCTTCGGAGCTTTTATAATCATTCTCTTGTGTGTTTTAAATTAATCATGAATGTTTCATATGTTTATAATTTTGCAACTAATAGATTATCTGCGTTTTGTTTTGTCACCATTTTTGACAAAAAAGACAAAAATCTCGCCAAAACGGTTGTGTATTTTTCTTATACCACAGGTTAAACCCGTGGAATGGCAAAACCATTATTCCACAGGTTAAACCCGTGTCTATTATTGTTACGCTCCTTCGGAGCTTTTTTAATCATTCCCTTGTGTGTCAAAACCAATCATGGATGTTTCATATGTTTATAATTTTGTTATTAACTGTTTGTCTTTATTTTAGTTTTGTCACGATTTTTGCTGCCTGCGGGCAAAAATCCCGCCAAAACCGGTACTCGTTTTTTCATTCCCCCGTTACTAATATTACGCCCCTACGGGGCTTTTATAATCATTCTTCTGTCTGCCCTGTAGTGCAACGTACAGGGTGTGTCGGTTTGCCGCCATGGATGTTTCATTTTATTTAAAAAATTTAGGCTAAAATACAACTTTGCAGTTAATCGGCATCACTAAAGGCCATTAAATAAGCTTTAATAAAATCGTCAATTTTGCCATCAAGTATATCATTAACGTTGGAAGATTCGTAACCGGAGCGTATATCTTTCACCAATTTGTAGGGATGCAATACATAGGAACGGATTTGCGACCCCCATTCTATCTTCTTTTTGCTGTCTTCGATTTTGGTTTGTGCCACTTGTTTTTTACGCAGTTCTATTTCGTACAATTGCGAGCGAAGCATTTTCAAAGCTTTTTCGCGGTTTTGTAGCTGCGAGCGAGTTTCTTGACATTCAATTACCAATCCCGAGGGTTGATGTCGCAAGCGAACGGCTGTTTCCACTTTGTTAACGTTTTGACCTCCGGGGCCGCTTGAGCGAAAAGTATCCCAAGAAATATCGGCTTGATTTATTGCTATTTTTATGCTGTCGTCAACCACCGGGTAAACATACACCGAAGCAAAGGATGTGTGCCTGCGGTTGGCCGAGTCGAAAGGGGAAAGTCGTACAAGACGATGGACCCCGTTTTCGCTTTTGAGGTTTCCAAAGGCAAAATCGCCTTGAAACTCCAACGAAACAGATTTGATACCGGCTACATCGCCCTCTAGAAATTCAAGTTCTTTTACTTTAAATCTGTGGCGTTCGCCGTAGCGAATGTACATCCGCATAAGCATTTCTGCCCAATCTTGACTTTCGGTTCCTCCGGCTCCTGGATTAATTTTTAAAATCGCATCAAACCGGTCTTCTTCTTTTCCAAGCATACGAAAAAATTCCAAATCCTCAACCAACTTTATTGTTTCGTCGAATTGCTTATCTAATTCATCTTTGCTGCTTTCGCCGGCTTCGAAAAATTCTTCTAGAACTTTTAAGTCGTCAAAAGCAACTTCTGCTGCATCAAAAGCCTGTGTCCAGCGTTTTTTTTCCTGAATTTTTTTCAATAACAATTCTGCTTTTTTCGGGTCATCCCAAAAGTCGGGGTCTAGTGTTTTTTCTTCTTCTTCTTCTATTTCCATCAATTTACGGTCGATGTCAAAGATACCTCCTCAAGGCAACAAGCCTTTCATTCATTTCTTTTATTCCTTCTTGCGTATACATAAGTTTTTCTTTTTATTCTTGCCGCAAAGATATGGCTTTGTTGCAAACTACAATGAGAGTTAGTTTTTGAAATGAACAGCTGTATTTTAACAGCATATTTTTGTAGTTTTGTTCATATGTCAATCATCATATTTGTAGCAAATGAAAATATTAATAATAGAAGACGAAGTGGCTTTGGCCAAATCCATAGGGGATTATCTGAAAGACGAAGGCTATATTTGTGAATTGGTTTTTAATTACAGCAGTGCATCAGCCAAAATCAACATTTACGATTATAATTGTGTGATTGTTGATATAAACTTACCCGATGGTAATGGTCTGGGTATCATCAGCGAGTTAAAGGAAAACCGCTCTACTTCCGGTGTAATTATTATCTCTGCCCGAAATTCTTTGGATGATCGTATTACCGGCCTTGATATTGGAGCTGACGATTATCTCGTTAAACCTTTTAATCTGTCGGAACTTAATGCACGTATCAAATCGGTAATCCGACGCATAAGTTTTAGTGGTAACAATGAAATTGTTTTTAATGAAATCCGGATTAATACCGATGCTATTCTGGTGTTTGTACATGATGAATTGGTGACCTTAACCAAAAAAGAATACGACCTGCTACTCTTTTTTGTCTCAAACAAAAACAGGGTGCTAACAAAAGAATCCATTGCTGAAAATGTGTGGGGCGATTATGCAGATACCCTCAATTCTTTCGACTTCATTTATACGCACATCAAAAATCTCAGGAAAAAATTGTTAGATAAGGGTGCTGACGATTATTTGCAAAATGTATATGGCGTAGGATATAAATTCAACACACTATAAACCCATGAAACTACTTAATAAAACCGGCCTTATAATAGTAACTATGGCCTTATTTATCTTCCTCTTTGGAGGGATATCTTTCTATAAGATTATTCAGTTGATGATAATTAAACAGGTTGATCACGAGCTGATTAATCAACGTTACAATATAGTTAATGAGTTGAAAAACTATAAAAAGTTAAATGATAGTTATCTGATTACTGAAAACATGATCAATATTGAACCGGTGGAATCCGACTATCACATCGGTCAAATGTTTAAGGATACTGTGCTGTACAACAAAAAAGAGAAACTCTATGCACCATACAGGTTGTTAAGGTTCAATTCAATCGTTGAAGGTAACAACTTTAGGATTACCATTTTTAGATCGATGCTGGAGGCTGAGAATCTTATTGAGCAAATTGTATTCGCTATGACACTCATGTTGATCGCCCTCATCTTTGCCATGTTTTTTTTAAACCGTTATTTTTTCCAAAAACTTTGGGACGATTTCTTTTTCTCGGTCAATAAAGTAAAAAACTACAACTTACGGGATAACCCAAACCTGAACTTGCCCGTTTCAGAAGTGGAGGAGTTCCGGACGCTCAACCACGTACTTGAAAAACTGACAGAAAGAATTCACAAAGATTACATTAGCCTGAAAGAGTTTACGGAGAATGCATCTCATGAAATCCAGACACCATTATCGATTATGCGTGCTAAAATTGAATTATTGTTGCAGTATCCTGGCTATTCAGAAGAACAAATAGCACTAATTGGTTCCATCAACATGGCGGTAAGCCGTCTCTCAAATATTAACAAGGTGTTGATACTGCTTACACGAATTGAGAACAATCAATTTCCCGAATTGTCAAATGTGCGTCTCAAAGAAAGGATTGAATACCATCTTGAGAATTTTCAAGAAGTAATAGCGGCAAGAAATATTACTCTTGAGACGGAAATGCAAAATGATAGTGATACTGAGATTAATGTTAACACTGCATTGGCAGATATCCTCATTATGAACCTCCTTAAAAATGCCATCAGGCATAATTTTGATAATGGTAAATTATTTGTTCACCTTGGCAGCAATTCCTTTGAAATAAGCAATACTGGCCCTAAGCTTAATATACCTGCCGAACAACTTTTCAACCGCTTTGTGAAAACAAAAAATACAGGTAATTCGCTAGGATTAGGATTATCGTTGGTCAAAAAGATCTGTGAATTGTACAATTTCCATATACAATACCTTTATGAACGTAACCTTCATAAAATAATTGTTAAATTCAGAAATTAACATATTTCCTTTTCTAAAGTATAACGGTCTTAAACCAGTTTAATTACAGACATTTATCCATTGTCAAATATTGTGTTTTATCTGGAAACTATTTAAATTGGCACTGTATTGCCCACGACGCACGTTTCTACAAATTTTCTTCAGATTTGATATCTAATATTGCCGCTATTTAAAGTTTTACTTGTTAGGTAGGCAATGGAAAGAATGATAGGGCTTATAGGTTTGAATTATAAATCTGCACCTGTGGAAATCAGGGAATTGGTTTCATTTACTGAAGACCAAATATATGAGTTTATCAAAAACCTAAAACAAATAGAGGCCGTTGCAGGAGTAGTTGTATTATCCACCTGCAACCGTACTGAAATCTACTTTCATATCAAAACAGTTTCAATTCAGGAAGGCTTTGATATGGTATTTAATAGGTTTTCAGATTACAAAAATCTGGACGTTTCGGTAAAGAATCACATGTATTTTGCTGTAGGTCTGGAAGCTGTTAAACACTTATTTCAGGTTGCATGCGGTTTAAACTCAATGGCTTTAGGTGAAGACCAGATTATTGGTCAAGTAAAAAATGCTTTTTTGATCAGTGATCATGCACATAGCGCCGGACCTGTTTTAACCCGTTTGTTCAACCGGACATTTAGTGCAGGAAAACGTGTTCGCACCGAAACAAAAATTAATGAAGGCGCTGCATCAGTTAGTTCGGCAGCAGCTACGCTGGCGAAACAGCAATGCCCTGATATGGCTTCACGATCTGTGTTGTTGATAGGGGCCGGTCAAACGGGTAGGCTGTCGATGTTAAGCCTCATTGAAAAAGGATTTAAGGAGCTTTACATAACAAACAGAACTTTTGAAAAAGCAGTTGAGGTTGCCAAAGAATTCAAGACAACCGCGGTGCCTTTCAACAGCATAAAAAAATATCTGATCACCTGCGACATCGTAACAGTAGCCACTGGATCGGTAAAACCCTTAATTACCAGATCAATGATTGAAGAGGTTATGCCTGAACGCAATTTTCGACCGTTAATCATTATTGATCTGTCTGTACCTAGGAATGTAGCTGAAAATGTTTGTAAAATCGAATCGGTTACCTTATTAAATGTAGATGATACGAAAATTGTGATTCAGGAAACTTACAAAAAACGTAAAGCTGAAATTGTCAAAGCCAACGAAATTATCAACAGAATGGCAGATAATTATATGACGTGGTTATCCTCATTGAATCTGTCGCCAACCATTCGTCAAATACAGGAAAATTTCCGGAAAATCAACAATATGGAATTTGAGAATTACCGAAAGTATAAAAATAATACTGATCGCAAGCCCATTCAGGATTATGGCAGCCATATTGCTGATAAATTTTCGAGATTGATTATTGAAAACCTTAAGTATCTCACTGACAATGGAAGGAAAGTAGAACACTTGAAAATGTTAAATGAACTCTTTGAACTGACCATAGCTAATGGAAAATAACATTATCATAATAGGAACAAGGGGAAGCCGGCTTGCTCTATACCAGGCCAATCAGGTGAAGCAAACCATCGAAGAAAAATTTCCGGCCATAAAAGCCGAAATCGTAATTATTCATACCAAAGGCGATAAAATACATGATATTGCTTTATCTAAGATCAGCGATAAGGGTCTTTTTACCAAAGAATTGGAAGTAGCCCTCTTGAATAGGGAAGTAGATTTGGCCGTACATAGTTTGAAAGACCTGCCCACTTTTTTTCCTGAAGGTTTAACATTAGGTGCCGTACTGAAACGCTCTGAAGTTCGCGATGCACTGGTGAGTAAAAACGGTAAACCCTTAAGCGAACTATGCCCTGAAGATGTGATAGCTACCTCAAGCTTACGAAGAAGAGCACAATTGCTGGCCTACAATTCTAATTTCAAGATTGTGGATATCAGAGGCAATATAAATACACGTTTAGCAAAAATGGACAATGGTTATTGTGATGCTATGATAATGGCGGCCACGGGCTTACAACGCCTGAATCTGTACGAAAGGATAACTGAAATCATTGCTGTCGATATTATGGTACCTGCTGTGAGTCAGGGGGCTATTGGCATTGAAATACGTAAAAACGATGAAGCCGTCGAAGCCGTTATGAGAAATATCAACCACAAAGAAACTATGCTTGTAACAACTGCCGAAAGGGCTTTTCTGAAATATATGGAAGGTGGCTGTCAGATCCCAATCGGTTGTTATTCAACTATTGAAGGGAGCACTTACACAATTACCGGCTTGATAGCTGATTTAAAAGGGGAACAAGTCATTAGGGTTACCCAAAATGGCAACATTGATAAAGCAGTGGAAATTGCACTGGACGTATCTAAAAAAATGGTAGATAAAGGAGCCGCAGAAATTTTGGAAAATATTAGAAACACAAATTTGCCCGGCACTTAAAACGATCAGGCATATTGTAATTATGGAAGGAAAAATCATCATTAACACAGGTCCGACGGGTTCACCAGACCTGATAGGAGAGAACCTGCAGAGGTTAGGGGTTATCGTATTATCTTTACCAATGATTGAAATCATTCAATCGAAAATCTCTTCGAGGAACTTACAAAATATTATAGATGGTAAAACCTATCAATGGCTAATATTTACCAGTAGTAAAGGTGTTGATAATTTTTTTAAACAGCTTAAATCTGCGCATACAGAAATATCTGATTATCCATTCAAGACTGCTGTATTCGGCAAAAGAACGTATATGGCTTTACAAGATCACGGCTTAAAGCCAAAAGTAACTAATTTCGGAAACACCGCTGTTGATTTATTAAAAAACCTATATCCAATACTTCAATCCGGTGATAAAGTGTTACTTGTACTTGGCGACCTGGCTTCACCCTTATTAGAGGAAAGTTTGAAATCAAAAGTAAAAGTTGACCGCTTAAATGTGTATCGTACCGTTTTTGTGCAAGCCGTGGATACACACATTCTACACAGGATAGTGAAAGGCGACTATGATCTGATACTTTTTACGAGTCCTTCGGGATTCAGAAGTTTTATGCACCATACCACCGGAGTGATGGATTTGAGTAAATTAAAGATCGCTTGTCTTGGCCCAACAACAGAAGAAGCTTTACGAACTGAAGGATTAAAACCACTTGTAGTTGCCAAACCCTCTGGCAAAGAAGGTTTGATAAAAGGGATTGATAATTTTTTTGCGACGACCCGTTTGAAGGAGATAAGGCTAATGGAGGCAAATAAACCTGAATAAAAGTAATAACACAAAAAGAAAGTAATAATAACAAATTTAAAAAACAAAAAGTTATGTCATTTCCAGAAACTAGACTCAGAAGACTGAGGAAAACAGTAATCCTTAGGGATATGGTACGCGAAACCGTTGTATCACTTGATGATTTGATAATGCCACTTTTCGTACGGCCTGGCAAAAACGTAAGAAACCCAATATCTTCAATGCCAGGCAACTTTCAATTATCTGTTGATCTGCTTGTTGAAGAATGTAAAACGCTGGTAGCTGACGGAATCAGAACAGTTTTATTATTTGGAATTCCAGAAACCAAAGATGAACATGGCTACGTTGCCTGTGTGGCAGATGGAATTGTTCAGCAGGCCATCAGGGCGATAAAGGACGAAATAGACGACATCATGGTAGTGGCCGATGTATGTAATTGCGAATACACGACGCATGGTCATTGCGGAACCATCGTGGATGGAGACGTTCACAATGACCTTACATTAGAAACTTTGGCAAAACAATCTGTTTCGCTCGCTGAAGCCGGTGCAGATATTATAGCTCCGAGTGATATGATGGACGGTCGTGTAGGAAGAATCAGGGAGGTGTTGGACGAAAATGGCTTTTATAATATACCCATTTTATCTTATTCAGCCAAATATGCTTCTGCTTTTTATGGCCCTTTCCGTGAAGCCGCCGAAAGTGCTCCAAAATTTGGAAACCGTTCGACCTACCAAATGGATCCTGCCAATTCCAACGAGGCTTTGCGCGAGATAGAAGAAGACTTGATTGAAGGTGCAGACATTGTAATGGTGAAGCCGGCTTTGAGTTATCTTGATGTAATCAGAAGAGTGAAAGATACTTTTAATATACCTATAGCAGCTTACAATGTTAGCGGTGAATTTTCGATGGTGAAAGCTGCTGCTGCCAATGGCTGGATTGATGAAGACAGGATCATCAAAGAAATATTAACCTCCATCAAAAGAGCCGGAGCTGACATTATTATCACGTATCATGCCCCACAAATGGCCGCAATTCTAAAAAAAGAAAAACAATAAAAAGAAAATTAATTAAAATGAACTATGAAAAAAGCCAGAGAGCTTTTGCCAGGGCCGGAAAAGTAATTCCCGGAGGTGTCAACTCACCCGTAAGGGCATTTAAAAGTGTAGGTATTGACCCCGTTGTAATATCAAGTGCAAAAGGCTCAACCATTAAAGATATTGATGGTAACGAATATATTGATTTTGTCTCTTCTTGGGGACCACTTATTCTTGGTCATGCCAATAAAACCATTTTAGATGCTATTCAGGAGGCTGCACAAAAAGGAACAAGTTTTGGTGCTCCAACAACAATGGAAACCGAAATTGCTGAACTCATTGTTCAAATGGTGCCTTCCATTGATAAGGTGCGGATGGTAAATTCCGGTACTGAAGCTACAATGAGTGCCTTGCGTCTATCTAGAGCATACACTAAAAGAGACATGTTTGTAAAATTTGCAGGCAACTACCACGGCCATGCCGACAGTTTCCTTATCAAAGCCGGCTCCGGTGCCATTACTCTGGGACTACCTGACAGCCCAGGTGTTACAGCAGCTACAGCTCAAGACACCTTGCTGGCCGATTACAATAATTTAAAATCAGTAGAAGAATTATTTCGACTTCATGGCAAAAACATTGCCTCCGTCATTGTGGAACCGGTAGCAGCAAATATGGGGGTTGTGCCACCTAATGAAGGATTTCTTGAAGGCTTGAGAAAACTTACCGATGATTATGGCACCGTACTTATATTTGATGAGGTAATTACCGGTTTTAGACTGGCAAGAGGTGGTGCACAGGAATACTTTGGTGTGTATCCCGATTTAACCACTTTAGGCAAGATTATCGGTGGAGGTTTACCAGTAGGAGCGTATGGGGGTAAAGCGGAGATTATGAATTTGCTGGCACCGGAAGGTCCTGTTTATCAAGCCGGGACTCTTTCAGGCAATCCTCTCGCTATGGCAGCAGGTTTGGCTATGTTGAAAGCCTTGAACGAAACATTCGGTTTTTATGATGATATAGAAAAAAAAGCAGCACGATTGGAAGTAGGCCTCCGTGCAAATCTGGAAAAAACAGGCACAAACGGTATTATCAACCGTGTAGGCTCATTGCTTACCCTTTTCTTTACCGATAAAGATGAAGTAACTTCATTTGATGAAGCAATGGCATCGGATACCGGTAAATTTGCAAAATACTTTAGAAAATTGTTGGAAAACGGTATCTATATGGCACCTTCACAATTTGAAGCCACGTTTATTTCAAGAGCACATACAAATAAAGATATTGACAATTGTATTGCAGCGAGCTTAAAAGCGATGAAAAGTCTGTCTTAAGAAACAGTTAATTCTGCCGGATTTGCAATTGGGAAGAAATGCTAAAAAAAGAAACCCAAAAAGATGAACAATATATTTATTGATACCCTGAAAGGGATAAAGCACGACAGGCCACCGGTATGGTTTATGCGACAGGCAGGAAGGATTATTCCCGATTACCTGAAATTGAGAGAAAAATACAGTTTTCACGAACTGATGAACATCCCGGAATTAGCGGCAGAAGTAACCCTTCAGCCTGTTCATCAGCTAGGTGTAGATGCAGCTATACTTTTTTCCGACATACTTGTAATTCCCGAAGCCATGGGTATGAAGTTAGAATTTACTGACCATGGTCCACGTTTTGAAACAGCCCTTAAAGATGTAAAAGATCCTGTTGCCTTTCTGAACCCCAACCCTGATAAACTCCGGAATGTGTATAAGGCTATTGATGCTGTTATGGCTTCCAAATCCACCGATACACCCTTGATAGGTTTCTGCGGTGCACCTCTTACAACCTTGTGTTATATGATACAGGGTATTAGTTCCAACCACAGTTTTCCTGATGCTGTTGGGCTGATGTATCGCGATAAGGTAACCACAAAAAAGCTATTTGAAGCAATTGCAGACCTATCCATTGAATATGCCTTAAATCAGGTAAAACATGGTATCAGCACATTCCAATTATTTGAAACGCATGCCGGTTTAGTACCTTATACTTTTTACAATGAAATAGTGATGCCTTTTGTAAGGCGAATTTTGCACTCTGTTCAAGAAACTGGAACGCCGGTTATTTTTTACCCGAAAGGTTTAGGAGCAGGTATGAGAGCGCTAAAAAATGAAAAAATTGATTTTGTCGGTGTGGATTGGCAGATGTCTCTCGAAGATGCCAAAGAAATGATTGGCCCGGAGATGGGTGTACAAGGAAACTTCGACCCACGTATTCTTACTCTCGACAAAGAAACCATCAGGAAAGAATTGGAGAAATACCTGCCCTTTGGAAGTAGAGAGCATAAATGGATCTTTAATCTTGGCCATGGGGTATTGCCCAATATTCCTTTTGAGAACCTGAAATTTGTTGTTGATTGGATTAAAACTGTTGATTGGAAAAGGAACTAGGAATTATGCATATTAATAAAGACTTAATATTAAAATATAACCAACCGGGGCCAAGATACACGAGCTATCCCCCTGCCAACTACTTTCATACTGATATTTCGGTAGAGGACTATAAAAATGCCATCATAAAGTCCAACAATGATTATCCACAGGGCATTTCGCTTTATGTTCATATTCCATTTTGTCCGGTATTGTGCCATTTTTGCGGATGCAACACCTCTGGTAGTAAAAACTTGGATTTGTTCAGGAGTTATATTGATGCGGTGAAAAAGGAAATCAACAATGTAGCTGATTTGCTTGATCACAACCGGAAAGTATTACAGATACACTGGGGAGGGGGAACACCCAACTCTATTCCGCTTGATATGGTAAAGGAGATTATGGACTTGTTTATGGATCGTTTTGAGCTTGATGCACATCCTGAAATAGCTATGGAGTGTAGCCCTGCCTATCTGGAGTTGGAGCATATTGACCAACTTGCAGCCCAGGGTTTTAACAGATTGAGCTTGGGAATACAGGATTTTAATAATGACGTCCTGAGAATTGTTAATCGCCTACCCTCAAAGCTTCCTGTGGAAGCACTTGTGAAAAGAATGAAGGAAAACGGTTTTGAAGGGGTAAACTTTGATCTGATCTATGGATTGCCAGGCCAAACGGTAGAAAGTTTTAGGAAAAGTATTGAAAAGGTGATCGAGATCAGCCCTGACAGATTGGCAACTTTCTCCTATGCACATGTACCCTGGGTGAAAAAAGCCCAATCAGTGTTGGAAAAAACTGGCATTCCCAATGCAGAAGAAAAACTGGCACTTATGGAAACGGCTTATGCGCTACTTACAGAAAATGGCTATATACCTATTGGTATAGATCATTATGCCAAACCTGAAGACAAACTATCTAAAGCATTGGTTAATAAAAAATTGCACCGTAATTTCCAGGGTTACTGCACACGCGAAACTACCGGTCAGGTGTATGGTTTTGGATCATCCTCCATCGCACAACTTGACAACGGCTATTTTCAAAACACAAAATCCATCAAAGATTATATCGTAAGCATCAATAAAAATGGGTGGGCCGTTGAACGGGGATATCAGGTCAACAAAAACGAAAAAGTCATTCGCACAGTAATTAATGAAGTGATGTGCAATTTGTTTGTTGATTTTCACAAAGTTGGACTGATGTATGGAATGGACGCAGATGAAGTGAAACAAATAGTTGCCTACAATACAAATAAATTATCACCTTTCTTAGCTGATAATTTACTGGAAATTAATAAAGAACAACTTAAAATCAACGATGATAGCTCTTTTGTCGTTAGAAATATTGCTATGACTTTTGACCCACAATTAAACATTATCGAAAACCGGTATTCAAAAACAATTTAAATGCAACGGACAGACATCATCATATTGGGCGCCGGTTTAACCGGATTAACCTGTGCGCATTATTTAGCCAAAAAGAACCGCGATTTTTTAATAGTGGATAAACAAAACCGTCCAGGAGGCGTGATTGGTACAGTTAGTGAAAATGGTTTTATTTATGAAACGGGCCCCAATACGGGTGTCATTTCTCATCCTGAAGTAGCTAACCTATTTGATGATTTAAAGACAGACATTAGCTGTGAATTAGCTGATAAAATATCAGAAAAACGATACATACTAATGAATGGCAAATTGGAAACACTGCCATCAGGTCTCATTGGAGGCATAACAACACGCTTGTTTAGCTGGAAAGATAAATTTCGCTTGTTGGGTGAACCCTTTCGTAATCCTGGGACCGACCCCGATGAAAATCTGGCCCATCTCGTCAAACGCAGGATGGGAAAGAGTTTTTTAGATTATGCCGTCGATCCTTTTGTCCTCGGTATTTATGCCGGAGATCCGGCTCAACTGGTACCAAAATATGCTTTGCCCAAATTATACAATCTGGAACAAGAGTATGGTAGCTTCATTGGAGGGGCCATCAAGAAAAAAAGAAGAAAAAAAGATCTGGAAGCAAAAAAAGCCACTCGAAAAATATTTTCTGTTAAAGGTGGTCTGTCCCGTTTTACGGAAGCCTTACAACAATCAGCCGGAGCAGAAAAATGCTTGTTTGACTTACAGCAAATAACCATTGCAAAGTGTAACAATGGATATTTGCTCAAAGGGTCTGTTGTCAAAGGTGATGCAATTGAAATACTGGCGAAGCAAGTTGTAAGTACGGTAGGTGCATATGCACTCAGGAATTTGTTTCCCTTTTTTAATAGTAAACACCTTAATAAAATTGAATCCTTGCATTATACCCGTGTTATTGAAGTGGCGGTTGGATTTAAGAAATGGTTGGGTAGACCTTTAGACGCTTTTGGAGCTTTAATTCCACACTGTGAGAAGAGGGATATTTTGGGCATCATGTTTATGTCGAGTCTTTTTGAAGGGCGTGCACCTGAAAAAGGCGCATTGATGACCATCTTCATCGGCGGTGTGAGACGCCAGGAACTTTGTGAGCTTGATGATAAAGGGATTAAAAAATTAGTTGAAAGAGAACTTAAAGACTTACTAGAACTACACGAATTTAATCCTGATCTTTTCAGGATTATGCGACACTCCAATGCCATTCCACAGTATTGTGCCGATAGTAAAATGAGGTATGAATCTATTGATGCTTTGCAGAATGAATTTCCCAATTTGGTGTTAGCAGGTAATATCCGTAATGGTATAGGCATGGCAGACAGAATTAAACAGGGAAAGATGATTGCAGACGGTTTGTAATTTAGTAGCTTGTATGGATTAACAAAAAACCCATACATCCCGAAAATGAATAGTTAATAAAATAAATATGAACACCTAAACTTAATCATACACAATATGGAATACTACGATTTGGTGATTAAATTACACGGCTTTATTAGCACCATTTTTACATTAATAGCCATAATTATTATAGTACGCTCAATAAGAGGTTGGTATTTTAAAAAAGCTTATACAAAATTGGATCAGAATATTTCTGTACTTTTTCTTGTTTTCCTGTATATACAATTGGTTTTAGGAATATTACTGTACTTTGTGTTAGATTACCGGACGGGTGGTGCTGCCAGTATTAAAGAGGCAACCGAACAGATGGCGCTTCGGTTCTGGGCCTTGGAACATTTTGTCATAATGATCTTTACGCTTTTTCTTTCTCAACTGGGATGGATATTCATTCGCCTTTCAAAGTTTGATTTGAACAAACACAAAAATGCCTTGTTTTATTTTGGGACTTCTACCCTGCTTATTTTTATATCAACGGGTATAGGACTATTTTGGCGTTAATATAATAAGTGAATCTTATGAAAACAGCGGTGCTGTTAATAAACCTGGGCACACCTGATTCGCCGAAAACAGCAGATGTGCGAAAGTATCTAAGTGCTTTTTTAAACGATAACCGCATTATTGATCTGACCTGGATGGCAAGAAAATTATTGGTCAACCTGATTATTGTCCCCTTCCGTTCACCAAAGTCCGCAGCACTGTACAAAAAGTTGTGGACAGCGACAGGATCCCCCTTGCTAGTCAATACAAAAAACTTAAGGAACGCTTTACGAAAAGAGCTCAGTGAAGATTATGTAGTTGAGATGGCCATGCGCTATGGCAAACCAGCTTTAAAAAATATGCTTGGCAAACTGGAGAAACAACAGCCTGAACGGATAATCCTTGTTCCCATGTATCCTCAATACGCCTCATCTACTACAGGTTCATCCCTTGAAAAGGCAGTTAATCTCATTAGTAATTGGAAGCAAATACCTGATATAAAGATGATTCATCATTTTCATGACCATTTTGGATTCATTGAAGCTTTTGCTCACCGTATCAAACAATACAACCCACAAAGCTATGACCATATTATCATGAGTTATCATGGTTTACCATTGAACCATATTTATGAAGCTCATGCCGGTAATGATTGTGAATCCATGGGTTGTTCAAGTAAACGAGATGAGAAGAACAGCTATTGTTACCTAGCTTCTTGCTATGAAACTTCCCGGCTACTCGCTGAAAAACTGAATTTGCAGAAGCAGGATTACACAGTTTGTTTTCAATCGCAATTTCGCAAGAACTGGACAAAGCCCTTCACTGATGAATTAGTGAAGGAATTGACAAAAACAGCGAAAAAACGCTTATTGGTCATTAGTCCAGCATTTGTTGCAGATTGTCTTGAGACCATTTATGAGTTAGGAAAAGAGTTAAAAGAAGATTTTGAAAAAAACGGAGGGGAACTCTTAACACTTGTCGCAAGTCTGAACGACTTACCGAAGTGGGTAAAGACATTGGCATCAATGGTAAGAGATTTATAGTTTACCGACTAATAAAAATCCCAGTCATTAAATCGCAATTACAGAACTCATGGTCTTTAGATTGATTATCATATATTAACAACGATTGTATCGTACAAGACAATGGTAGTAACTATTAGGCCACTAATGGTTTTCTAAATTCCAAAGTGTTGATTATCCGGTAATAGTTACTAAGATTACGGTGGTGATTTTTGCGAAAAATTAAATTACGTTAGATCGGTTGTTCTGAATTTAAGAATCTTCAATGAGTAGGTTAACTAGGGTAAATAATGAAAATCGGTATTGACCCCTTCCCTAAAAAATGTACTGATCTTCAGCCACTTCCCCTTTAGGGGATTGAGAGGTAAAAGTGGCTGAAACCAAATTGTAACCTTTTTAGACTGGACTCTTCAATTTAATATAAAAATTAACCAAAATTAATATCGGAGGTATCAGCCAATGAGATTGTAACTAAGATTTTAATACTATTTTATCATTTATTACATTAAGTAAAACTAATTCTCTTTCTCTACTATCTTTTTCTAATACATAGCATATCAATGTAACTGGAAAACAACAAAACAACGTTTTCTGAATAGACACTTGCAGTTAACAAATAGGTAAAAAATTACATTTTGATGTAAGAATCAAAAGCAATATGACGGTTAAAATTCCGGAGAAGAAAATTAAGAATCTATTTAACAACAAACAATTTTATACTACTTAATACTACTTCCAGAACTGAATATGTTAGTAATCAGCTTATTTTTCTTACTTGGTTAAAATCCTTATCGCAAAACTATTTGTTTTTCTTATAATGCACCACGTTAAACCATCTGTTATCATCTGCAAAAACTTTTTCGATATCCAATCCGGCCCAAAGACCAATAGTTTTTATTTTATTGAAATTGAATTTATGAGAATTTTCGGTATGGATGGTTTCTCCTTTTTTCAGATAAACTTTATCCGTACTTGAATCAAAGATAATAGCCACGTTTTTCAGCGCTTTCAAGTGCATTTCAATACTGTTTTTTTCAGCATTAAAAAAGGCAAGATGTTCAAATTCGTTAGGATTAAAATTTGTTCCCGAAAGATTGTTCACCACCTTTAAAATATTTTTATTAAATTGAGCTGTTATTTGTTGTTCATCGTTATAAGCGTTTTCCAAAACGGCAACGTCTTTTATCATATCTATTCCGAGTAAAAAGTTGTCTCCTTGTTGCATTTCATTTCCCAACATGTTCATAAAGAACTCTATTTCGGTTGCGCTTAGGTTTCCAACTGTACTACCAAAGAAACAAAACAACCTATTTTTTGTTTTAGGTAAAAGTTTAAGTTGAAAAATAAAATCTGCAACGATTCCCTTAATTTTTAACATAGGGAATTCTAGGATCAATTTTTCCGCTGCTTTTTCAATAGCCGATTGGCTAATGTCCACCGGATAATAAATTATTGTAGAAACGACTTGCTCAGATAGTTGACTAAATAGCAAACGAATTTTAGTAGGATCGCCACTACCGATATCAACAATATTAATGTTAGTAAAATCAACATTTAGTCTGGATACAATTGTCGATAAAATTTTCTTTTCGGTTCGTGTTGGATAATATTCATTGAGTTGGGTGATTTTCTCAAAAAGTTCCGAACCTTTTTCGTCGTAAAAAAACTTGCTGGCAATGTATTTAGGTATAGTTTTAAGGCCGGCAATTATTTCTTCTCTAACTTTTTCTATTCCAATACTTGGCAAATAGTTAATTAGCTGAAATCCTCCTTTGGTTAATAATTCTTTTTTTGTATAATTCATTATGTTCCGGTTATTTTTTTTTGATAGATACTCCTTTCCAAAAGGCAACATAATTACAAATATCTTTTGCCATCGGTTTGGGTTGTGGATAATACCATGCAGCATCTTTATTTTTTTTTCCATCAACGTTAATATGATAATACGATGCCACCCCTTTCCAAGGACAAACCGTATGAGTATCACTATTTTCGAGATAACGTTTATTTACGGTTTCGGGTGGAAAATAATGGTTGTTTTCAATAACGATTGTTTTATCGCTTTCGGCAATTGTTTTACCATTCCAAAATGCTTTCATTGCAAATTATTTAGTGAAGATTATTACTATTGATTATTTTTCGGGTATTCCGGTTTCATAAGGATTATCGGGGTTATTACTCCATTCGAACCAGCCGCCATCGAAAACCGACACACGGGGCCATCCCATCAGCCAAGCGTTAAAGAAAGCTTCGCTACCGCGCCAGCCTGTTCCACAATAAAAAGCAAGATGTTTGTCGGGAGTAATGCTAACTGCTTTCCATTGTTGGGCAATTTCGTGAAACTCACGGGTAGTATGGTCAACATTCCGGTAGTTTTCCATATGATATGCATCGCTACCGCAATTTCCGAATATGGCACCTGGAATACGTCCTTTTTTTTCGATGTAGTTATAACCACTCACCTCACCGATAAACTCAGGCCAACTTCGTACACAAATTAGTTCAGCATCCTTCGATTTCAGTATTTCTCGTGCCTCGGGCAAATCAACGGCAAGTTTGGCTTGACCTGGAATTTTTGCTCCAAAGTCGGCAATAGGTTTTTTATCAACATCCACGGTACTGGTATCGTAACCGGCATCTATCCACGACTGAAAACCCCCGTTAAGCACACGCACATCTTTTACACCCGCATACAACATAATAAAAGCACAACGTATAGCCCCGATATGTCCGGCGGCACTTCCTGGAAATTCGTCGGCATTGTCGGGCCACATAAATTTCCCGTATAAAACCACAGTAGTATCGGCGTTTATCCCATGCTGTTCTAAAGCTGTTTTAAGTTCATCAGGTGAACGCCTATTCCATGTTTCGGGTGCCTCAAGCGCTAATGTATCTATGTCGATAGCTCCGGGAATATGTCCTGAAAGATATGCATTGCGGTTGCGATAATGTGCTTGACACACTATATATTTGCTGTTACCATACTCCGGCGGATTTTCATCAGAAAGAAGTTTTTTCACCCATTCGGCAGAAACCAAATGTTGATACCGGCTTAATTGTTCCATAGGCAATTCGGTATTTGCCGTCCACTCGTCAATAAAATGATGATAACTGTTTATATTGTCAAAGCCGGCATTTAAAAAATATTTAGCAACTTTTTCCGTTTCCACTTTATTGTAACCGTAAACCACAATTTTATCTTGAGTTAAAATTTCTTTTGAATTAACTATTTCAATCCAATCCAAATACTTTGTCCATTTTGCGGGTAAAGATTTTGCGCCCCTAATATGACCGCCTCTAAACTCGTTATTGAGTTTCCAACCATTATAGGCATCTACGCTACGCACATCAATAATTTTAACCTCTTTGTTATCAAAAAGATTTTTCAATTCATTTGTTTTCAATTCAACTATTTTTATCATACAGTATTTTTATTATTAAGTCAACAAAGGGTCGGTCGTAATTTCAACTATAGCAGGTCCGGCATAATCTAATGCTTTTAATACAGCCTCTTCAAGTTCTTCGTTTTTTGTAACCCTAACACCCAAACCGCCGCAAATATTGGCATACCGAGCAAAATCAGGATTGCTAAGGTTTGTTTGCCATTGAGGCATATTTACATCCCGCTGTTCTTTCGATATTTTACCCAATTCGTTATTATTCAGTAAAATATGAGTTATTTTCATTTTATGGAGTACGGCTGTATTAAATTCTGTCATATATTGTCCGAAACCGCCGTCGCCGCTAATGGAAACAATTGGTGTATCTGGAGCCGCATAATACGCACCAATGGCTGCCGGAAAGCTAAAGCCGATAGATCCAAGATAGCCCGACAAAATCACCTTTTGCTTTTTGCACTCGAAATATCGTCCGAAAGAATATGTGTTGTTACCCACATCAAGGCTGACGATGGCATTTTCGGGTAAAATTTTCGATAATTTATTAAAAATAAAAATTGAATTTAATCCGTTACCGTTATTTTCGAGTGCACGTAAATTTTTCTCGTTACGCCAAGTTTTCTTACGTTCTGCAATTTCCTTTAGGGTTATTTCCGACTGCGAAGAGCCGGTGAGTTTGCCGGAAAAAATATCTGCCGTTATTCCCACATCACCCCAAACGGGATTGTCCACTGCATGGAATTTTGCTAGTGCCATTTGTTCGTTATCAACCTGTATAATAGGTTTTGCTTTATCTATACCAGTGTGTTGCGAAAAAGATGCCCCGAAAACAATGAGCAGATCGGCAGAATTCATAAAATAGGATGAAACCGGCGTTCCACTTTTACCCAATACGCCGGCAGCAAGCTGATGACTGTCAGCAATTTGTCCTTTGGCTTTAAAAGTGGTAAGAATTGGAGCGATGAGTTTTTCGGCAAAAGCTATAATTTTGTTCATATTGTTTCGGGCGCCGTAACCTACAATAATGGCAGGGCGTTTGGCCTTCCAGATCCTGTACATTGATAAATTCACCGAATCTCCGGAAGGTGTAATGTGCCAATCTGCTAGTCGACCGTCGGGAGAACCAGGGGCACAACTCCCAGCATCAAGGGTTTGCACATCATCGGGAATAATCAAATGCGAAACGTTTCTTTGCACAATGGCATTTTTTAAAGCAAGCGAAGCCAATTCGGCATGTTTACTGTTTGGCAATACCACTTTGCTGAAAGGAGCAACAGCCTGAAAGGCTTCTTTTAAATCAATTTCTTGAAACGAACCAGGGCCGAAAAACTGTGTATTTACCTGTCCGGTAATGGCTAAAACTGCTGTTCGGTCAATATGGGCATCCCACAAACCGGTGAGTAAATTGGTTGCTCCCGGGCCTGCAATGGTGAAACATACAGCCGGCTTGCCCGAAACTTTAGAATAACCCGAACAAGCAAAAGCGGCCGCTCCTTCATGACGGATACCGATATATTTAAGGTTTCTTTTTTCTTCTTGAATGCGAAAGGCTTCGGCCATACCAAGATTAGAATGACCTACCATACCAAAAACATGTTTAATACCCCAATTTACAAGTGTTTCGGCAATAACATGGCTTACTGTCCAAGTCGATTTTTTTGCCGGAGCTATTTTCAAATAAACACCGCCAGCACGTTCTTCCACTTCAAAGGATTTCAAATTGTCGTCGGTGCCAAGCGACTTCCCGCTAATGGGGTCGAATGGATGACCGTGCCAAGGACAACGAATAATGCCATCTTCGATTTTACCGTCAATAAGCGGACCACCCTGATGCGAACAAACCCCTTCGATTGCACCGTACTGCCCGTTTACTTTCGACAACAAAATTTGCTGCGAAAACAAATTTAGCTTTTTTGTACCACTATTACTTAATTCTTCCGGTTCGGCAACTTTGACCCATTGCGGTTCTTTTTTTTCACGTTTTCGGTTGGCTGCAGAAATGGTAAGGGCTTCGTCGTCTTTAAAAGCAGCATACCAATGTTCGCCGTCGCAACGAGGTTTATTGTTAGATTTTCCACATCTACATAGGGTAAAATGTTCTTTTGAAGCTCCGTCGAAAAAATCTGCATTTTGTACTTCCATCCCTCCCCTAACATAATAAGGGCCGTTTTTAGATACAATGATTTCGGCTTCCTCGAAAAATTCATTTGTCTCGGTTTTTTTTCCGGTATAGCTCAATGCACCTGACGGACACATTTTTATTACTCTTTTTATTTCTTTAATTTCGGCTCCTTCAGGGTCGATCCAAGGTTCAGTACCTAAGCGAAACACATTGGGAAGATTATCAGTACAAAAGCCGGCATGCGAACAAATACCCCGATTATCGTGAATAGTAATGGAGCTACCTTTATACGTTTCTCTTTTATTGGCGACACGATTTTTGCTTTTTTCATCGATAAAACCAACGCTTTTATGCATTCCGTCGCAAAAAGGTTTAGTTTTGGACGCGCCACAGCGGCACAATGTCATATTTTGCTTTGTTTCAATGATTTCGCCCCGCGAATTAAAAAGCTTTTGCAAGTTTTTCACCAAAAGCGGTCCGTTCTTTAAAGGTGAAATTATAGTATTTTCTTTTTTCATATTAAATTAGATTTTAAACATGTTCGATATTGGTAAAATCGGAAACCAATTTACTGTCGGTAACTAAATCGGAAACATCAAGTTGATGAACATCGTTTACACCGTTGGTACGGGCAAAAATCATCAATTCATTATTGGTTGCCGTGTAAAAATTTTTGAATTGTGTTAGCGCTTTTTTTTCATCAAAGAGTTCACGCAGTTGCTCGTTTTGTGTTGCAATGCCCACCGGACAAGTTCCCGTATGGCAAACTTTTGCCTGAATACATCCTATAGCAATCATTGAGGCCGTAGCAAGGGCAACGGCATCAGCACCAAGGGCTAGGGCTTTGGCAATATCGGAACTATCTCTAAAACCACCTGTAACACAAAATGTTACTTTACTTTTTACTTTGTCGAGATAATTTCTTGCCCGGCGAATAACGAAAAGAGGAGGAATACCCACGTTATCTTTCAGAAATTTAGGAGAAGAACCCGTTGCTCCTCCTCGGCAGTCGATGGTGATAAAATCAGGTTCGGCCTTAAGAGCAAATTCAAGGTCTTCTTCAATATGTCCGGAGGCAAATTTTATTCCAACGGGTTTGCCATTGGTAATTTCTTTGATGTGTGCAACTTTCTCTTGTAAATCTTTTAAATCGTCAACTCCGGCAAGTCTTCCCGGCGAAACGGAGGCTTGTCCTGGCTTCAAGCCTCTTATTTTTGCTATTTCTCCGGTTACTTTGTGTGCAGGCAAATGTCCACCTAAACCAGGTTTAACGCCTTGACCAATTTTTAGTTCTACGGCGTCGGCTTGCATCATTACCCTGTCAACATGCGAAAAAGCAGCTGTTCCGAGTTCATAAATATATTTGGTGGCGGCTTTGCGTGCTTCGGGAAGCATACCTCCTTCACCCGAACACATTGCAGTACCCACAAGGCTTGTACCTTTTGCGAGTGCTATTTTGGCCTCACGCGAAAGGGCACCGAACGACATATGCGAAACGTAAAAAGGCATTGACAATTCGAGAGGCTGTTTGGCTTTTTTTCCTATAACGGTCTTTGTATTTACTTGTACTTCTACGTTTAATGGCATTTTGTATAGTTGTGCACCTTTGAAAACAATTGTTTCAAAATTGGGAAAAGTTCGCAAGGTACGCATAGCCGAGTTTTCACTTTTTCCGCTTTCGGCAAGTTTTTGAATGCCGGCTACTTTTTCATTTTTGTCTAGTCCGATAGGTCTTATTTTGCCCTCATCTTTATATTTTGTGTACCAATGTTGGCCGTCGCAGAAAGGTTTGTTTTTCGACTTTCCACAGCGGCACAAGGCATAATGCTCTTCGGATTGGGACATGTTTTTGTCGTGTAATTCAATTGTACCTTTAACAAAATAAGGGCCATCTTCTGTAATGATTATTTCGGGATGCTCAGCAAATGTGTCATACAACACACCGTCAATGGAATAGCTTAATGCACCTGAAGGACATTTTTCTATTGTTTCGATAATTTTTTCTATGGTTTCGGCATCGGGGTTTATCCAAGGTTCAACACCCATTTGGAAAACTCCGGGTAAACCTGCCGTACAAAAACCAATATGTGCACAAATATCTCGATTGTCGTGAATAGTAATTTGTTTTCCCTTATAAGAATCTGTTTTCCTTGAGATTTGACTTGGCAACTTTTCGCTTGTCCAGCCGATTTTGCCATGCGTACCGTCGCAAAAAGGTTTGTGCTTCGATTCGCCACAGCGACAAAGTGCAATGTTTATTTTTTTAACAGAAAAGATGTTTCTGTTTGATTCGGTTAAACTTTTTACGTTTTTTACAACCAACGGGCCGTTTATTGAAGTACTTATCACGACTTTTTTATCCATTGTATGATTTTTAGATTAAAGAAACATTTCTGATATTCGATTTTCATTCGAAAATTATGCGTTTTTATTTTCTTCACTAACTTTTGTCGTAAAATCTAGTAAATCCTTTCACAAAACTCTTCTTATCTTTGGTTAAAACTGTTTTTAGAAACTTTTTACAACAAAAAATATATTTGTAATCGGCAAATAAACACGGGTTAACTCCGTGGTAAGATAAATAAGCAACACTATGAATCGGAATAACTTCAAATAATATTATAACCTTGTTTGTAGACTTCTATATTTTCTGATAAAAATTAAGAATTTCGGACAAGTAGATAATTAAACGTCTAAGAAGGTAGCTTTGTTTTTACCCCATAGTGGGCTTTTTAATATTTTCTACTTTTTGGATAATAGAACGCCTATAAACGATTTTAGTATCTTTAAGCTTTCGTTTACTTCTTAAATTGTGATTTGATGATTGATATTATTTATTCAAATTATCCCCTCAAACAGAAAAAGGCATAGTTCAAAGGACATGTTTTTCAGGTTAAAATAAAATTAGTTCGTTAATAGTATTGTCGATCGGAGGAAAAAAAATAAATGAATTACAAAGTTCGCCTAGTACTTAAAATCTAAATTGCTAATAATAAATATGCAACCTTCCAAAATTTATTTCTGTCAATCAATTACGTTCTTAGTATTTTTCGTAAATTGCACGCCATTTTGGGAAAAGAGGATTTTTATCGTTGCAATGATACCTGCATGAAATTTAACAAACAGTTTATTCAGAGGTTGATTGATGATGACAAAGCCGCGCAGCGAGAATTTTATCATTATTTTTCAGCAAAAATGTATGGCGTATGTATGCGTTTTGCCAAAGACGTAGACGATGCCAACGACATGATGCAGGAAGGCTTTATCCGTGTTTTTACTCACATTGCAGATTTCCGAAACGAAGGTTCCCTTGAAGGTTGGGTACGTCGTACAATTGTGAATACCGCTATAAACTTTTATAAACGTAAACTAAAAAAAGGAAATACGGTTTCCATTGATGTAGTAGCCGAAAATGCCGACAAATCGGTTTACATTATCGAAAAATTGTCAGTGGATGAACTTTTAATATTGATACGGGAATTGCCCACGGGCTATCGCACTGTGTTCAACCTAAATGTAATTGAAGGATATACTCATAAAGAAATAGGGAAAATGCTCAATATATCCGAAAACACATCGAAATCGCAGTTATCGCGTGCACGAACAGCATTACAAAAAAAAATAATTGCAATCAAAAATAAAGAACAGATTGAATAACAATCAACAACATATTAACAAAATAATTCGAGAAAAATTCGAGAGTTTTTCTCCTACACCTTCCGATTTTATCTGGGAAAAGATTGAAACTGGATTGGCAACCAATAGAAAGACAAGTTTTTGGATACAGCCCAAAAATTTATGGTATGTTGCCATCGTTGCCATTATTTTAATAATATTAGGTAGGTTACTTTTTGGTCAGAAAACAGCCAATACTTTTTCTCAAACTTACAACAAAATTACTTTTCAGTCCATTGAAAAAAGCAAGATAAAGTCGAATACTTTCGTTCAAAATAAAAATATCGAATTAGCAAAAAAACAAATTGCCAATTTGCCTGATAGAGTCCTCAACGAAAACATATCTAATTCAAAACACCTCGCAAAAACAGTGTATTCAGACAAATTAACAACCGGTAAAACACAATTTTCGCAAAAAACAATTACACCACGTGATACTAAAACACAACAGAGTAAAAATTTTAAATACAAAAACCTCCGTTATGAGCAACAAGACTTAACAACGGGGGTTTCGTTTTATAATAATAGAAACACACCCATACTGTTGCTTAAAGCTTTGATACTTTCGGAAAAGTTTTCGGGAAACAACAAGCCGCAACTTTTACCTAAGCTTTACGATTTTGATAACAACAATACTTTAATTACCGGACAAAGTAAAGAATTGTGGAAAGCAGGTATCTTTTTCTCACCCGAATTTATATTAACTTCCATTGATTCGGTACGTGTTCTGCATAATTATAGTCTCGGTATAGAAGTACAATATTCACTTAATAGTAATTTCTTCATTCGATTGGGTTTTGGTAGTTCGTATGTCCGCGATCGTGGATTCACAAAAATACAACTCAAAAGCTTGGATTATCTCGGCTCTTACAACGATGTTTACAATGTTACTTTCGATACCATCGGTGGCGTTCCTGTTCCTACCTATTTCACACAAAAGGTTGATGTGTGGGATTCGATACAACACTTCAATGTTACCGAAACCACCAGGCAATATATGTATTTTCAGATTCCGTTATTGTTTGGTTACAACTATAAACAATCCGGACAGTGGAGTTGGTATATATTCGGAGGTCCTGTTTTAAGCACTTTATTATATCAAAACACCAAAGCCCCCTTAATAAAAAACAGCAGTAAACTAATTAGGTATGAGAACTATTTACCCGAAAGAAACAGTGTGATTTTTCAATTTTGGCTCGGTGCCGGTTTTGCATATAGTATCAGCAGCAAATATAGCATTACGTTAGAACCCAATTATCGCTATTATTTTAATCCTATTTTTAAAAATTATCACAAAAAGCAGTCGCTATCGTCTGTTAGTCTTCAACTCGGTATTATGATAAACTTATAATAAAAATGAGAAAACCTATAATCATATTATTTTTACTAATGTTGTTGCCTTTTGTAGTACTAAAGGCCATCACAAATCTCCATTATGTTATTGTTTCGGGACAAGTTATCAATTACGAATATGGTAGTCCGGTACAAGGCCATCCGGTATATGTATATTTAGACACTTCGTCAAACAATTTACCTAACCGTGCTATTACCGAACTAATTACCGATAAAGAAGGTTTCTATTATGATTCTATTCCTACTACGCAATTAAAAGGAGCTTTTGTAATATATACCTACGATCATTACGGAAAAAGAATTGACACCACTCTTCACTTTCGTTTTTTAATATTTGATAGTCATGTTATACTAGCCAATTTTAAAATTTACATGCCTTATCAAATCGAAATGTTGCAAACCCGTTTCAAATTTGTTCAAAAACAACATGGCAATCGTTTTACCTATCATTTTATTGATCAAACAGATAACAAGCATATTCTTAGTCGACAATGGCAATTTGGAGATGGTACTACATCCGATAAAAAAACGATTACACATATTTATAAAAATCACGGATTTTATAAAATCACGCTTACCGATGTTGCCAATGTTGAAGGCAATGAGCAAACTAATTCTTTTAGCCGGATGATTTACATTTCCAATATGGCATATTATAATTTCGGAGGACACGCTTTTTCCGAACATTTTCCTATTGATTATGGTGTAGCATATTTGTATTTACTTGATTCTTCACAAACATATATTCCTGTTGACACTTTCTATATTGATACTCTAGGTTATTATTATTTTTATCAATTACCTGCAGCAAAATATCTTGTTAAAGCACAGCCCACACCCGAATCGGAAGCATACGGACAAATGCTGCCAACCTATTATGGCGACAAATTATTTTGGGAAGATGCCAAAACAATTTATTTACAACAAACCGGTTGGGAATATGATATCCATTTGCAAAAAGCGCAAGGACTTACTTTTGGACATGGTAACATTGAAGGCAACATTAGCTATTTAGACGGATTAAAAGATGGCGACAATACTCCTGCCAAAGGACTAACAATCTACCTTGGCGACAATAGCAACGTTTCGTTAATTTATCACTATTCCGATGAAAACGGTAATTTCGATTTTAATAATATTGCTCTCGGAAATTATATTCTTCTACCCGAAATTACAGGAATACATGCCAAAAAAATAAGTCTTGAAATTAACGAACAACATCCCGAACTCGACAGTATTCGTATTTACATCAAAAACGGTGAAGCATTTTTAACAGTACCCGAACAAAGTAACTTTTTTGAAAATAACATTGGTAATTTGTTCCCTCTCCCGGCTAATACATTTGTTAATTTACCTATCAGAAGTAGTAACAATCGTTTAATAAACTGGCAATTAAACAATATAAACGGACAACTATCAAAATCGGGAATTTTTCGGCTTAATGGCGGAAGCAACACTTTTAAATTGAATATTTTAGATTTAAAAAACGGATTTTATATTCTTAAACTTGAAGAAAACGGACGATTTTTTCAACGAAAACTTGTAGTAGCAAGATAGTAAATCCTTTCCCCGAACATTTTCATTTTTAAAATTTTTGTCAAATAATGATTAAAAAATGGCTATTTTTAGCCCCCATAACTTCAAAAGAAGAAAAGATGATTAAAAACGTAATTTTGTTAGTGTTGGTATTGGTGCTGTTCAACGGCTCAGTTTTTTCGCAGAAAGAAAACAAACCGGCGACAAACCGTTTTAAAAACATAAAAGAATTGCTTGATTACCGTTATAAAGGAGGATTTTACAGTTTTGAAAAAACTTTTCTTGATAATGTTTCGTACACCGAACAAGCAAGAAAGAATTGTGTAATCGGTATTATGATTGCTTCTTTTGAAGTGGATTGCAACGGTAAACAAAATTTCGAGAAAATAAAAATAAAAAACCCGCTTCATTTTGGCCTCGACAATCAAGTTTCTAAATTTTTAAATGCTACTCAAGGCCATTGGAATACTTGCCATGATAAAAAATATACAAGATTTGAAATTCCAATACAGTTTACCATGAAAGGCACCAAAACTAATGAAGATGACGCTGTTCTTGTATTGGAAGGTAAAAATCCCGGTTATGTTTGCACTGGCGATACTGTATATCTCGAAAGAGCAAAAAAATATCTCAAAAAAGGAAAATCGAAAAAAGCTATCAAAGCCATTGAAATTCTTATCAAACGCAATCCATACACAACCGAATATTACGATATGCTAAAACAAGTACTTAATACAAAAAAGAAATAACAACGCTATACTAATAATCAGTGTTTTACAGCATTTAAATTATTTTTTCATTCCGTCAAACTAAACTACTCAACGATGTCGATAATAAAAATTATTGAACCTGAAGAAGCCACCGGTGAATTAAAAGAAATTTATAAAGAGCTAAAGAAATCTCGCGGAAAAATTGCTGAAGTACACAAAATGCAAAGTCTCAATCCACACACAATCACACACCATATGGATTTGTATTTATCCATAATGTTTGGCAAATCGCCACTAAAACGTTATCAACGCGAAATGATGGCGGTGGTGGTCTCAGCAATCAATGGATGCAAATATTGTATCAGGCACCACGCCGAAGCGTTATTGTATTACTGGAAAGATGAAAACAGACTCAACAATTTGATAGCCGATTATACGTCAGCCAATTTAAACGAAAAAGATATTTTACTTTGTAAATATGCCGAAAAACTTAGTCTTAAACCAGCAAACAGGACTACCGAACAGCTTGCACAAACGTTAAAAGAACTCTTAGGCGATCGAACTTTGCTTGATGCCAGTTTGGTAATTTCATATTTCAACTTTGTAAATCGTATGGTAAACGGCTTGGGAATAGAACTCGAATCCGATCCTGGAGGATATAAATATTAGTTAGAAAATTAGATATCCTCATTTATACTTAGGGTTTGCTTATTTTTTGAAAAACATAATTATAATATCTGTTATTCAAATAGATACCTCCAAACTAATCAATAGATACAGGTTAAAAAATGCAGGGCATTTTGTCCATTCGTTTAAAAACCTTTGTACTAATATTGAACTACATTTTTCAAAATGATACATTTTTCAAAATGAAAACATTTTAATATTTCGTACCTGACGGCACTCAACAAAAAGACACTTTTAACCTACCGGTATTAAGTCCCTAATGGGACAAAATGGCAAAATTAATAGCTTAACAATCAAAATATTAAACAATAAAGAAAAAACTTTACTGTGGCTTGTCCCGTAGGGACAATATTTTGGTAGTCAATAAAAATAAAGAATAAAGAAGTGCCGTTAGGTACGATATA
>QIKE01000024.1 GCA_003232915.1 Bacteroidota bacterium | reverse complement strand
TCCAGCAACGATCTCAAAGTGGAAGCAAGAGTTTAATACAAGGTCCTCAGATATTTTTGAGACTAAAACACCCTATAGGATATATGAGAAAGAACGGGAAAAACTTGATAGAGTAATTTTCCAATATTAA
This sequence comes from Bacteroidota bacterium, assembly GCA_003232915.1. GTDB lineage: Bacteria > Bacteroidota > Bacteroidia > Bacteroidales > F082 > Sulfidibacterium. The sequence goes on along the minus strand of QIKE01000024.1, from coordinate 24,587 downwards.
CAGTTCATCATCATTAATTTAAAAATAAAATAAAAAATATCAATTAAAAAAACTATTTTTTGTGGTCTAAATTTTAGGTAGTATCATACAACTACTCGTTGCTATTCTTTTTAGCTATTCCTTTTTGTCTTTACAACCAGTATAGTCAATTCGATAGATATAATGATTAAAGTCTAGTTTAGTTACACCTTTTTCATTAATATCTGGTTTCCACAGCGCTCCAGTTGCTACATCAACAGCGATACCCCAAGGCAAAGGAATTCCATTGATCAAACCGGTCCAACCTAATACTGTGCCGGCGAAAGCCCAAATACGAAAACTTCTTTGTGTAAAGTTCTTAGTTTGTTTTTCACAACCTTTTTCCTTTATTGTAACTGAGAAATAATCGGCTTCTATTCTTTTTGCTTTAAATACTGCTTCTCCTGTTCCTTGGTAATTTCCATGATATTCAATTTTCGCTTTCGGGTGGTCTGGAACTTGTACTTTGGCATAATACTTACTTCCACCAATAATTGTTGCACAACTGGATAAAATACCGGTTGTTACCAGTAATATTAAAAAATAAAATAAATTTTTCATACCCTTGTTATTAAATGTTTAGTTATTAAAAAATGAATAATTATTCAGCTAGTTTATAATACTAAAAATGGTTCTACTACCATTTTAGTGGAAAAATTTTATATTGTATGATTTAAATACCTGGTATTCTATTATTTATCTCAATTATGAAGTAAATCATAGCTTTATCTCCATATACAACTGATATTTAACACTATAATTACTTTTTACTTTATTTTATCCACTAAATTAGCAGTAGTACCCTAAAAGTCACCAGGATACGATATAATGGATTTAATAAATATTCAAATATTTTCATAATAAATTCTTATTTCATTGAAATTCTGTAAGTAACGTTTTGTCATAATTTAGTTAAAAATATTAATACGATAATATTCAATGCATTAACTATGCCATTTCGGCTGAATAGTTACAAATGAATATTATTCAGCTACAAACATAAAGAAAAAATATACATAAACACAAAAGGTATATAAAAATTTATAACCATTTATTGGTAAAGAAATTAACAGTATAAGATATTCTGGAAGCAATAAAAGCCAAATTTCAAATGAACTACCCCGCCGCAAGCGGACGGGGTATCTTAACGGAACTTATTTTTCATTTGCCCCAAGGGGCGGGGAATTAAACCCAAAAAAGATTAAATCAAATCTGAATTATTACAAAATCAACAATTGAAGTTTTATGGCCTTTGGCAAAAGTTAACAACCGCCATAGATATGGTGATGTTTATGCGTAGGCTGTTTAATAACCGCGAGGAACCGGTTATGATTTTTGCTTCCCCTGTGTTCCATGTGTCTATACATTGCTATTTTAACAAGGTCCTCAATAAAAATCCACAAAATACAATAGCCCCAAACGAGTGCAACATTGGCCCAACTGATAGGTGTTATCAGACCAAGTGGATAAACAACAAACAAAGTGGCAAGTACTTTGGTTGCAATGGCTGACCACAGCAAGGAAGGGGCAGGGAATGGTTTTTTATAAAACGGTTGTTTTGTTCTGGTAACAAACAAAGTAAGGTGTCCGGCTACTGCAAGTTTCAGAAAAATGAAGGTCTGGATTTGAATCAGATTAAGTTGAAGATATTCTTTGGCAATAATCAAAATTCCGAAAGTTTCAATAACCCCTATTAATCCTAACACGGTAGAAATGCTCAGAACTTTTTGCATATCCCATTTTACCGGATTTTTGTTCAAAAAAGTATTGTCGTAAGCAATGGTCATTATGGGTACATCGTTGAAAAAGGCTAGCAGAATAATCAGCAAGGCAGTAATAGGATAAAAATTAAAAAACATCATAGCGAGCACCACAAAGAACATTATTCGGATCGTTTCGATAATACGATACATTGCATAGCTATTCATTCTTTCAAAAATTTTTCTTGCTTCCGAAACGGCATTGATAATTACCGATAATCCTGGCGTAGTAAGAATTAAATCGGCAGCAGCTCTTGCCGCGTCGGTGGCGCCGCTCACGGCAATACCAAAATCAGCTTGTTTTAAGGCAGGAGCATCATTTACACCGTCACCGGTCATACCGGTAATATGATTACCTGCCTGAAGGGCTTTTACAATTCCATATTTGTGTTCGGGGAAAACTTCGGCAAAACCACTTGCGTCCTCAATTTGTTGTTCTATCTTCCGGCTGGGATACTTAATATCCGAATCTTCTTTAAAAATTGTGTCCACACGTTGGATATTAGTTCCTAAGCCTAATTGACTGGAAATTTGGCGGGCTATGGCAAGATTATCACCGGTAACCATTTTAACAGTAATACCGTTTTCTTTGGCCAAGGCAATCGTGGCAGCAGAGTCTTCACGAGGAGGATCAAAAAGTGTTAAAATGCCAAGAAATTGCCAATCGTCTCCGGTATTTTTACTTGCTACACCTAATGTTTTATAACCTTCGGATGCAAATTTTTCGACCTTTTCATTGGCCTTGTCAAGGTCTTTGCCTTTCACTTTGCAAAGATCCATGATAACCTGGGTGGCTCCTTTGGTGGTAATAAATTCTTTACCATTGGCGTCGGATAATATAGCTTCCGTACGTTTTCGGACAGGATCGAACGGGATGTATTTTTTAAGAGTAAATGAGGATAATAACTTTTTATCTTTCATTCCGGATACTATTGTTAAATCAATAGCATCGTCGGTGTCTGTTTCTGAGGAGAGTGATGCGTACAAAATAAGCTCTTGATTATCCTTAGCTTTGAACAAAACCGAGCTGCCCAGTGTGAGTTTATTTTGTGTAAGAGTTCCCGTTTTGTCGGAACATAAAACATCTAAGCCTGCAGCTTCTTCAATAGCTTCTAGTCTGGAAACAATTACTTTTTTCTTTGATAGGACTAATGCTCCTACTGCCATTGTTATCGATAATACCGCCGGCATGGCTACCGGAATTGAAGCAACTGTAAGTATCAAAGCAAATTGAATAAGTGTAATAACATTGTCTCCCCTCAATAATTGAACAAAAAACAGTATGGACACTAGGCCTAGACTAAGAAAAATAAGATAATCGCCAATATGAATAACGGCTTTTTGAAAATGAGAAGTGGTACCTGCAGTTGAAACAAGACCGGCGGTTTTTCCGAAATAAGTGTCTGCTCCGGTGGCCGAAACAACACCGACCATTTCCCCCTGTTTCACAATGGTTCCCGAGTAGCATATGTCATCCGGTTTTTTATTAACCGGAAGGGACTCTCCTGTTAAAGCGGCCTGATCTACACTCACATAATCACCTTCTGTTAATTTCAAGTCGGCGGGGATAATATCACCGATTTTAATGCGAACTATATCGCCAGGAACAATCTCTCTTGCTTCAACCTCTTTCCATTCTCCATCCCGAAGAATTCTTGCCATTAAAGCCAATTGTGCTTTCAGAGCATCAAGGGCATTGCTTGCTTTCAATTCTTGCCAAAAACCGATACCGGCATTAAACAAGAGTAGAGCAAAAATAACAAAGAAATCTGTCCAGTGTTTCACCAAAAGCGACAAAATTGCAGCAATTTCAATCATCCACGGAATAGGCCCCCAAAAATAACTGAAAAACCGAATCAACATACTTATATGTTTTTCAGGTAATGCATTGGGTCCCATTTCTTCGAGACGCTTTTTCGCTTCTTTCGCAGACAATCCTTTGGCAGAGGTGTTTAACTTTTGGAATAAATCGTCCTTACTCATTTTCTCAGCCTTCTTTATTGTTAGCTGTTCCATGTTATTTAGTTTTAATTATTACCGGGTATTATTATCTGCATATTTCTTTAATTTAAAATTCTGCGTAAGCGCTCGTTTTCAATTTTTCGCAAATCATCGGAAATAAAAGGGAGAATCACACTCGCCAAGGTGTCCTGTCTGACATCTCTGGCATGCGACACAAAACCAAGCAAAGCATCCTTAAATACAACGCCTAATGAAGACGGAAGTTGAGAAAGAAATGTTTTTACAGGCTCAAGTAATTGTTCGATTTTTTCTTTTCTTTGCTTCGTATCTTTGGGAAGTTCTTCATTTAAAGTCCCTATATCATTGTCAAAAGTATTTTTTACCTCCTGAAAATAGTCCTGTAACTCTTCATAAGCCTGATTACTCAATATGGACAGATAAACCTTAACCGTTCTTTCTTCTGTCGGCACCAAATGTCCTTCCGCAACCTGGCTGGCTACAAACAAGGTTATTAATGCAGGAACCTTGTAAATAATATTCCGTAATTCCTGATCTTGTTTTTTAATAATTTCATTCATTTTTCATTTTTTTAATCATTGAATAGGCTTCTTTCTTAAATTATCAGCGTTACGCTCTTTACGCATTCTTTTCCTCAGCATCACATTTGGAATTTATAAGTTAATTCTAAATATATGCAAAAATCATCTTTATATATACGGATAACAATGTACAGCAAAAATAGCCTACTTTCTCTTTACTTTCAAGAAATGAAATAAAAAATATAATGAGAATCCTGTTTTATAAGCTTTGCCGAATTTAATATACCTGTCAGGAGCAATACGGATTTTCCCCTTCCTTTATTATTTAACAACGGCTAAAAACAAAGTGGAAAAAATATTTTTAAAAAAAGGCGGCCAATATTGAGAAATATCTAAAGGAATTATCTCAATTTGAAAACGGTAAATCATTATAACCTGATTAGTCGAATACCATAATTTTGTTTTCCGTCTTCGAAAAGCACGTTAGCAGTTTTATCCTTAGATAATTGTTATTGTTTAGCTTATTTATCTTTTGCTACAGGTTTTCATTAACTTTTTTATTATCTCAAAATGAATCTCTTTGCAAAAGATTTTCCCGCATCCAAAATCCACACTTTTTTCAACAGGTTATTTTTCATTACGACCTATTAATTTTTTATAGAGCAACACGCATGATGTGATATGCCATTTATTTATTGCTTTTTTCAATGTATTTTTTCAATTGTTTACTTGATATTATTTCAAATTCTTTTTCAATTTTCTTTTGTAGTTTATTGTTTTTTGTTGCGGTACAGTCAGAAACTAAAATGCAATTGAAGCCTTTATCAATTAAACTATTCATTGTTTCTTTCACGCAATGGTCTGTAGTAAAACCACATACATAAACATTATTAATTCCATGTTCCTTTAAAAGTTGTTCCAAGTCGCTACCCTTACAAGCATCAAAGCCATACCTGCCTTGAACTATAATATCCTTGTTTTCATAAATTCCGTCTGCAAATTCGGCTTTCCATGTTCCTTTTGTAAAACGGTTTAACAATCTCGCAGGAAAAGGCGATTTCTTATATCCCTCTTTGTCTGTTTTGTCTATAATTAAAGGTGCTTGAATTACTTTTATCCCTTTATTTCTTGCTGCCGAGAGAACCACTTTCGTATTACATAGAACATTTCTCGACATATATTCTTTCTTTATTATTTTATGGAAAATGCCTTTTTCCGTCCATGTTTTTTGAAATTCAATTAACAAAATTGCTGTGTCATCCATATCATTTCTTTTTATGATTAAAAATTATCAGCAAAATTAATTCCGGTATTTCTAAAACTCATTTACATATGTTGATGAGTTTTCATTTTCTTCCTTAACCGGCTTAGTTGAGTTGGCGTAATTCCAAGATAACTCGCAATGTGATAATGTTGAATTTTATTCTCTAAATCAGGAAAGGTGTCCTTGAACAATAGATAATTACTCATTGCTTTTTCTGATAATAGTCTAATTTCTCTATCTCGTTTTTGTTCCAAATACTCAAAAGTCAATTTTTGTATGAATAAATTAATCTCTTTATGTTTAGTCGATATTTTTATTAGTTCCGCATATGGAATACAAAGTATTAAGGTTTTTGATAATGCCTGAATATTTGTAATAGATTTTTTTTCAGGTGAAATACTTGAAGTTACAAAATCGTTTTGTTGCAAAAAGTTTTTATTCCATTCTTCTCCTTTATCATTTAAATAGAATATTCTTAAAATACCGTTATTAATAAATCCTAAATCCCTTGTAAATTGACCAGCTGTAGAAAAATATTCATTTTTGTAAAGTTCTTTTATATAAATTAAAGGTTCTATTTCTGACCAACATTTATTACTCAATGGATAAATCCTATCTATAGAGGTTCTAAATTGTATTTTGTGTGTATCTGTCAGTTTCATTTTTCTACTTGCGCATCCCGTTTTTATAATAGTGTGTATAACATCAATTTAAAGTTTTTTTATGTTTACAAATATAATTAATTCTAGCATTCATTTTTTACGTTTGCTACTGATTGCTTGCCTGTTCGACAAAAAGGCAATATACAATTAAAACAAATTTTAAGTTATAATATCGTAATTTCCTGTTTTGTCAATTCTGTTTTGTTTATTATTTCCTCTAAGAAAGCACTAAACTGAATAATTTGTTTGGCCAGCTTTTTTGCCAATATATCTTTTTGTTTTTTTGCTCCTTCTTTAAATTTCTGTTCCTTCTCAGCCTTTTCTAAGGCTTCTTCCGCTCTTTTTATAGCTTTCTAAAAATCATTCTTTGTTTTACAAGTTCGGCCAGTCTGCCGTATTCAACCTCCATTGTTTCTCTTACCTGTAAAAATCTTTGAATTCTGAAATCTTCAATAGTCAATCTTCTACCGAAATTCAAATAACCACTTACGAAACATTATTTTATATTTCTTTAGGCTTATTAATCAGACGATTACTTTTTAAAACGACCATTTTAGTCTGATATAGAGCATTTCACCAAAATTACCAAATTCGGTTTTGGAATTTCCCGTGAAAATTTGTCCGATTATATTAAAACTAAGGTTATTGCTAAGGCTAAAATCGACCGTTGGTCCCCAAAACAAAGATTTGTCATTTGGGTTAATTATTGCTGACAAATCGACTTTGACAAGTGGCGTAAGGGGATAAGAAATTTGGCCAAAAAGGTCGAATCTTGAGAGTGTAAGTGTTTTCGGCGACAGGTTTCCAAAAAGAAAAAAAGACCCCATACTCGCCGGGCCGGTGGTTCCCTTGCTATTGAAAATAAATGAGCCGTTAAGAAACAATCCGTTATTAAAGGTATAGTTGATACTTGCAGAAGCCACAAGTTGTCCTGTTGTATCAGAAAAGTTATTTTTGCTACGAAAATAGCTTGCCTCGCCGGTGAATCCGGCATTTTTTATTTGACCTGCCCAGCCGAAACCTGCTACCACATCTTTTTCCATCACTCCACCGAAAAACTGAAAATCGTAATTCCAAACATTTAGTTTATACATCAGGGCAGCCGTAAGGTTTTTATCCTTATCCCATTTGGCAGCTAGTTGCAACGAAGAAAAATCACCGGTATAGTATTCCATCAACACGGCATCGCTTCCGGGGCGTTCAACGTAATCGAAATCAAAATAATTATATGTGTTGAAAATGTCATTGGGATTCCAAACCATATTTATGCCCCAGTTGATTCTTTGACGTCCCACTGTAAGTTCAAACTTTCCCAAAGTCCATTGGACATTCAAACGGTCGATATTGGTGTAAAACAGATAAGAAGTGTCCTTGGCAATTTCAAAGGTAAGGTCGACTATTCCATCATCAAGAGTAAGCATATCGGCATAAAAAGGATAATAATCTGCCATCATAGGCCCAAAGTTGAAATTGTTGCGCATACCGCTACTAAACTTGAGATTATCAACAGGGTACCAATGAAAATCAAGACGGTTGTACACGTCGGACAAATCTGTCCACTTTGTGCCGCTTGCCGGTGCCCATGTGGTGTTGAGATACTCTAAAAAACCATTTATAATAAATTTGCTGTTATCTTGGGCATTTAGTTTTACAATCGAAAAAATCAAGATGAAGATCAAAATAATTTTAAACTTCATGAATTTATTTTTATGAAATGTAAATTCAGACATAAAACTGATGACGTTAAATAGTTTTTCAAAAGTAAAAATAATTTTAAGATTGCGAAAATGCTAATAGCACAAACACTTGCATCCATCGTTTGTTAAACTTATTTCGTATTTATTTTTTGGCAGAAAAATACCAATTTTCATTTAAGTCAAATCCTCTTAAAAAAGCAGCAATGGACATTCGTTTGCGACCTTCCATTTGCAATTCGAGGATATAAAAAAAACCATTGAGTGCAGCAATTTTTATAAAAGTTTTTGCATCGGTAAGAAAACTTCCCGGTTTGCATAAATGAGTAATATGTTCAGGTTCAACCCTATATATTTTCACTAAAATACATCGACCATTAGGTGAAACAAGAAAAGAAAAAGGTGCAGGATACGGACTTAATCCTCTAATCATGTTATAAATTTTATTTACCGGCTGGTCCCAGTGTATCAGGCAGTCTTGCCTTAAAATTTTTGGGGCGGATTTTAAATCTACCGTGTTGTTTACCAATAATTTCTGAGGCATAGGCTTTGCTTTTCCTATCCGGATTTTATCAACGGTTTTTACTAAAATTTTCGCTCCTGCAATCATCATTCTATTGTGTAAACTGTCGAGATATTCGTTGTCACCTATTGATAATTTCTCCTGTAACAGAATGCTACCAGTATCAATTTCTTTATCAAGCAAAAAAGTTGTTAATCCGGTTTCTTTTTCACCGTTCATCAGCACGTGATTGATAGGGGCAGCACCGCGATATTGCGGCAGCAAAGAAGCATGCAAATTGATGGTGCCGTATTTTGGTAGTTGCCACACCATTTCGGGCAACATCCTAAAGGCTACTACAACTTGCAACTGAGGTTTGAGTTTTTTTAATTCTTCGACAAAAGTTTCGTCCTTTAATCGTACGGGTTGCAAAACTTTCAAACCCTTTTTCAAAGCGAATTTTTTTACTGCCGATTGACTCAGTTTTTTCCCTCTTCCAGTAAATTTGTCAGGAATGGTAACCACAGCTACTACAAAATAACCGGCCAAAAGCAGTGCATCAAGTGACGCAACGGCAAATTCGGGTGTACCCATAAAAATTAGAGGAAAATCTTTTTTTTCCATTGCATAAAAATAAAAAAAACCCGATTAAATAACACCGGGTTTTAAAAAAAATATGAATAAAAGATTTATTTTTCTTTTTCGGCTGTTACCCTGCCAATATAACGTTCAATTTGCCGCCCTTCTTTGCTACTGAAATATTCACTTTTAATACGCTTGTATATGTCAAGCGCTTTATCGTATTTTTTTTGTGCTTCATAAATTTCACCGGCTTTAAACAAAAACAACGGTGTTGTAAAATCATTAACAGTGTTTTCTGCAGCTTTTTTATAGTAGGAAATGGCTTTATCCTGTTTGCCTTTTTCAAGATATGCATCTCCAATACCGCCGATAGCCATAGAACTTACAATTTCGTCGTCGCCATCGAAAGCCGACAAGTAACTAATGGCTTGGTCGAAATTACCTTTTCGTAGAAAACACATTCCCGCATAATAATTGGCAAGGTTGCCAGGCTTAGTTATACTATAATCTTTTGCAATTTCTACAAATCCGAGATTGTTACCATCGCCGTATAGTGCTTTGTCGAGAGAGTCGGCAGCAAAATAACGTTGTGCAGGATAAATCTGTTCCTGAGCTTCCAGCGTCTTAGGTTTCATATAATATTTCTGCCATGCAAAATAACCAAGTATCGCAACAACAATCACTGCCACAACAATATAAATAACCTTCTGATTATTAACGATAAATTGTTCAGTTTTGGTTAGAGTTTCTTCGATGTTCTCTAACCGATTTTCGGTTTTGACCTCTTTTTGGTGCTTTTTCGACATTCTTTATTTTTTTGAGTGTGCAAAAATATATTTTTTTCTTGATAAAAACGGGGTATAAATAATTTATTTCACCTATTTCTTACAAAACACCAAAATTATAACAGCTGAATACTATTTCATAATGCCGGTTAAACATAAGATGAACGTTAACAGATTTGTTTTTTCTGGAAGACAGATTGGTGGTCCCGTGTGGTGATCGCTTATATCTCGTTCACCTTTTCACTCCGTCGCTACTAATCCCTTACGCTTCTACGCTCTTTCACTCCGGTAATTGTTCAGTTTCCGAAGGCCAACAAAACCTTTAAAGCTGCGTAAACTTCACCGTTACTTATCAATTGCTTAGCATATTGATGAAGAAAACTATTATTGGAAACCTTTTTTCGTAAGACGTCATTCTTTATTAAAGAAATTAATTCCGTTTCGTCGGGAAGTTTTTCCATATTACCAAGTTGCCCCAAATCATTGCCACTTAAAATGGTACTCATTTTAACCGATTGTGGAAGGCTGTCGACACCAATACCGAGAGTAGTTAATGGTTTTGGTATGGTAAACAAAGCTTTGCCAGAGGCTCTTACATAATAATTGCCACCAAGACGCCCCACCAAATCAAGGCGGTTCGGATTGATAGTTCCGTTTTCATCAATCACCTTTTCGTCGATATGAATATAAACAATTTCGCAAATAATTAGATTACCTGAACCAGGTTTGCCACTAATTTCGATAATATCACGTACCTTGCACTCAAATTGTAAGGGCGATTGTTTCACTCTATATGGCCTAATTTTTATTGAAGGTAGCTGTGTAAAACCGGCTTTTTCGAATTCGTTTACTCCTTTTGGATATTCGGTGCTACTTAGGCTCATTTGATGCACCATAGAAAAGTTTACGGCATTAATTACCACTTCAGGAACTTCTTTTAAGTTTTCAAAGGTGTGTTTGGTGGTATTGTCGCGTCCACGCCGAGAAGGCGAAAAAATAAGTGTGGAAGGATTAACGCCGAAAGCATTATAAAAACTAAAAGGCGATAAATTTTTATTGCCTTCCGAGTCCACCGTACTCGCAAATGCAATTGGGCGAGGTGCTACGCCGGTTAGCAGCAACTCGAATAGCTTTTTGTTGTCGTATTCTTCGGTTGAAATTTCAAGCATGGTATTATCAATTAACTAATTTTGGTTGTTAGTTTTTTTTTGCGGGCAAAATTTTTGTTACACTTTCGCCAAATCCCACGCGCAGACCTTCTTTTTGACAATGGGCACGCATAATAATCGTATCGTCGTCATTGATAAACGTACGATTTGAACCGTCGGACAGCTTCAATGGTTTTTCTCCTCGCCAACTTAGTTCAAGCATCGAACCGTACGAACCGGGTTCGGTACCCGAAATTGTTCCTGACGCATACATATCGCCTACGTTAATATTACAACCATTAACCGTTTGATGTGCCAGTTGTTGTCTCATATTCCAATACATATACTTAAAATTCGACCGGCAAATAGTGTCGGGATTTTTATGCAGAGGCTGCAACAATACTTCGAGATTAATGTCGATATTTTCCGGACCCTTAGTTTGCAGATAAGGCAACACCGGTGGATTTTGCTTAGGTCCTTCTACCCTGAATGGGGCAAGTGCTTCGAGCGTTACAATCCATGGAGAAATCACCGAACCAAAACTTTTACTTAAAAAAGGGCCAAGAGGAACGTATTCCCACTTTTGGATGTCGCGTGCAGACAAGTCATTGAAAATCACCATGCCGAAAATATACTCATCTGCATTTTCCGTAGCTATAGATTCACCGAGCAAAGTTTGTTTTCCGGTAATAAAAGCCATCTCCAATTCGAAGTCCATTTGTTTTGTAGGGCCGAAAACCGGTCTGCCCGTATCGTTGGGTTTAAGTTGTCCGTTAGGACGAAGGATGCCGGTTCCCGAAACAACTATAGAAGAACTCCGTCCGTGATAGCCTACGGGAAGATGTTTCCAATTTGGTAAAAGTGCATTTTCGGGGTTGCGAAACATTTTCCCAACATTGGTGGCATGTTCAATGCTGGAATAAAAATCGGTATAATCGGTCACTTTTACCGGCAATAACATTTCCACTTCAGAAATAGCAAACAGTGCATTATCAACAACACCTCTATCATTACGCAACTGACTGTTATTGTGATTAAAAAGTTCCATCAGTCTTTTCCTCACCGCTTCGGTTTGCTTTTTGCCTAAAGCCATAAACCCGTTCAATACCGGTTCGCAAAATACACTCATATCGTCGATATTCAGATCATCGAAATAGCCATAATCAGATAAAACACTAAGGCTCACCGCCGTATTGCCAATACGTGTGGCTACTTGGGGCTTATATCCGTCGGGCAAAATAATGCCAAAAGGGATGTTTTCGATAGGAAAGTCGCTGTCGGCAGAAACTTCTATCCACGATTTATTTTGAAACTTCATTGTAGGAACAAATTCTTTGTAAATATAATATAATTTTCAAATATTTTTAAAAACATAACAACAAGAAACATGGCTTATAAAGTACCTCTGTTTCTTTGTTCTCTTTCGATAGACTCGAAAAGTGCCTTAAAATTTCCTTTTCCAAAAGATTTAGCCCCTTTTCGTTGGATGATTTCAAAGAAAAAAGTAGGACGATCTTGTACCGGCTTGCTAAACAGTTGCAAAAGATAACCTTGATCGTCGCGGTCGACAAGTATTTTGTATTTTTTGAGCACATCAATATCTTCGTTGATGTTTCCCACTCTTTCTACCACATCACTATAATAATTGTCGGGGACATTTAAAAAGTCGACACCTCTTTTTTTAAGAGCTTCAATAGTTTTCACTATGTTGTCGGTAGCCATAGCTATATGTTGCGCGCCGGGGCCGATATAAAAATCAAGAAATTCTTCTATCTGTGATTTTCTTAAACCTTCGGCGGGTTCGTTAATAGGGAACTTTATTCGCATATCAGCATTAACCATTACTTTACTTTTCAATGCTGTAAATTCTGTGGAAATATCTTTATCATCAAAAGAAATCAACTGTTCGAAACCCATCACGGTACGGTAAAAGCCGGCTACTTTATCCATTTCACCCAAGCCTACGTTTCCCACAATATGATCAACATAAAGCAAACCGGTATCTTCAGGGCGGTACTCGGGTTCCCATTTTACAAAACCTGGCAAAAACGGGCCATTATATTTTTTGCGTTCAACAAAAACATGAATAGTTTCACCATAGGTTTGAATGGATGCGGTAACCACTTCGCCGTGCTCATCTTTTGTAACTTTTGGTTTTTCGAAAGCCTCCGCACCACGCATTATGGTTTCGTGAAAAGCTTTTCTGGCATCGTCAACCCACAATGCAATTACTTTCACACCGTCGCCGTGGAGTTTATTATGCAAAGCAACCGAAGAATAGGGTATAAGTCCGGCGGTGAGTACAAAAGTAATTTTATCTTGACGCAAAACATAAGAAGTACGGTCGACTAAACCGGTTTCGAGACCGGCATACGCAACAGGCTGAAAGCCAAAAGCACTTTGGTAATAGTGGGCAGCCTGCTTGGCATTACCCACATAAAATTCCACATAGTCGGTTCCGTTAATCGGTAAAAATTCTACTTTACTATTCATTTTTTTCGTATTTAATTAGCTTTAATACACTATGGCTTTTTCATTGCGAACCGGTTAGTTTACTATTGCATTTGGTTTGAAAACTGTTGTTACACAATTAAATCCAGCTTTTATAATAGTCGTAGTCTTCTATTTCCACAGCTGCCTGTGTAAGTTTCAAAGGTTTAAAGGTATCTACCATCACCGCATATTCTCCAGTTGCTTTTTTTCCAATACTACGCTCAATGGCGCCTGGTTGCGGCCCATGGGTAAGTCCCATAGGGTGCAATGTAATCTGCCCTTGCTTAATGTTGTTGCGACTCATAAAATCGCCGTCAACATAATACAGCACTTCGTCCGAATCAACATTGCTATGATGATAAGGTGTGGGAATTGATTGGGGATGATAATCGTATAAACGCGGAACAAACGCACAAGTTACAAATGCCGGCGTTTCAAATGTTTGATGAACTGGCGGAGGCATATGTAGCCGTCCGGTAATGGGTTCGAAATTGTAAATGGAAAAGGCAAACGGATACAAGCATCCGTCCCAACCTATGGCATCAAAAGGATGAGTCGCATACACATAAGGAAAAATTTTATCGTATCGTTTAATTTTTATCTCGAAGCGTCCTTGTTCGCAATGTGTTTCCAATTGTGCCGGTGATCTAATATCGCGCTCGTGATACGGCGAATGTTCGAGCAATTGTCCGGACGCATTGGTATAACGTTTCGGGTAGCGGAAAGGAAACAACGATTCCACAATAAACAGCCGGTTGTCCTTGTTATCGAATTCAATCTGATAAATTGTCGCCTTCGGAATAATCAAATGATCGCCTTTTCGGAAATCAAGCCTTCCATAAACGGTTTTTAAAGTACCTGAACCCCAATGCACAAAAATCATTTCGTGATGAAAACTATTTTTAAAAAAATATTCCTTCATACTGTTTTTCGGAGCAGCAAGCGAAAGATATACGTCGTCGTTGAACAACACGACTTTTCGACTTTCAAGATAGTCGCTTTCCGGCTTAATATCAAAACCTCTAAACGATCTATTTTGTAAATTATCTGCAACCGCTATCTTGGGAGCTACCGAATATGCCTCACCTATACCGAGAACTTTTGTAGGTGCATATTCGTGATAAACAATAGAATAAATATCTGAAAAACCTTCCGAAGAAATCACTTCTTCAGCGTATAAACTTTTATTTTCTTTTCTGAAAACGATGTGCCGTTTGGGGGGAATTTTCCCTCTGCTCTGGTAATGTGGCATATACAATTTTTATTTAGTCTAAATTGAATGCAAATATACACTATTTCACATACATCATAGTGAAATTTTTATGTTAAATAATATTTTGAGGTGCTGGAAATAAATTTTCAAAGAATGGCAACATTATTCCGTTAGCGTCGCTTATGGCTATGATTGTATATCCACCTCGGGCAGATTTTTATAAAAAGGTGCATCATAAATTTTTTATTGATTAATTGTCGCAGGTCTAATTAATCTGGAATATATTTTCTCAGATCCTCTTTTATTGATACTTACTATTGATACTTGTTGACTTTGCATTTTTTGGCACTACTGCGAATTTAGTTAATGAAATGAAGTAAAAAGTTATTATAGTATTAAATATCAGATTTATATGGAGATAAAGCTATGTTGTTCTCAATAATCTATATGAATATTTTGATATCCGGCATTTAAATCAATCAATATAAAATTTTCCAATTAATATGGTAGTAGAACCGAATATTTATTAAGTCCATTTTATCGTATCATGTTAAATTTCAGCTTTATAAACCGGCAATAGTTGCGATTTTTTAAATTGATTAGCGACATTGATATAAAAGACAAATTGTCACCTCTCACCTTTGGCATAAGCTTTGTTTTGGGGCTACTCCAAACCGAATTAATAAAATATCAACTATGACAAAAAAAACAGGTAACATTGAAATTCAAACTGAAAACATTTTCCCGATTATCAAAAAGTTTCTTTATTCGGATCATGAAATATTTTTGCGCGAACTAATATCGAACGCAGTAGATGCTACACAAAAATTAAAAACACTTACATCAATTGGTAAATATAAAGACGAACTGGGCGATTTGACCATCCGTGTAAAAGTTGACAAAGAAAACGGGATGCTTACGGTAAGTGACAGAGGTATTGGAATGACCGCCGAAGAAGTGGAAAAATATATAAACCAAATTGCTTTTTCGAGTGCCGAAGAATTTGTTAAGAAATTCAAAACAAAATCCGAAGCGGAACAAAATGCTATCATTGGACATTTTGGACTTGGCTTTTACTCCAGTTTTATGGTTTCCGAAAAAGTGGTTATCAAAACAAAAACATACAAAAAAGGAGGCCATACTAGTGCTGTTCGTTGGGAATGCGATGGCAGCCCGGCATATTCTCTTGAGGAAATTGATAAAAAAGACCGTGGCACCGAAATAACATTGTATATCGACAAAGAAAATAAAGATTTTCTCGAAGATAATAAAATCGAAGAGCTTCTGCGCAAATATTGTAAATTTCTGCCGGTTCCTATACAATTTGGTATGGAAACAATTTACGAACCCATCGAAGGCGAAAAAGATAAAGACGGAAATGCTAAAACCAAAGAAGTAAAACGTCCTAAAATCGTCAACAATACTAATCCGTTATGGAAAAAGTCACCTTCTGAAACCAAAGACGAAGAATACAAAATATTTTATAAAGAACTTTATCCCTACACTTTCGATGACCCGCTGTTTCATATTCACCTGAATGTTGACTATCCGTTTAACCTCACGGGAATATTGTACTTCCCCAAAGTGAAGAAAGATTACGAATTGCAACGTAACAAAATACAACTTTATTGCAATCAGGTATTTGTAACTGATTCGGTAGAAGGCATTGTACCCGAGTTTCTTACAATGCTTCACGGAGTTATTGATTCGCCCGATATTCCGCTAAACGTCAGCCGTTCGTATTTGCAAAGTGACCAAAATGTAAAAAAAATATCGGGTTATATTACTCGTAAGGTAGCCGACAAACTTACAGAACTATTTAAAAACCACCGTGAAGAATTTGAAAAAAAATGGGATGACATCAAAGTATTTATCGAATACGGTATGATTTCAGAATCCAAATTTTATGAAAAAGCCGAAAAATTTGCTTTGCTAAAAAATACTGACGGAAAATATTTTACTTTTGAAAAATACAAAAAACATATTGAAACTTCTCAAAAAGATAAGGACAAAAAACTGGTGTATCTATATGCAACAAACCTTGATGAACAATACGGCTATATTAAAACAGCCAAAGAGCGAGGCTACGACGTATTGCTAATGGACGGTGTACTTGATCCCCACCTTATCAACACATTGGAACAAAAATTTACCGACACAACCTTTGCAAGAGTTGACTCGAACACCATCGACAAACTCATTGTAAAAGAGGAAGAAGCCCCATCTAAGCTTGACGACAAACAAAAAGAAAAAGTAAAAATCGCTTTCGAAAGAATAATTGATAAAAAACAATTTGAAATAGACTTTGAACACCAGAGCGAAAACGATATGCCGGCCACCATTACACAAAACGAATTTATGCGCCGGATGAAAGATATGGAAGCCATCGGCGGAAGTGGTATGATGGGTCTTGGCGGACTTCCCGACACTTTCAACCTTGTGGTAAATACTAATAACCCACTAATAACAAAAATAGCCGAAATCGACGACGAAAAACAGCAAGATGCCATAATAAAACAAATTTTCGACCTTGCACGTCTTTCGAAAAATTTGCTGAAAGGAAAAGAACTCGACAGTTTTGTAAAAAGAAGTGTTGAGATTATTAAATAGGTTTTAGTGCTTAAATAAAGTGTCGCCGTAATAAAAGAGACGTGGCCGTGTAACAATTTGCACCATATAGTGGTGGACAATACTCCGTCATATTATGCACTCACATACTCTGTTTGATAGGTTCACAAAAATAAGGCGTGTATCCTGTAAACCCATTTTTTAGCTTTGAAATTCGATGTATTTTTACCAAAAATATTTCGCTTATGCGTATTGACATCATCACTATCTTTCCGGAGATGTTCGTCGGACCTTTCAATCATTCCATCGTTAAACGAGCACAGGAAAAAAATATTGTCGAGATTTATTTACATCAATTGCGCGATTTTTCAACCGACAAACACCGGAAAGTTGACGACTATGCTTTTTCGGGTGGGGCTGGAATGGTAATGATGATTGAGCCGATAGCCAAAGCTATCGAACATCTACAAAACGAACGCCACTACGACGAAATTATTTATACCAGCCCACACGGCGAGCTGTTCGACCAACCCATAGCCAACAGACTTTCTACTTATGTTAATTTGATAATTTTATGCGGACATTATAAAGGAATCGACGAACGCATCCGCCAACATTTTATCACCAAAGAAATTTCCATTGGCAATTATGTGCTTTCGGGAGGAGAACTTGCCGCAGCTGTAATTGTCGATACCTTGGTTCGCTTGATCCCCGGTGTGTTGGGCAACGAAGTTTCGGCTTTGAGTGATTCTTTTCAAAACAACTTGATTTCACCACCCATTTATACCCGCCCACGTGATTTCAGAGGTTGGAAAGTCCCCGATATACTCCTCTCGGGCAATGAACGGCTTATTGAAGAATGGAAATACAATCAGGCACTGCAACGAACCCAAAAGTACCGTCCCGATATGCTTAACGAAAAGTAAAGAAACCACCCTCTTAGAAGAAGGTGACTTTGGTTTGCCCACAAAGGAATTTTTGAGTATTTTCTATAATGAGGTATGTAATCATCTCCCGTTAAATATGCAAACAAGTGTATATCAAAATATTAAAAAGTATGCAATATTTTCGTAATCTGTTGATTATCAAAATTACTGGTTATGATCGGATACCAAGGTTTTTCTATTTTTTGAATATAGAATACCGGTTAACGATTTTAGAATCTTGAATTTTTAATCTACCTTGGTTACATTATTAAGGAGTAAAAGTGGCTGAAAATATTTTAGTAACCTTTTTAGACCGGGCTCATTCGTTATTCAATTTATCTCAACAAACAAAAAGTCAAGGCCAAAAGAACACTGCTTTGCCCTTAGGACGTGGTTTTTTGAGTTGAAACAAAGTGCCAAAACACTTTAATTCCACTACCTAATTGTTAGCATTATTATATATCAACGATAAGACACACTTTGAAAACACTGAATTTTTTATTCCATTTCGACAAGTAGCTGTTCTTTGGCGACTTTTTCGTTTTCGCTAACATAAATTGATCTAACCCGACCTTCGAGGGGAGACTTAACGATGTTGCGCATTTTCATCGCCTCAAGAATAAGCAAAGGCTCTCCTTCAGCAATTTTACTTCCTTTTTTTATAAAAAGTTTCAAAATAGTACCGGGGATAAAAGCCGTAATTATTTTCGAGTCTTTTTCCTCATATTTCTTTCGGTTTTTAAACTTATCGCTCAAAAGAGTTTTGTATTCAGCTCCTTCAATAATGAATGTTTCAAAAATATATGTGTCATTTTTTGTTGCCATAATTATAATTTAATATCAATATTGTGTTTTTTATTGTGTAATAACATCCGGCAAATTGTTGTTTTCCGAAAAAGATATTTTATAATAAACAGATTTTAAAACGGTGGTATTCCGTGTTTCTTTTTAGGATTTGAAATATCTTTTTCTTTAGATATTTCAAGTGCCCTGATAAGTTTTTTCCTTGTTTCGGCTGGTTCTATTACAGCATCAATATATCCGTAAGCAGCTGCAACATAAGGATTGGCAAATTTTTCTTTATACTCTTCCACTTTTTGTTTTCTGAACTCATCGGGATTGTCGGAAGCAAAAATTTCCTTACGAAAAATAATATTGGCAGCACCTTCGGGACCCATCACGGCTATTTCGGCTGTGGGCCAAGCAAATACAAAATCGGCACGCAAATGATGCGAGCACATGGCAATATAACCACCACCATAAGCTTTTCTCATAATAACGGTAATTTTAGGAACCGTAGCTTCGGAATAGGCATAAAGTAT
This sequence comes from Bacteroidota bacterium, assembly GCA_003232915.1. Lineage (GTDB taxonomy): Bacteria > Bacteroidota > Bacteroidia > Bacteroidales > F082 > Sulfidibacterium. The sequence goes on along the minus strand of QIKE01000024.1, from coordinate 5,149 downwards.
TTTGGCACCGTGTCGTATAACACCGGCATGTTCTTGATCGGCACCAGGCAAATAACCAGGCAAGTCAACAAGTGTAACAAGGGGGATATTAAACGCATCGCAATAACGGATGAAACGGGCGGCTTTGTCGGAAGAATCAACATCAAGAACACCAGCAAGAACTAATGGTTGATTAGCCACAAAACCAACAGTTTCGCCATCCATACGACCGAAACCAATAACTATATTTTGCGCAAAAAGTTCCATGATTTCCAAAAACAAAGAATCGTCGGACAGTGCTTTGATAATGTCTCTAACATCATAAGGCTCACGAGCATCAGCAGGAATAATGTTTTCGATATTATAAGTTCTTGTCTTAGGCGATTTCTTAGGGAATTTCTCGGCCTTTCGTTTGTTATTCCAAGGAATATAACTAACAAGATTTTTTATTTGACTAAAACATTCTTCTTCCGTACGTGCGAAAAAATGTGCGTTTCCGGTTGTTTCGCAATGTACACGTGCACCGCCAAGGGCTTCCATACTTATTTCTTCACCCAAAACGGTTTTAATAACCTCGGGCCCGGTGATGAACATTTTGGATATATTTTCTACCACGAAAACAAAGTCGGTAAGCGCCGGCGAATAAACAGCACCACCGGCACAAGGACCGAGAATCACTGAAATTTGTGGAATTACACCCGATGCCAATGTATTTCTGAAAAATATCTCACCGTAACCCGCCAACGAGTTCACTCCTTCCTGAATGCGAGCACCTCCCGAATCGTTAATACCTATTAAGGGTACTTTCAACTTTAAGGCATGATCCATTATTTTAGTGATTTTTTTGGCATGCATCCACCCGAGCGAACCACCGGCAACTGTAAAATCTTGAGCATATATACAAACCGGATGACCGCTAAGCATACCTGTTCCGGTAATAACTCCGTCGCCCGGAAGGTATTTTTTATCCATATCGAAATCCTTGGCAGCATGTTCCACAAACAAATCGTATTCGTGAAAACTTTTTGGGTCGAGTAAAGCAATGATTCGCTCACGTGCAGTGAGCTTCCCAATGGCTTTCTGCTTTTTTATGGCTTTGTCGCCACCCCCTTTTAACGCATTGCGCATACGTTTTTTTAGGTCGGAAGTTTTTTCTTTTAAGCCCATAATTCTTATTTTAATTTTACTTACAAGAAAAAAGAGATAAGTTAAGCTACCATAATTTTGGCCTGTCAGATTAACCTATCTCTCGGTGCAAAAGTAATCGAAAATATATATAAGTCAAGTTTTTTTGTATTTTGCAACAAATTTGTTAATTTATTGTATTCCTATAAAATAAATGTTTAATAATGAACATTGAATCAATAAGAAGTTATTGCCTGAAAAAAGCTGAAACTACAGAGAGTTTTCCTTTTGATAACGACACTCTCGTGTTTAAAATAAATGGTAAAATGTTTGTCTTAATGGCTATTGACGAACCCTTGAGTATCAACCTGAAATGTGATCCGGATATAGCTATTGAACTACGTGAACAATACGATGCGGTAACACAAGGTTACCATATGAACAAAAAATTTTGGAATACCATTTTACTCGACGATAGTATTCCAGATAAACTAATTAAAAATTGGATAGACGATTCGTATCGGCTTGTAGTTGAAAAAATGCCAAAAAAAGATCGACTACGAATTCTTGGACGATAAATTCACTTTAATTGTATGAAACAAGAAAACGTACCCTGATTCAACCCAAACTATTTTCTATTAGTGATTATATTTTTTCTTCTACTGAAAATCTGTTGCAAAACGATTCCAAAAATGATAAATGCCAATCCTGCGACTGTAGAAAGCCTGATACTCTCGCCTACCGTAAGTCTTATCCAAAACAAGGCAAGAAAAGGTGAAAAATAAACCAAATTGCTCACTTTGGCAGTATCTTTCGAAAAATTCAATGCCCGCAACCAAACAACAAACGTAATGCTCATTTCGAAAATGCCGATGTATAGACAGCCTGCCAATCCTTTTACGGAAGGAATACTAACTTTCCTATCGGTTAGTAAAAAATATAATAAGATAAAAATCAGTCCGAAAGTAAGGTTTAACAAAATTTTGCCGGTATCTTCTCTTTTGTCTATCATATTTAAAATCCAATAAGTAGCCCAAAACAGAGCACTTCCGAGAGCTAAGGATATGCCTAACGGATTATGGAAATTTAATTTGGTGATGTTGCCATCGGTGATAATTACAAGAATACCGAAAAAGCTAATGAACAATGCACAAATAGCTATCCATTTGATCTTTTGTTTGAGAAAAATAATAGAGAATAACACCAAAACAACAGGCCAAATATAATTCAGCGACATAGCTTCTTGTGCTTCAAGCAAATCGTAAGCTTTTGATAATACAAGATAATATAAAAACGGATTGAAAAAGCCCATAGTTGCCGATGACATAAGCGAACGCTTTGATAAATCGGCTTTCCTTAAAGGATTTTTCCCGGTTTGATTAATCATTCCGAGTACAACAATAGCAAAAATTACCGACCAAAGTAGCAGTTCGTCGAATGAAACATAACGTAGAGTGATTTTGAATGCCGAGCTTATAGTCGACCAAAATAATATGGCAAACAGTGCATAAACATAGGCCTTTTTTTGCTTGACAAAAGAGTTAGTACTCATGCTTTAAATTATTTATGATTCTTCAACAAACCTAATAAAAAATCATAAACACCGGTTTTCGATAGCGAGAGATTTTCCATCGTTAAATGTCAGTAATTCCTTAAAGTTAAAATTAAGCACAAATAAATTTATCATCATCAATATTCAAGGAGTGGCCCAAGTGGGAAAACTTCCCACTGTAATATGAAAAATTAGAGGCGCATAATAGTAAGTAAAAAAAGTGATGATAATAGCGCTTATAAAGTTTAAAAAAACACCTGTTTTGGCCATTTGTGCCACTGTTATTTTGTTTGAACTAAACACAATAGCGTTGGGAGGGGTGGCAACAGGCAACATAAAAGCCATAAAAGCTGAAAGAGTAGCGGGAAGCATTAACAACAACGGATTAATTTTTACCTAAACGGCAAGTGCTACTAATATGGGAAGCAAAATTTGTGTGGTGGCCGTGTTTGAAGTTAGTTCTGTGAGAAGCATCATAATTACACTTACCGAAAGAATTAAAACAATGGGATGAAAAGTCGAAAAGAACTTCAGCGAATGTCCAAACCATTCCGAAAGTCCTGAATCTTTAAAACCGATAGCTAATGCAAAACCGCCACCAAACAACAATACAATATTCCAAGGTAAGCGTTTCGAATATTCTCAATTCATTATAAAAGTATCTTTTTGGGGGTTCGACGGGACAAAATAAAGCGGCAACGCCATAAAAATAGCTACCGTTCCGTCATTGAAAAATTTAGGATTTTGAAATAACGACGACCAAGCGGGAACTTTAAATCCTTCGATATGGAAACCCGTCCTTGTCATCCACAACAGCGCCATTAGAGCAAAATCAATCATCACGATAATTTCTTCCATCGACGGTTTCCCAAGCAAATGATGTTGTTCAGCAAAAGCTCTTGTTTCAATAGTTTAAACTGCTTCTTTAGATGGCCTTAAAAAGATAAAATAAATAAAACCAAGCCGTAAGAAATACCAAAACCGAAATAGGAAAAACAAAGGCAAACCATGCAGCAAAACTGATTTCGGGACCTTTAGGAAACATAATAAGAAAAACTTTGGTAAACATCGGGTTGGGTGGTGTTCCTACTAAAGTGGCTATTCCTCCGATAGATGCACCGTAGGCTACGCCAAGTAGAAGTCCGATCGTAAAACGCGACGACGAATGTTCATCCATGTTGGTACTTATTTCTTCGATGATTGACAACAGAATATGAATCATCATCATAACGGTAACTGTATTGGAAATCCACATAGAAAGAAAAGCCGTAGAACCCATGAATCCAAAAAGTATTTTACCCTGACCCGTAAGCAATAAAATTCGTAAAGCAATTCGTTTGTGCAAATTCCAACGTTGCATTGCAAGAGCGACGATAGAACCTCCTAAAAACAAAAAAATGATATCGTTGAAGTAAACGCTTGATACCGTTTTGCCGTTCATAATGCCGAGCAAGGGATATAAAATCACCGGCAACAAGGCTGTAACGGCAAAGCGGTACTACTTCGAAAACCCACCAAACAGCCATCAACAACGCAACGGCAAGAGTTGCTGTTGCAGCACGTTTTTGCGGATTAAGATCAACGAAAATGTAAATAATGAAAAATATAGCCAAACCAAAGATGAACCCAACAATCTTAATACTTTTTTTTAAGGTTACAGAACTTTTAGACATAGCAGGCAATTTTGAAAGAATAGTGCAAATTAGGGGGGAAACTTTTTATTACTGTTAATTCTGCTTTTGTAAATCAAAAATAGTCCAACAAACATTTGGTTGAGATAAAAACAATTTGAATATTTGAACAGTAATTAAATACATAACAAGATGAGTCACTAAAGGTTAAGCATATCGAACAAATCTACAAACGAATGATTATCAGTCTTTTACAAATTATAACTTAAAACATATAAACTCCTTATTATCAGGTGATTTCAAAATATTTTTTTCAAGATTTTAAAAACGCTTTCTTGTAAGGAGGAAGGGTGTAAAAGACAAAGTATATAAATATATTCAGAGGCCGTTTTTTGCAGAAAGAGGCAAGCGAAATATTGAAAGAATTATAGAAAAAGTGGCGGAAAGTAATTATAAATCAATTCAACATACGATCTCAAATTCACCATGGGACTAGGGCTTATGCAAGACATTAGTCGTGAACGCAAATTATTGAATGAAAAGCAGGGGAGCTATAGGCTTGATAACTGATGAGAAAGCTCATTTGAAGAAAGGGACAAAGTCTACCGGCCTAGCCCGTCAATATTCGCTGGCACTATTGTAAAAATAGATAACTGTCAAAGGGGTATATGTCGCTTCTGTGCGGGGAAATATTCAATGTTGATTGACCCAGGTCGTATTTGACTAAGGAATGGACTAATGATAGAAAGGGATATTATGAGGTATTATAAAAAAACTGCTTATTCCCTTCGGTCAAGTTGAGAAATTCGTTTAAATTTGCACATGTCAATTAAAGAGCATTATCCGAAGCACTTGCCTTACT
>QIKE01000139.1 GCA_003232915.1 Bacteroidota bacterium | reverse complement strand
CAAATATTACGCCCCTACGGGGCTTTTATAATCATTCTCTTGTGTGTTCCGCCCCAAGCGGATCATGGATGTTTCATATGTTTAAAATTTTCTAATTATTAGATTATTAATGTATTAAAATTTAATCATTCTCTTGTGTGTCAAACTTGTTTGTTAGGGATGTTTCATCTTATTTTTTTTTACAGTTTCGTTTCCGGTTGCAGCTTTCACCAAATGGTATTTCTTGTCAACAAACAAATCGGCTTTGTATTTAAGCGATTGCACAGCTCTGTGCTCGGCTTCAAGGGTTTGCAAACGTAAATTATCTAATTTTTCTTTTCCCCTCAACTGTTGTGCTTTTTTTGTTTCGTGATATGTTAGCTCAATAAACACGTGTAAATCGACTTCATCTGTATTAATTGCATACAAGCCGTCGAGAACCAACATACCGATACCGTCGAAATTGGTAGTAAGAGTATCAACTTGATTGGTAACCAAATCGACGCAAGGCATGCTCGACTTCCGGTTGTTTTTAAAGTCGCAGATGGTTTTTTGTACAGCATCCCAGTTTATTTCGCTTATGCCTACAACTTTTTCAACGCCATTGCGTTGGCGCCAAGTTCGCCGTTCGAGTGGAAGTGTTTTAAAAAAATCGTCGAGATGAACAGGCTTGGCAAAAATATTGAACTTCCTCAGTTCTTTGGCTACCACATGGGTAAGTTCCGATTTTCCGGAACCCGACTCACCCGAAATAGCAACAATATATTTTTCTTTTTTGTTTTGTAAGATCACGTCAACGATGCCGGTGGCAACTCGGCGATGTTTTTCTTCAATTAATAATATGTCTTCTAACATAATTTTATGATTTTTCAACAAATGATTTTATCAACAAAGTAGCGAATGCGAATTTTTTTTTAAGGTACGAAAATATTATGAGTTAATTTTGTACATAATTTTTGGTAACTTATTGGTTTGCGTTTCTTTTCCGAAAACAGTAACTTTTGCGTTAATGTCCGATTTTATCGAAACACTTTTTCCTGTTAGCGTTAAATCGAATTGATTGTTTCTAAAAAGAATTGTTGTTTTAATTTTTTCCCAATTTTTGGGGAAATCGGGGTTAATATGCAACATTTTGCTTTTCAGGTTTATTCCGCTGTACACTGTCAATGTTATCATTACCGTTCCGGCCATTACGCCCGCATGTATACCTTCGCCGGTAGTACCACCTTGTATGTCGTTGAAATCGCTATTGAGTGCATCCGAAAAAAGTTTGTAGCCAAGTTGTTTTTCTCCGATAAGTTGTGCCAGCCTGGCATGAACCACCCGGCTCAACGTAGAGCCATGCGAGGTACGCTGTAAATAATACTTCAAATTTTTTTCCAAATAATCTATTGGCAGATGATAGCCCATTTCTTCGAGTAAGCAGTCTACTTCTTCCTTTTTAAGATTATAAAAAACCATCAGCGTGTCGGCTTGTTTTGCAACTTTATATTCGTCGGCCGATTTTCCTTCGGCTTTCAACAGACGATCCATCCGACAAACATTGCCATATTTTTTACGATAATAATTCCAATCAAGTTCTTTTAAATCAAAATAACCATCGTATTGTGCAATGATGCCCTCGGGCGAAATAACGAGACGGAGTTTTTTGCGGATTTCTTGCCATATATCAATCTCTTTAGTATCGAATCCAATTCTACCGGCTAATATTTTTTTTGCTTTTGGTCCAACGGTTTCGAGTAATTCCTTAGCCTTTTTAAACAGCCATGCAACCATAATGTTCGTATAAGCATTGTCGCGTAAACCACCTTCGTTAGATTCGGGATACATTTCGTGAAATTCGTCGGGCCCCATCACTTTATCAATACTATAACGTTTTTCTTTCTTGTCCCAAAAAGTTTTACTTTTCCAAAAGCGACAAATTTCGAGATACATTTCCAAGCCATAACATTCCAAAAAATCAATATCATTGGTAATACTGAAATATTCCCAAATGTTGTAGGCTACGGCAAGCGATATATGTCGCTGTAGCGATGAATAATCGGCTCCCCATTCGCTCGAAACAGGATTCAAGTGAAGTGTTTGTGTTTCTTCGCTGCCGCTGCTACCACTTTGCCACGGAAACATCGCCCCTTTATAGCCGCATTGTGATGCATATTCGCGAGCTTTGTCGAGACGGCGATAACGATACATCAACAGCGAACGAGCTGTTTTTGGGAAATGAACTGCATAAAAAGGTAAAATAAACAATTCGTCCCAAAAAACATGACCTCTGTAAGCTTCGCCATGTAAGCCTCGTGCCGTAACACTCGCATCAATATTTTCGTTGTGTGGTGATGCCGACACCAACAAATGATACAAATGTAGCCGTAACAATTTTTGCGAGTTACGGTCGCCCTGCAAAACAATGTCGATCTTGTCCCAAATTTTTCCCCATGACAAGGCCGACTCTACAAACAGTTTGTCGAACGATACGGATTGTTTCACAACTTCCAAGGCTGTCATCAACGGATTGTCTTCTTCAAGGCTGGTAAAAATACTCACAACTTTTTCTATTACAATACTTTGATTTTCGATTACTTGTTTTTCGTACACCGAAAAAACAATCCCTTCTTCGGTGCTAACGACAATTCTATCATCCAATTCTTTTTCCGAAACAAGCGATAATCGGGCAGCTTCGGCAATTGTGATGTCCGACTGATTGGTTTTTACTTTAATAAAAGAAACCCTCCCTTTGCCTCCTTGTTCAACAGCTTCGAGATGTTTCGAATTCAGCATCCGATAGCGTTCTACACCTTGGTTGGTTATAGTACCGTCGAGAATTGAGCAAATGGTTATTGTTCCCGCATAATTTAACGGAGTGATTTTATAACGCAAACCGGCTATATGCGGATTGTGCATTGAGGCAAAGCGTTCCGATTGAATGCGGCTGAGATGTCCGTCATCATCTTTTACCACCATCTTTTTCGACAAAAGGCCGTTTCTTAGATTTAGTTTTCGTTCAATGTCAACAATTTCTACATTGTTGGGGTTTATCCACAATCCGTCGTCCACCTTAAAACGAATGGGTAAAAAGTTAGGACAGTTTACAAAATCTTCATTTACAACCTCTTTGCCTGTAACAACTGTTGTAAGTCGATTATACACACCGGCTATGTAGGTTCCGGGATAGTTCACCGCATTGGCTTCCGATTCTTCCATAACTCCTCGTGTGCCAAAATAGCCGTTGCCCACTGTAAGCAGTGTTTCACGCGAACGCTCATTTTCCGTATCGTAGTCGTAATAAGCAATTTGCCAGCTATCTTTTTCCATCCCATTTACAAACCAATCATCAATTTTTTCAATATTTACTTCTTCCAAATCGTTTACTACCCAATCGGCACCATTGATTTTCAAGTCGTGGCGGTTATCGTCGCGAGCAATACCGATTACAAGTCCGAAATTACCGTTTTTGCCGGCGGCTACACCCGAAGTGGCATCTTCAACGACAACAGTTTTTGCCGGTTTAACATTTAAATTTTTTGCTGCAGTAAGAAAAATGTCGGGAGCCGGTTTTCCTTTCAATCCTATTTTGGCCGACACTATTCCATCAACACGTGTTGCAACCATATTTTCTAATCGGGCCACTTCGAGGACAGCGCGACAATTTTTACTTGACGACGCTACTCCCACACCGATACCGGCATCTTGCAATGATTTCATCAACTTCACACTAGAAGGATAAACTTCCACACCCTCGTTTTTCAATACTTCGTTGAAAGCAAAATTCTTTTTGTTTCCTAAGCCGCAAACTGTTTCCATATCGGGAGTATCGCCGGATGCTCCAAAAGGCAAAATAATGTTGCGCGATGTGAGAAAACTTTTTACACCGTCGTAACGAGGCTTTCCATCAACATAGATGAGGTATTCGTTTTGCGTAAATTCGCAAAAAACTTCCTTGTATTTTTCGGCTCTAAATAGCAAATATTTGTCGAACATTTTTTTCCATGCATGGCTGTGCACAGTGGCGGTTTTGGTAATTACTCCGTCAAGATCGAAAATTACGGCATCGAAATGATATTTTAACATTTTACAGGTATTCGTTTTTTAGGTTTACAAAGATGAGAATAATTTGATTTGGTGAAATGATGTGGTATGACGTTATAACAGATTTTTATTATTAATTTGCAATTTATCAAGTGATATACTGATGCAAACGTGTGCTGAAAAATGGATAATGACCGGTAGTTTGCCGTTTTGGTACAGCGATTGTATAAAAAATAATTTCTTCAGTCTTTTTTTATAGATAATTGTCGTTGAAACGAAATCAGATTTATTTCGCTAAACTACTCGCTTCCATGAGATAGTTTACAGGTACTAGTTACCAACCGGCACGGCCTAAATAAACTGGAGGAAGTGGATAAAAGGCTAAAGTAAACTTTGTTACGTACCATTGATACTGCAAACTTAAATCGGAGACGATGGCAAATAAATGACGCTATAACAGACACAGCCACGATTTTCGAGGCCACATCTGATATTTGTAATGAAGAAAATAATTCCAATAAATACAAAATGAAAGAAAAACAGGTAAATAGCCGACACTAAACCTTGTGAAGATTAGGAAGTTCGTGTAAATCGCAAATCCTTTTTTTCATACCTTATGTATAACCGTATCGCAATGTTACGGATTGGATTTAGCTACTCATCAGACTTTGTTTTTTGTGGGAGAGGTATTTGCCATATTATAAATACGAAGACTTATTTCATTTCTCTTTCTTTTTTAATGATTTCGTAGGCTTCGTTTACTTTCCTGAATTTTTCTTCCGCAGCTTTTTTCACATCATCGCCAAGATGGCTCACTTTGTCGGGATGATATTTTTTGGCCATTTCATAATAAGCCCGTTTCACTTCGTTGTCTGAAGCATCAGTAGTTAGGCCGAGTATTTTATAGGCATTGTCGGTATCTTTAACGAACATAGCTTTGATAGATTGAAAATCGGAATTTCCGATACCCATATTAATCGAAATTCTTTCGATAAGAGATATTTCCGTAAGGTCGGCTTTGCCGTCAGCAAGGGCAATACCAAAAAGGTAGTGCAACAGTTGCAGCCGTGAAGAAAAATCCATATATCTACCGATTTGCCGACTCACATCGTTCACCGGCACATCACGTTTTAAAATTTCGCCAAGCATATTGATATAATGGCGAGCAGCTTCTTCACCAAAGTTATTAACGAAGAAACGTTTCACAAAATCAAGTTCCGACTTTTTCACACTACCATCGGCTTTCATAATAGCTGCTGTGAGTACAAGCAAGCTCACGTTAAAGTCGCCGGTTTGAGTAGGGATACCCTGACGGTGTTCCGTATCGGCATGCCCGCCCATCATGGAACCAAACATATATCCTAAGATAGCACCCAATGGACCGCCAAAAGCCCAACCAAGGCCACCACCTATCCATTTGGCATAATTATTTGCTTTTGGCCCGTCGGTGGATGCCGGTGTTTTATAAGGTCCTGAATCGGCTTTATGCGAACGAAACGAATTTGCAGCATTTTTATCGGTATTGGCAGTCGATTGCCATTTCATAATGTAGTAAATAGCAATACCAATTAAAATAAGAGGCAGTAAATAGCTCATTTTCTATAATTTATAATGTATAGCCCAATCAATAAGAACCAAATGAATTATTTAATCAAGCATATATTCTTTTTCGGCAAAACTAATATTAAAACTTTCAAGTTCCTGCAATATCGGTTCGTACATGTCTTTTTCTACCGGACGATGAATTCCTATTTTATTTATTTTTCCTGTTAAAAGCAATTTGGTTGCAATGGCAAGAGGCAGTCCTACAGTTTCGGCCATTGCTGTATCATCCTGATTTTTACCGATATATGCCATTGCTGAAACAATCATTCGTTCGTCGATACCATTTTTGTATTTAAACTCGTGCTGCATAATAATCATATCTTTGTCATCGGGGTCGAGTTTCCACTTTTCTTCCAACAATTTTTCAAGTATATCGGCAGGGGTAGCATTCTTCAACCCGATTTTTCTTTTATCGAAAATGCCAAGCCATTTCAGTTTTTCGAAAACAACGGGATCGGCAGCACTGGAACAATAATCTTGCAACTTTATTTCGACGGGTACATTGGGTTCGTAGCGCATAAACGAATTTACAAAGTTGCGATAAGTCATATTTTCGGAATTTTCTATTCGAAAACTATCATCGGTAGCACCAAGTTGAACGAAAATGTTCCAAGCCTTGGCAAAACCAGGACGCCGCAGTGTTCCGCGAAACATAGAGGGAATATTTTTGATGTTGTAAATTTCCCTATATTTCAATGAATCGCGATTGGCATAGGCTTCAAAATCACCGTATTGAAGAATTTTCCTGGTAAGTACCCTATCGAACAAACGAAAATAAGGAATGTATTTGTACCTTCCTTGTTGAATATATTGTGACACACCCTTACCGGCCAAAACCACATTACGCGGATTCCAAGTAAATTTATAATTCCATGGATTATTGTCATATTCGGGAGCAATCAAACCACCGGTAAACGAATAAAACGAAGTAAGTTCACCACCAGCTTCTTTAATTTTGTCGATTTGACGCATAGCCGACATATGGTCGATACCAGGGTCAACACCAAGCTCCATTAAAATTGGAATTTTAGCTTTTTTGGCCAATCCATCTAACTTTTTAATCTCATCGGTAACATACGAAGCCGTTAGCATAGGCTTTCGCAAATCAATACATTTTTTAGCAACAAGGTGATGCATAAAAGCCGGAAGCATAGAGACAACACAATCGGCTTTTGCAATAGTACGCCAGCTTTCGAGGTCGTCATTAATATCAAAAATAACGGCTTTGCCACGCGAATGACCGTTTACTTTTTTGCGAGCCATTTCTTCGTTGATGTCTGCTGCGGTAATATGCCAATCGTATTCTTTGGCATTCTTCAATAAATATTTGATAAGGCTGGTTGTTGACAAACCTGCCCCGAGAACAAGAATATCTTTCATTTGGTTAATTTTATAAATAATTTTTAAGATATTGATAATCGGGCGTTAATTCGCCCTTAAAAAGAATCATAGCTCTTTTGAAAGGTGCCGGAATATCCAATTTTTCAAAATTGGTGTTCAATGATGCGTTGGCAAGATGAGGCAAATATTTTATGAGAGCATTACTAAAAGCCATAGACGATTCGCGCGGTAATTCGCTCGGTAAAATATCTACAGCCATCACGAGAACACCATCTCCCTCGAAACCCATCACAGGTGCTCGTGTTACCGGATTGTAAACAAAAACAGGATCTTCAATTTCTGTTCCTTTGTGTGTTATTTCTACCGATCCGTTGGGATCGCATGTAATATCACCAATTACTTCGAGCCGCAAATCGCCGTTTTTATACACTTTTTCAAGCTGATCTTTAGCAATGATACGTGGATAACGATCGTCCCAATACATACAATTCATCAGTACATTCAACTTTGGGAGATATTGCTCGAAAACGCCCCTGAAACGTTCGGGATGCTGATAATATTCCTGCAAATCGAAAGCTTTACCCTTCGACTTGCTTATGGCAAGATGTTTTTCTTCGAAAACCACTTTGTAAATAATATTCGAAGGAATATGCGATTGTTGATGTAGGCGCATTAAATCGGCAGGAGATATTTCAATTACTGGCAAAAGATTTAAAATTTCCTGAGCGCCTTTCGACACATTGCCATAGCCAGTAATTCCAATAACCAAAGGTGTGAGACTGCCGGGTAATCCATTTTTAACAATTCCCATTCCTACTTTCGACACTATTGCTTTGGCCTCCTCAATAGAATTATAGGTGTGGGTTTGGTCGATTTGTGTAAAAGGTGTTTCAATACCTTTTATTTTTAGCCGCCGTCCTAACGACCACAACGAATTAATCATCCCAGCAAGACCGGCAAAGCGACCGAAAAAAATAAGCCGTCCACCTAAATCGTCAATAATACGTTCGTAATCAATCAAATTGCTTTTGCTTATCATCATATCTTTTAGCAGAGGCATGTTATAAGGCTGCCCTTTGATGGTATGACTAAAAAATATATAGGTTTTATCTTCCTGAAAATAACCTATGGGCATTTCTTTAACCCCGAGGATTAGTTCGGCATCTAAAGGCTCATTTTTTAAAATGGCGCCAGCCGCTTTGTATTCTTCATCTTTAAAAATTCGTTTTTCGGATGGAATAACCTGCACTTCAAATCCTTGTTTTACCAACAGCTTAACATGTTGAGGCGTCAAAGGTACACGTCTTTCCATCATATATTTATCTTCATATCGAATTCCTATTTTTTTCATAAACCGAATTTTAGTTTTAAGAAGCAAACTTATAAAAATAGAAAAGAGAAACTCATGATAAGCAATAGAAAAATAGTTAAATATTATTATATTATGTGGAAATTATATGAAGTACATAGCGTTTGAGACATTTTCACCGGTACATCATCGCCTGAACATAAGGTTTCACTCCTGCAAAAAAGAACCCAACGACAATAACCATCACAATCAACCCCATTAATTTTATCATTATTTTGTTTCCTTTTTCGCCAATGATTTTTATGATTTGTGGAACAGCAAAAAAAATCAGCAACGATATTACCGAAACAAGCAGTATGGAAAGATTTGCAAGGCCTTTGTTGGCAAGTGTTCCGCCCAAAAGAACAGTGGTGATGGTAATGCTCTCCTGGCTTGCAACCATCGGTATCCTAAGTGGTGAAATAGAAATATCGACGATATATTTTTCGACATCTTCTTTATTCATCTTTATCCAGCTCAGGCGAGCATTCAGCATATCATATCTCACAATAAATGGCAAAATGAGTAACATTATAGCAAGAGTGAAAATAAATGATCTTTTTCGTTTTAATACGTCAAATGGTTTAAGCACTGACGTTACCTCTAAGTTGCCCATAACGTTGCCAATGTTGTCGCTAATTTCTTGGTTGTTTTGCGAAATCTTTTTGATTTGTTCCAGCGTTTTTTATATGTTTGTCATGTTGCATAATATTGTTAATAACAACCACAAAATTTAATATACACTTAAAAATGCAACATTTTTAAATTTTATATTGTTGATAATCAGATTTATACGAAATCCGAAATTTTAGTATGTTAATAGCTAATAAGATAGTGGTTTGGCTGGTATTTTTTTGCAACAGACAGAATTACCACGTGTAAAGAGTTCTGAAATTTAATAAATAATCCAACTTCTAAGAAGATGGCTTTGGTCTGCCCACATAGGAGGCTTTTGAGCATTTTCTATTTTTTTGAATATAGAATACCAATTATTGATTTTAGAATCTTGAAGTTTAAATTTACCTCTTAAATCTTGATTCGTTAATCATTTGTTCATCATTTAATTTATCTCAACAAACAAAAAAGCATAGCCAAAAGAATATTACCACACCCAAAGGACATGGGTTTTCAAGTTGAAATAAATAGAATTACTGATTTTAGACAATTATTAACTTTCCTTATGTGTTGCACACTCTTTTTTCTTTATAACGAAAAGCCGATCCGCCACTATAATAAAACCTATTTGATTTTCCTTGTGTATCAAAATATTATCCATCTACACAAAACATTCAATTATCCGTCAATCAATTTTTGTTACTTTTGCACCCAATTTTTAAAAAGTAAATTATTTTTATCCTGATGGAGAAAAAATATAAAGAATACAAAAACTTGAATCTTCCGCAGATAGCTAAAGAAATAGCCGATTATTGGGAAAAAGAAGATATTTTCGGAAAAAGTCTCGAAAACCGGAAGGGAAAAGAACATTTTGTTTTCTACGAAGGGCCTCCGTCGGCTAACGGAAAACCTGGTATTCACCATGTGATGGCGCGTACCATTAAAGATTTGTTTTGCCGCTACCAAACGCAGAAGGGAAAATACGTTGTGCGTAAAGCCGGCTGGGATACGCACGGTTTGCCTGTGGAAATTAGTTTGGAAAAGGACCTTGGCATTACAAAAGAGGATGTCGGTAAAAAAATAAGTGTTGAAGAATACAACAAAGCTTGTCGTGCCAATGTCCTTAAATACAAAGATTTATGGGACGATATGACTAAAAAAATCGGTTACTGGGTTGACCTTGAACAACCATACATTACTTTTGATAACAAATATATCGAAACCGTTTGGTATTTACTCAAGGAGCTTTACAAAAAAGATCTTCTTTACAAAGGTTATTCTATTCAGCCATACTCACCTGCTGCCGGAACCGGTTTGAGCAACCACGAAATAAATCAACCGGGATGCTACCGCGATGTTTCCGACACAACAATAGTTGCCCAATTCAAAGTCATAAGAAACAGAGTCTCCGAATTTCTTTTCGACGAAGCCGGCGAAAGCCTCTATTTTCTTGCATGGACTACTACACCTTGGACTCTACCCTCGAACACGGCGCTTGCCGTTGGCCCTTCGATAGATTATTACAAAGTAAAAACCTTTAATATTTATACAGGCCAGCACATAAGTGTACTTCTTGCCAAAGATTGTTTCTCGTCTTATTTTAATGCAAAAGACGTAGCCTTGAGCGTTGAAGAATACAAAGCCGGCGACAAACATATTCCGTACAAAATAGCCGGGGTTTACAAAGGCAACCTGTTAACAGGCATTTGCTACAAACAACTTTTCTCTTGGGTAAAGCCTATGGGTAAGGCCTTTGAAGTTATCGCCGGCGATTACGTAACCACCGGCGACGGCACTGGAATTGTACACATTGCTCCCACTTTTGGTTCCGACGACGACCGTGTAGCCAAAGTTGCCGGTATTGTTCCTTTAATTTTGATTGACAAAAACGGCGAAAAATGCCCAATGGTTGATCTTAGAGGAAGGTTTTTTCGTTTAAACGATCTTGATAAAACATTTATTAATCATTACATCGACAAAGAAAAATATGGTAAATATGCAGGTCGTTTCGTAAAAAATGATTACGATCCCACCCTCACTAAAGCTGACACAACAGTTGATGTGGATTTAGCTATAGTTTTAAAAAAAGAAAATAAGGCTTTTCGTATCGAAAAACACACGCATAGCTATCCGCACTGCTGGCGTACCGACAAGCCGATATTATATTATCCGCTCGACAGTTGGTTTATCAAAACCACTGCCGTCAAAGAACGGATGATAGCACTTAACAAAACCATCAGTTGGAAACCAAAATCTACCGGAGAAGGACGTTTTGGCAATTGGCTTGAGAATTTGGTGGATTGGAACCTGTCGCGTTCACGCTTTTGGGGTACACCTCTGCCCATATGGACTACAAGAGATCGAAGCGAACAAAAATGTATCGGCTCGGCAGCCGAACTGAAAGTCGAATTGGAAAAAGCCGTTGCCGCCGATGTAATCGACGAAAATTTTTTGAAAGATTTCAACCCTCACGAGATGAGCAACGACAACTATTCAACCTTTGATTTCCACCGTCCCTATGTTGATAAAATTGTTTTGATTTCCGACAGTGGTCAAAAAATGTACCGCGAACCCTCACTTATCGACGTGTGGTTCGATTCGGGTTCGATGCCTTATGCACAATTTCATTATCCTTTTGAAAACAAAGAAGATTTCAAAGAAAATTTCCCAGCTGATTTTATTGCCGAAGGTGTCGATCAAACGCGCGGTTGGTTTTTTACCCTCCATGCCATTGCCATAATGCTGTTTGATTCGGTAGCATACAAAACGGTGGTGTCGAACGGTCTTGTGCTTGATAAAAAAGGAAATAAAATGTCGAAACGATCCGGCAATACAGTCGACCCCTTTGCAACCATTGAAAAATTTGGCCCCGATGCTACCCGGTGGTATATGATTACCAATGCCCAACCTTGGGATAATCTTCGTTTCGATTTGTCGGGCATTGACGAAATAAAAAGAAAATTTTTCGGTACTTTATACAATATCTACGCTTTTTTTGCCCTGTATGCCAATATCGACGGTTTTGCATACTGCGAAAAAGAAATTCCAACGGAACAATGCGGCGAACTCGATCGTTGGATACTATCCGAACTGAATTCATTAATAAAAACAGTCGACAAAGCCTATGGCCAATATGAACCTACACGTGCCGGACGAGCCATTCAATATTTTGTTACCGAGCACCTAAGTAATTGGTATGTACGCCTTTCGCGACGCCGTTTTTGGAAAGATAGCTATTTGGACGATAAAATACAAGCTTATCAAACACTGTATCAATGCTTAGAAGTGGTTTCGCAACTGATTGCACCCATTGCTCCATTCTTTGCCGACAGGTTGTATAAAGACTTAAACAACGTAACAAGTCGTATAAAGTCGGAATCAGTGCATCTGACCGATTTCCCTATGGCTAACGAAAAACAAATTGATGAAGAACTTGAAGTCCGGATGCAACTCGCACAGAAAATATCATCAATGATTTTCTCATTGCGAAAAAAAACAAAATTACGTGTGCGGCAACCTTTAAATAAGGTGATGATTCCCGTTTTCGACAAACATTTTAAAAAACAAATTCAGGCAGTTGAACACCTTATTCTTTCGGAAACTAATATAAAAACCATCGAATATCTTACCGGCGATTCGAATGTATTGGTGAAAAAAATCAAACCCGATTTTAAAAGTCTAGGACCCAAATACGGTAAAATGATGAAACAACTTGCCACTGCCATCAATACTTTCGGACAAGAGGAAATAAAAAAGATAGAAACAGAAGGAAAATTAGTGTTTCATATTGGAAATCAATTATTTGAAATTGGCACCGAAGATGTTGAAATCAGCACCGATGACATTCAAGGCTGGAGTGTAGCCACTCTTGATAATCTTACTGTTGCACTTGATATTACCATTACTCCCGAACTGCAAAACGAAGGTTTGGCTCGTGAATTAGTAAACAGAATACAAAATTTGCGGAAAGAAAAAGGATTAGAAGTAACCGACCGCATAAGTATTTTAATTGAGGAAAACAATCAAACTGCAGATGCTTTTCGCAATTTCAAAGAATATATAAGCACCGAAACGCTTGGCGAGATGCAAATGGTTCGGCAAATTGAAAATCAGAATGTTGAAGAGATAGAACTCATCGACGGACTGAGCACGAAACTTATTTTAACAAAAAAAGAAAGTTAATTATTCAGAAAAATAATTGACAGTTGAAAAAATTTATCTATTTTTATACGGTTAATTTCTATTAACACTAAAATTTTGAGGCTATGAAAGAAAGTAAAACAGAAGAAGTAAAAGCGAGATATTCTAAAGAGGAACTTGAAGAGTTCCGTCAGATAATTCTCAATAAACTTGCCAAGGCAAACGAAGACCTCATACTGCTTACGGAAGCATATACCAATCATAGCGATGCCGACACCAACGACACATCGCCTACTTTTAAAGTGCTCGAAGAAGGACAGCAGGTATTATCGAAAGAGGAAAACAGCCGTTTGGCAGCACGTCAGCATAGGTTTATCACTAACCTCGAAAATGCATTGGTTAGGATAGAAAACGGCACTTACGGTATTTGTCGCGAAACCGGAAAACTTATTAGTAAAGAACGTTTAAGAGCTGTACCTCATGCTACTTTAAGCATAGAAGCAAAAATGAATCAGCGCCGGAAAAATATTAATAACTAGTTCAAAACAAACTATAATACTATCCATTGAAAAAGTCGCTTTCAGTAATTTTTTTCGTCCTGCTCATCGATCAAATACTGAAGTTTTATATTAAACTTCACTTAACGCTCGGGCAAGAAATTCCTGTTTTCGATCATTGGTTTATATTGCTTTTCACCGAAAACAACGGTATGGCCTTTGGTATGCAATTCGGCGGTGAATGGGGTAAACTTTCGTTAAGTATTTTTAGAATACTTGCGGTAGCTGCCATTGGTTTTTATCTGATGATGATTAGCGAGAAAAATGATAATACAGGCCTGATTATCAGTGTGTCATTAATTTTTGCAGGAGCTATGGGCAACATTGTTGACAGTGTTTTTTACGGTCTGTTTTTTTCGTCGAGCAGCTATCATTATCTTGCCTCATTAGTTCCTTTTGGCAAAGGTTATGCCGGTTTTTTACACGGCAAAGTAGTAGATATGCTCTATTTTCCCCTCGTTGATATTGCACAAAAAGATGCCCCCTCGTGGATTCCTTCTTTCTTTTTCGGCCCTGATAATCATCTTGTTTTCTTCCGTCCCATTTTCAATATTGCCGATGCTTCCATTACTATCGGCGTTTCGTGGTTGTTACTTTTCCAACGCAAAGATTTAAAATTCTGATACAATCTTTGATTATCTGTTTTTATTTTTTTAGTACAATAGCAGGCTTTCCGTTATAGTCATCGCAACTAACTAATTTTCGGCTTGCACAATAGAGACACGATGCATTGTATCTCTAATGCAAACACAAATAGGTTTTGAATGTCGCTGGCTGCCACTACAATTTCTGCCACAAAGCCAACTCGCACAACCTAACCACAATAACCCATCCTACCGTTATTGAAATAACTCTTGCATAACCATGACCATAGAAAACCAATTACTATAAATTACAATCAATATCAATGAATTACCACCAATTACAATGAATATTTCGATAGAAAAAAGGTAGCAAATAATTTCATCAAAAATATTTTAATTTGTTTGATAATTTATATATTTGCACCCAATTAAAATCCTTTAATTATAGTATTTTATGGACAAACAAAGCACCGGCCAAGTAGCACAAATCATTGGCCCTGTTGTTGATGTTGTTTTTGAAAACGAACAAGATCTACCGAGGCTCTACGATGCACTTTTAATAGAACGCGACAATGGTGAGAAGTTGATACTTGAAGCACAGCAAGCCATTGGCGAAAACACAATCCGTACCATTGCTATGGATTCCACCGACGGACTTCGTAGAGGCATAGAAGTAAAATCGTTGGGGCAACCCATTAGCATGCCTACCGGCGAAGAAATCAGAGGTCGCCTGTTTAATGTTATCGGCGACGCTATTGACGGAATGGGCAATGTAGATTCAAAAAATAGATACCCAATTCACCGCGATCCTCCGAAATATGATCAACTGACTACAAAATCGGAAATATTATATACGGGAATTAAAGTTATCGACCTGATTGAACCATATTCAAAAGGAGGAAAAGTAGGTTTGTTTGGTGGTGCCGGTGTTGGCAAAACGGTTATCATTATGGAATTGATCAACAACATTGCTAAAGCATATTCGGGTCTGTCGGTATTTGGTGGCGTTGGCGAACGAACACGTGAAGGTAACGATCTGTTGCGAGAAATGATTGAATCGGGTGTTATTAAATATGGCGATGAATTTAAAGAAGAAATGGAAAAAGGTAGTTGGGATTTGTCGAAAGTCGACCGTAAAGAACTGGCTAAATCGCAAGCAACACTGGTATTTGGACAGATGAACGAGCCTCCCGGAGCACGTGCACGCGTTGCCCTTTCAGGACTAACGCTAGCTGAATATTTCCGCGATGGTGATGAAGAATCGGGCGGACATGACATACTCTTTTTTATCGACAATATTTTCCGTTTTACACAAGCAGGATCCGAAGTCTCGGCACTACTCGGACGTATGCCTTCGGCAGTAGGATATCAACCGACGCTTGCTACCGAAATGGGTCTGATGCAAGAGCGTATCACTTCCACAAAAAGAGGATCGATTACTTCAGTGCAAGCTGTATATGTTCCTGCCGACGATCTTACCGACCCTGCTCCGGCTACCACTTTTGCACACCTTGACGCTACTACCGTGTTAAGCCGTAAAATTGCAGAATTGGGAATTTATCCTGCCGTAGATCCACTCGACTCCACTTCACGTATTCTCACTCCCGACATTGTTGGCAAAGAACACTACGATACAGCGCAACACGTTAAAAAAATATTGCAACGTTATAAAGAACTTCAAGATATTATTGCCATACTTGGCATGGACGAACTTTCGGAAGACGATAAACTTATTGTTCACCGTGCTCGTCGTGTTGCCCGTTTTCTCTCTCAACCTTTCCACGTTGCCGAACAATTTACCGGCTTGAAAGGTACACTCGTTTCTATCGAAGACACAATAAAAGGTTTTAATATGATAATGAACGGGGAAGTAGACGAATATCCCGAAGTTGCCTTTAACCTTGTCGGAACAATCGACGAAGCCATTGAAAAAGGTAAGAAAATGCTGGCCGAAAGTAAATAATTCGATAATAGCTTTTAAACTTAATTAATACTAATAGAATGAACCTTGAAATAATTACTCCTGACAGTGTCATCTTCAAAGGCGAAACCAATATGGTGCAACTCCCTGGTATCGACGGGTCGTTTGAAATATTAAACAACCATGCCCCTATAATTTCAGCCTTAAAAAAAGGAATAATAAAAATCGGTACCATAGGAAAAGAAAATTTTTATGAAATAAACGGCGGTGTTATCGAAGTGCTCGAAAACAAAGTACTTGTCCTTGCCGAATAAAAACGTATTCGGATTTTAGACTATATTTCCACTTTTCTGAAAAGAATATCGCAATTTGTTTTCTTTCGTATCTCGAACTATGTGTTTTAGCGCTACCAGTTTTATCGTATCTATTCAAAATGACCTATCTTACTTTATTTTATTGTGAAGTAATCACTGTAAACATATGATAATCTATTTATGAGTGACAGTTCGCATCATTTTCAGACTTCCTAATCTTATAATTGCTAACCCATATATAATCAGTATATTAATATTTTACAAAAAAAAATTACGGGAAAATAATAATTACACTATGTTGCTTAGATAATTGACTATGAACAACGCATTATTTCCGGTGTTGTCGTAAAATTCGAAATTTATTAATTCAAAAACAACAGCAAAGACTTTTGATGGAATAGTTTAAAACATTTTCAGTACATTTCATTCACTGACAGGTTTTAAAACCCGCCAAGTGGTTAGGACAACAACTAAAGTTGGCATTAAGTCCACCACAAACGGAAAAAACATAAACTACTTTTGCCACCAAAAATTTCTAACCTAACTCTTTGTGAAACACAAACATTTTTTTGCTTTTGAAAAAAATAATTTATTGCGTACCAAGTATTTTGTAAAGCTTCATTTACACAAAACAAAACGGATAAGCAAATCGGTATTATTTAGGACGTAATTTATAAGATTTTTTATTATGTTTTTCAATCTCCAAGCTTATCATCATACTAAAGAATCGGGCATTTTGTATTTTGGGCAAAAATCCGGCATATCATAATCTTCTCTCGTCAGTTCTGCTACTTTTGCAGTTACCGGTTCGTTGTTTTGTTTTCAGCAACAGCTTAACCGCGTTAAATAAGTTTTAAACTTCCGTAACTTTTTCACGGGGAATAATTTGTACTTTTGAAAACGATTCGGTAACATAAAAAAAAATGGCAGAAAAAAGTTTTGCAAGCGACAATTGGTCTGGGGTTTGTCCCGAAATTATGGAAGCATTGGCAAGAGCCAACAGCGGACACAGCGAAGCTTACGGCGAATCAAACGACCTCATAACACAAATGGCATATAAACGTTTTGAAGAGTATTTTGGAAAAGAGGTTGCCACATTTTTCGTATATAACGGAACGGCAGCCAATGTACTTGGCCTAAAGCAGATTATGCAATCGTATCATGCTGTGGTTACGGCGAAAACAGCCCATTTAAACGAAGACGAATGTGCTGCGCCCGAAAATTTTATTGGCGTAAAAATCCTTGAAATAGAAACACAAGATGGAAAAATAACGCCGGAACAGATCACACCATTTCTACATAGTATCGGTTTTCAGCATCATGCTCAGCCCAAAGTTATTTCCATTTCGCAGGTTACCGAAATGGGAACCGTATACACGCCCTCCGAAATAGAATCGTTATCAGATTTTGCGCACAGCCACAATATGTTTTTGCATATGGATGGCGCTCGAATTGCTAATGCAGCAGTTGCACTTAATATGGAATTTCGTGCTTTTACAAAAGATGTGGGAGTTGATGTTGTTTCGTTCGGCGGCACCAAAAACGGACTGATGTTTGGCGAAGCTGTTATCTTTTTCGATAGAAAACTTGCTACTGATTTTCAATATATGCGGAAACAAAGTATGCAACTCCATTCGAAAACGCGTTACATTTCAGCACAATTCCAGCGCTATTTAACGGGAAATTTATGGAAGAAAAATGCAGCTAATGCTAACCGTATGGCAAAACTTCTTGCTTCGGAAATCGACAAAATCAATGGGCTAAAACGCACACAAGTAGTAGCAGCCAATAGTGTTTTTGCTGTTTTACCATCGAAACTTATTGCACCATTACAGCAACACTATTTTTTCTATGTATGGAATGCGCAAATCTCCGAAGTACGACTGATGTGCTCGTGGGATACCCGCGAAGAGGACGTTGCACAATTTATGTTGCTGTTAAAAAAACTTCGGGCAAAAGTTTGAAAAGCAATTCCCATTGTGTTTATTCTTTTTTTAATGTGATTTATACATACTAAGAGCCATGAATTATAATATTAAATTGCTCATATTTTTGTTAAAACCATTGCTAGACAATTTGTTTTCACTGTTTAAACCCAACGTAGATGTAAGTGCTATATTGAAAAAATATTGAACTGCAACCAAATTACCGAATAATAATGCAATAAAAAGTTAATAAATCCACTTAATAAAATATTTTTTGCCATGAGCTAAAACACAAAATTACCATGTTATTTATCATCTGAAAACAGATTTTATTGTATTTTTGAACGAAATAAAATGCACTATGAATCACGAAACATTAAAACAGATGGGTAACGATCCGGATAATGTTTCCGGCATTTATAATTATTGCGACTATTGGTGCGAACGTTGCCTGTTCACTACTTGCTGTATGAATTATAAAATGGAGAAATTCGAGGAAAAGGAAGAAAAAAAGGCAAAAGAATATTCTGACGAAAATAACCAGACTTTATGGGAACGTTTACACCAAAGTTTGCTACTGACTTTAGAAACACTTAAAAGACAGGCAGTCCAATATGGTATAGAGCTTGACAATTTGCGTGAAATGCCCAAAGTTTCCCAAAACGAAGAAAAAATACATAAATATGTTAAAGGTCACCCTCTTATAATAATCGGCGAAACATATATAACATTAGTGAAGGATTGGTTTGATGCAGCTGAAAAAAATACCTTGTTCAACAAAAAATCGCAAGAATTGGAAAAAAGTTCGTTTATGTTTCCCCAAGCTAATTCGATAATTACCGAAGCAAAAAACATTTCGGAATCAGTGGAAATCATCCGGTGGTATTTGTTTCAAATTGTCGTAAAACTCAAACGTGCTCTTAACGGACGCGAACAAGATAAGACTAATGGGTATAACTACAACGACACGTTTCCTAAGGACGAAGATGGCTCGGCAAAAGTTGCACTTATCGGTATAGACCGTAGCATAGGTGCTTGGAATATCCTGCTACAACATTTTCCTAATAAAGAAGATGACCTACTCAATATTTTATTTTGGCTTGATCGTCTTCGCAAATCTATTGAAAAAGAATTTCCCAAAGGCCGTTGTTTCGTTCGGCCGGGCTTTGACGAAGAAACATAAGATGTGCAACACCCGAAAAGAAAAAAAGCACTAATTAGACACGATGGTTGTAATTTGAAAAAGTTCGGAACATTTATTGAAAGAAAACGTTCCAAATCTTTTACTTTAATTCTACTTTGGTAAAATAAATCATTCATTTTTGTAATACCTCATAATATCTTTTTCTCGTTGCTGATAACGTTTAACCGTTTGCTCTATTTTAACTTCTATGTGCCGGCATAAATGCAGACTCTTCGGTGGTTTGTTCTTCTATCATAATATTTGATAATGAAAGCTTTATCTTATAAAATCATATTCAACATTCCAACTTGTTATCTCTTTGATTATCTCAACTTCCAATTGGGGATTGGTCTTAAAAACAGCCTTTTCCAAAGGCATCCGCACTTTTTCGCATCTCTTTTTATCATTAGTCCATTTCTCAGGTAGATAAAACCGGTGGTCAATCGACCTTGCATATTTCCCCGCACAGAAGCTTGCATATACATTATTGCTATCCGCCATTTTTTCTATCTTTCAATATTTAGCTTGCCATTGCCGTTACCACCGAAAGGGGAACGAGCAAGATACCGGCAAAACAAAAATAAACTTTTGAGATGTCAGTTTTCGAATTGGATACTGGAAAACCTTGTTAAATTAGTTCTTTTCAGTTCATATTCATATTCTTTTTAATTTTGCATTTATGTTGAACTAAATATTCTCAATGGAAGAAATTGATTTGGATCCTTTTCCCAAACTGTTAAGCATTCATTTGGCGAGCTTTTTCAAAAGTTTCCCATCCGAAGCAATTATCCCGTTAATGGTTTTGCTAATATTGCTTTTGTTTTCGGCCCTTGTTTCAGGTGCGGAAACGGCTTTTTTTTCGTTGAAACCAGCCGACCTCAATAAATTGCGTAACGACTTAGGTAGAAACGGCAAACTGGTGCTAAAACTGTTGGAAAAACCCAAGTCCTTGCTCGCTACAATATTAATATCAAATAATTTTATCAACGTAGGCATTGTTATTTTAGCTACCTATTTTTCATCGTTATTATTTAAGTCGGTTGACCCCGTACTTAATTTTGTGCTTCAGTTGGTTGTTATTACTTCGTTTATTTTAATTTTCGGTGAAATTTTACCCAAGATATTTGCGAACAAAAAGCCTGTAATATTTTCGCTTTTTATGGCCAAAGGTTTGCAATTGTTAATCTTTTTTTTCAAACCGTTGAGTAGTATTTTGGTTTCGTCAACAGGGTTTATTGATAAAAAAATAGGAAAAAAGGGACACAACATTACTATGAGCGAACTCTCTGATGCCATTGACATTACGGTAGATGACGACACTCCCGAAGAAGAAAAAATGATATTGAAAGGAATTGCAACTTTTGGTGATAAAGAAGCGAGTGAAATTATGCGTTCACGAGTAGATGTTACCGCCATCGACATAAGCACTCCCTATGAAAAAGTATTGAAAATTGTAGTGGATTCAGGCTATTCTCGCATCCCTGTTTACGAAGAAACTTTTGACAAGGTAAAAGGTATTTTATATATTAAAGATTTGTTACCCCATCTCGACGATAAAGAAAAAACAAAATGGCAAAAGCTTATACGTCAGGTCTTTTTTGTTCCTGAAAACAAGCGTATCAACGACTTGTTGCAAGAATTTCGTGAGAAAAAAATTCATATGGCAATAGTGGTGGACGAATATGGCGGTACTTCAGGTATTATCACTCTCGAAGATATTATAGAAGAAATTGTGGGTGAAATAAACGACGAATTTGATGTGGATGATGAGCAATATCATTACGAAAAACTTGCATATAATTCCTATCTTTTCGAAGCAAAAATTCCATTGAACGACCTGTGTCGTATCATTGGCCTCAACGATGATTATTTTGATGACATAAAAGGAGAATCTGACTCTCTTGGAGGATTGATTCTTGAAATTGAAGGAAAAATCCCACAAAAAGGAGCAAAGATAAAATTAGGTAATTTTGATTTCGAAATTATTGATGCTGATCAAAGAAAAATCAGAGAAATAAAATTGAAAATTAATGAGGAGAAAAAAGATGAAAAATCTAATTAAATGGAATAATCCATTGCACGGAATAATCAATTTTAAAAATTTGATACCATTGTTTTTTTTGAAAAAAAGAATTCTATTATTTGAAATTGCTGCAATTGTTTTGTCTTTATTTGCAACTTTGTCAGGGTGTGCGGATCATTATTCGCCCAAACCGAGAGGTTATTTCAGAATTGATTTACCTCCAAAACATTATCAAAATTTTGATACCACTTTTCCTTATGCTTTTGAATACCCGACTTATGCCACCATTAGTCCCGATCCGTATGCTCCAAAAGAAAAATATTGGATTAATATTAATTTTCCCACTTTCAAAGCCACCTTACATTTAAGTTACAAAACTGTTCATCATAATCTTGCAGGTTATCTCGAAGATACTCACACTCTTGTTATTAAACACATTGCCAAAGCAAGCGCCATCAACGATAGTTTGATTATTGACCGCAAGCGTCAGGTTTTCGGTCTTATTTACGATATCGAAGGAAACGATGCCGCATCGCCTTATCAGTTTTTCCTTACCGATAGTACTTCCCGTTTCGTTAGAGGTGCCTTGTATTTCAATATTATACCCAACAACGATTCGCTGGAGCCTGTTATCCGCTTCATCGAAAAAGACATCCGGCATCTTATCGGCACTTTCCGATGGAAAAAAATTGATAAACGCAACGAAAACTGATATTCTTTGTCTTGTTTACAACTTGTATTAAAACTTATTCTATGAAAAAAATTGTCATCTTATTCCTTTTAGGAGTATTCTTTTCGCTTTCAGCTTTTAGTCAAGAAAAATATTCAAAAGTGCGGGTTTTTGTCAATGACGCGCAAATGCATCAACTATCTGCCGCCGGCATTGCCACCGACGAAGGAATTTATAAAAAAGGTGTTTATTTCGAGACTGATCTTTCGGCCACCGAAATAGCCCGAATAAAACAGCTTAAATTTAAATATAAAATTATTGTAGATAATGTAGCAAAATTTTACGAGCAAAGGGCACTTGCCGAAAAAGATTTGAAAATAGCAAGAAGCGTCAATGAAGAATGGCCTGTTCCCGCTCACTGGGGATACGGTTCTATGGGCGGATTTTACACCCTTGCCGAAGTGATGAACGAACTGGATTCGATGGCTATATTGTATCCGGATCTCATTAGCTTGCGTGCACCTATTTCTAACGATACTTTAACACACGAAGGACGACATCTATGGTGGGTACGCATTTCCGACAATCCTAATGGCGACGAAGACGAACCCGAAATTCTTTATACCGCTGTGCACCATGCTCGTGAACC
The DNA here is from genome assembly GCA_003232915.1 of Bacteroidota bacterium. Classification (GTDB taxonomy): domain Bacteria; phylum Bacteroidota; class Bacteroidia; order Bacteroidales; family F082; genus Sulfidibacterium. Next base: position 2,149 of record QIKE01000139.1, on the reverse strand, counting down.
TATGGGTGTTCAGCAAATGATTTGGTATATGTGGTATTTGCTCGAAAATTACAACACTATGCCTGATATTCATACCCTTGTTGACAATACCGAAATGTATTTTGTTCCAATCGTAAACCCCGATGGTTACGAATACAACCACATTACCAATCCCAATGGCGGAGGCATGTGGCGCAAAACACGCAGTGACAATGGCGACGGGTCCTTTGGTGTTGATCCCAATAGAAATTACAATTTTATGTGGGGATACGATAATAACGGTTCTTCACCTTATCCTTCAAATGAAACTTACCGCGGTCCCTACGCTTTTTCGGAACCTTGTATTAAGGATATGCGTGATTTTACCAATGAACATGAGTTTAAAATTGCGATTAATTATCATGCATATAGCGATATGTTGCTTTACCCTTGGGGGTATGTCACAACTCCTTCTCCCGACAACGAACTAATGCACGATTACGCCCAACTGATGACCAAAGAAAACGGGTATGTTTACGGACAATCAAGTACAACCATTTATCCCACCAACGGCGATGCCAACGACTGGATGTATGGCGAACAAACCACCAAAGCAAAAATTCTTTCTTACACACCGGAAATAGGAAGTCAAACCGATGGTTTTTGGCCTTCACCTAACCGTATTATCCCACTCTGCCGCGATGAAATGTGGCAAAACATTATGGCAGCACGCCTTGTGGGAAAATATGCTACGCTTACCGGCCTTTCGCCCGTTGTAAATGCCGACCTCAACAACTTTTCCAAATTTCAAATAAAACGTCTCGGACTAACCGACTGTGAAGATTTCAGGGTTTTTATCCAACCACTTGACGATAACATTGTGGCGGTGGGCGATACCGTTCATTTTTATAATATGGAACTTATGGATATCGGTATAGATTCAATTGCCTATACTTTGAAATCGAATATCGAAGAAGGAACTATGTATCAATACCTGCTTTCGGTTTTTAACGGCGACTACACACTTGCTGATACTATTACTAACTACTTTGGTACCGAGACCGTTATTTTCGATGATTCGGCTGAAAATATGGACAATTGGACATCATCGAAATGGAATATTACCGGCAACAGTTATCATTCGCCTTTACATTCAATTACCGACTCGCCTTACGGTAATTATCAAAACAACCAAACCAATATTATCAATCTTGATTCAGTTATTGATTTGCGCAATGTGCCGATGGCTTTTTTACGCTATTGGGCTAAATGGAACATAGAAGCCGGCTACGATTATGTTCAGGTAATGGTCAAGGATGTAAATAATTCGGCTTGGACGGCTTTGAGTGGAAAATATACTAAAATAGGCAATGCCAATCAAGCCGAAGGCGAACCGCTTTACGACGGTGCGCAAAACAGTTGGGTGCATGAGGAAATTCCTTTGGCCGATTTTATCGGAAAACAAATCAACTTACGTTTTATGCTAAAAAGCGATGCTTACGTAAACCGCGACGGTTTTTATTTCGACGACTTTACTTTTTCCGTGGTATCAAATACTACCGGCATTGCAAAGCTCAAAAAAACACAAACCGGAATTATTATTCTATCCATGTTTCCCAATCCTGTGAAAGATGTTTTAAATATAACCTATAAAACTAAAATATCTGTAAATCAACTTAATGTTAAAGTATTTAACGCTTCAGGTAAAATAGTTAAAATGTTTGATTTTGTTGCAGGGAAAATTATTAAACTGGACGTTTCGCATTTGCAGTCAGGATTATATTATTTTCGTTTGAGCGGTAACAAACTTGTTTCGAAAACAAGGAAATTCGTTAAACTTTAAAGCTGATGTTGTTTTAATGTTAGAAAAGTTTTTTAAGATGCTTTTTTTATGTAAACAGTGGAATATGAGATAGAAAATGTTGAACACCATTGAATCTTTTTACCATTATTAATCTCCCATGAAACGGTCTGGATTAGTAATCTTAGTTCAGAAATTAATTAGATTCTATTTATACATCTCACGGGATAAATCAGGACATTTTTATTTTAAAAAAATTGGGACTTCAATGTCAGTAAATTCTTTAAATCAGCCTTGTATTTTTGATTGACTGATTAGAAAAATCCGGTTACAGCCTCATAAAATTTGTCACGGGTTTCATAATATTTTGCATGCAGTTTTTTCTTCTTG
>QIKE01000103.1 GCA_003232915.1 Bacteroidota bacterium | reverse complement strand
CTGTCATTGTTCTGTTTTTTTGCCACAAAGGTAACATCAAAGCGTGATAATCATGCTCGTGTGTGTCTAAAAAATTGTCATGGATGTTTCATTTTATTTTTAAAAAGCTTCTCGAATTTTTTGAGTTTCGGGGTAATAACAAAATTGCAATAACCAACTTGAGGATTTTTCTTAAAATAATTTTGATGATAGCTTTCGGCTCTATAAAATTTTATAAATGGACTAATTTCGGTAATAATTGGATTGTCCCAGATATGGGTTTCATCAAGCAATTTTTTATATTTTTCGGCTTCTGTTTTTTGCAATTTATTATGATAAAAAACCACCGAACGATATTGCGGTCCGAAGTCGGTACCTTGGTGGTCGATCGTGGTGGGGTTGTGTGTTTTCCAAAAAATTTCGAGTAATTCATCGTAGGAAATTATTTTTGGGTTAAAAATCACTCGAACGACTTCGGCAAACCGGGTATGTCCGGTACTTACCAATTGGTAATCGGGCTTAGGTTCGTCTGCTCCCGAATATCCCGCCGTAACTTTTATCACACCTTTAACGCGCTCGAAAATGGTTTCGCTACACCAAAAGCAACCCGCACCAAAAGTAGCGGTATCGAAATTATCCTTCATTTTTTTTATGGTTCACAACTTGCTGTGAAATGTAATTTTTAGAACAGGCAATGATGATTAACAAAAATAAGTAAATAATTGAAATTTTTTTGATGATAAAAAAATCTCATTTTCAAATTTTCACTCTTTAATTAGTTTTAAAGTTTCACTTTTCTTTTCGTTGACAATTTTCAAGAAATAAATTCCTGCCGGAAGGTTTGAAATTTCTTTGCTTAGCGACACAACAGCAGTAAACTTTGTAAATAAAAAACTCCGACTCATCACCAATTCGCCGAAGGCATTGAATAATTTCATCTTGCAAACCGACGAATCGTTAAGTTTAAATTCGATTTGGAGCACATTACGGAAAGGGTTTGGAAATGCTTTGGCCATATTATTTCCAGTTTTGTTCATTTCTATATTAGTAAGTATTGAGTTGGCAAACATATAATTGGGAATACCCCAGCCCATATAGTTATCAGGAAAACTGCTTTGAGAGGCACTTCCTTTCAGTGCTTGGATAATATCCATATTGTTCATTTCGGGATGAGCCTGCCACAAGCACGCTGTCATTCCGGCAATAATGGGTGATGAAAAAGAAGTTCCGTCGCCATAAATCACTCCGGTATCGCCGTCAGCAATTGCTACGCCTTGACCCTGTGCCATAACCGTTGGTTTTATTCTTCCGTCATAAGTAGGCCCAATTGAGCTAAATGTGGAGCGAACGCCGGTGGAGTCAACCGCACCGATAGTAAACACACTATCGCCGTCGGCAGGAGCACCTACCCAAGGAAAAAAACTATTGTTACCGCTATTGCCGGCACTATTAGTAACTATAATCCCTTTGCTCGCTGCTATGTCGGCACCAATAGTTGATATACAAGTATTTCCGTCCATATCGCTATAGGGATGATTGAATGTTGAATCGTCAAAATTAATATATCCCAACGAACTGTTGATTATATCAGCACCCACACTGTCGGCAAATTCGGCTGCCGACACCCAATTGTATTCTTCGATAACATTTTCAGACGCACCGTCTTCCGAGCGGAGCAACCAATACGAAGCTTTGGGTGCCGTTCCTATCATTAAACCCGAAATATTGGCTGCCATACACGACAAAACCATTCGACCATGCCAATGTACGAAATATACATTGCCGTTGGGAACGACAAAATCTTTAGTACCAAGTATTTGATTGTTGGCTCGCAAACTATCAAAAAGAGGTTGATTAAGAACGCCTCCGTAGCCGGCATCTAATACGGCAATAACCATACCTTGACCACGAAAGCCTAAGTCGTGTAAACCAATGCCTTTAATTTGATTAATTTGATTGTATGCAAATCCATAATCATAAGTATCGGTTTCTCTGTTGGCACTAACTATTTCGTTTTTGTTTTTTGTAGTGAAACTTTCGTTTTCGAAATAAGTTTTTCCATTACTTCTTCCTCCGGTAGCCTTCACAAGATGGTCGACATAAGGTAGTGCTTCAATAGCTGTCAAAACAGTGGAATCATCGGTAAAAATCGTTACACCGTTGAGCCAACGGCTAGTATTAAGAATTTGTGCCCCTGTAGCTGCAACGCCTTGTACATATTGCGGATTAACTGGTATGTCGTTCTCTTGTATTGGAATATTTTGTGCTTGTCGCCTTGCAATAGCCCTAGCCGTAAGAAATGTTTCAGGATCGTTAATAGAATATGGCGAATTGTTTTTGTCGGTAAACTGTATATAATACTTATTAGGAGCTATTTGTGCATTTAAGACGACAATTAGACAAATTAAGTTGATTACTAAGAAAGAAATTTTTTTCATATTTAAAAAATTGAATAATTTATTAATGACAATTGTCATTTCTTTGTGGTTGCTTTTGTTTGTTGCATTTCAAAATGATTGTTTGTCCGATTGATGTCGGGGATATTCTCGGCTCCAAGGTCAATGGTGTTTATTTTCTTGTCTTTGTCAGCTTGAATTACAATTGCTTTATTGCCTGTGCTCCAAACGGAAGTATGCTCAAAAAAGAACTCTGTACTACCGTCGTCGTAAGTGCATTTAATTTTTACGGGCATGGGCAAGCCGCCGGTATTTTCCACAACAATTTTATTATTGTTAGTAACTTTTATGATACTTTGATCGGCATAATCTTTTTGAAAAAACCAAGGATTGATAAACCAACTCAACTCTTGGCCTGTAACATTAGCAAAGGTATTGAAAAAATCATAAGGAACGGGGTGTTTGCCATTCCAGCGTTTTATGTAAGCATGCAATGCTTTTTTAAACAGTTTGTCGCCAAGGGCATCGCGCAAAAACTTATATGCTAGCGACGAACGGATGTAGGCTTGTACTCGATAAGAAGAAAAATTGCTAATAAAATTGGAGGGATACATCAGCGGCATTTCTGTTTGTTTCCCGCTGTAGCTACTAAAATGGCTTGCTGTACGTGTAAAATAATGATAACGAAGAGCCGAGTCTTCGCTGAAAAGACCGGTTAAATAGGCAGCCCAGCCTTCGTCCATCCATGCATATTTTTGTTCGTTAATACCCATAAAAAAGGGAAAATAACTATGCGAAATTTCGTGAAAAACCAGTCCTGCTAACGAAACGGTATCTTTAGGGTCGCCGTCATTAGCCATCATGGGAGTTTCCATACCACCGTTGCTTGTGCCGTTGCTAAACGAAGTCATATGTTCGAACGGATAAGTATAGCCTGGCCATTGATACGACAAAAACTCAATACTTTCATGAGCATAGCGGGCAGCTTTGTAGAAAGAAAGTGTAGAATCTGGATAAATAGCTTCGACTCTTACACGACGTCTGTTTGCCGAATCGACAAGAACGGAAGAAGCATCCCAATTGTATTTTAGAACCGCGGCAAACGAAAAATCAGTAACGTTAGTAGCTATAAAATGCCATCGGCTACCTTCCTTCGACTTTAGAACTTTTCCTTTTTTCCAATCGTTTTGTGTGATGATATGCCGGATTCTGTTGGAACTATTAGCTTTTTCGATACGACGGAGGATTTCTTGTTGATAAACCTCGTTGCCATTTTCAAGATGTCCGGTAGCCCAAACGGCATAATCCGCCGGAACATTTATTGCAACATCGTAATCGTTGAAATCGTTGTAAAACTCCACAATACCAGAAAAATTTATGTTGTCCCAACCGCTGATATCGTCATAAACTGCAATTTGCGGATACCAATAAGCAATAAAATATCGTCCTTTGCCATAATTTCCCATTCTATTCCGTGTTATTTCGGGGATATGAAATTTCCATTGTATTTCTATCTGAACCGAGTCACCAGGGAGAAGGGGGGTAAAAAGACGCAATGGTCTGTTAGTGCCTAAATAATAACCGTACTGTTTATCAAGAAGTTGAGTTTTTTTACCATTAACTTTTATTGATTGTATCTTAACACCACTGGTAACATCTTTGGGCGCTATATTCCAAGCACGGGCAGCACCTTTTTTATAAAAATTTTGATAAAGCCTTATTACCAAATGTTTTAAGGTGTCGGGACTATTATTGAAATAGGTGATATGTCCTTTTCCTTCAAGAGCACTTTCGTTAGCAAGTAAGGTGGCGTTCAGTTTGTATTTAGCATGATTTTGCCAGTATTTTGGTCCGGGGAGTCCATTGATAGAGCGTGTGTCTTTGCGATAAGCTTCGCGCATTTCCACAGATGTCCATGAATAAGTTTGCGAATAAAGCGATACAGAAACAAAGATTAGAGCCATTGATAATAAGGTGTTTATAATTTTTCTCATAATCTATATTGTTAAAAGTGTAAAAGTATAAAAACTATGGTTACGAAAACAGGGCTGACGAAAAATCAAAAAGAAAAGATGCTTTCGAGAAGAATTTTTCATTATCCAAACTTTTCAGTGTATTATTAAGTAGCATTAAAAGCAACAGTTGCAAATCAATAGGATTTAAACCATTGTAATCCGTGTGCCGCCGTTGTCCACACCAAGGAGAGCTGTTTCGGTGATGATAGTATCTTTTCCCGTTCGTTCTACAAAATTAATAGCAGCACATATTTTAGGTGCCATACTGCCTACGCCGAATTGTCCTTCTACAAGATAGTGTTTGGCTTGGGCAATGGTCATCCGGTCTATGGCTTTTTCTTGAGGTGTATTAAAATTTAGGAATACTTTGGGAATATCGGTGAGAATAAAAAGTTTGTCGGCACGAATTTGTGCTGCAAGGCGCGACGAGGCAAGGTCTTTGTCGATGACGGCATCAATACCCTGCAATTTGCTTTCTTTCACATAAAAACAAGGAATACCGCCACCGCCAACGGCAATAACAATATGTCCTTCACGGGCAATTTTTTCGATAGTTTTTTGATTGAAAATAACAATAGGTTCAGGCGAAGCCACCACTTTGCGCCAACCTCGTCCGCGGGCATCTTCTTTAAATATCGCATCGGTTTCTTTCATAAGTTTTTCGGCCTTTTCTTTAGTGTAATAGGGGCCTACAGGTTTGGTGGGATTTTTAAAAGCTTTGTCGTCCTTGTTTACCAAAACCTGTGTAATAATGGTTATGATGTCGCGATCTTTATCTTCTCTCATTAAAACATTACGCAACTGTTGCTCTAATAAATATCCAATAAATCCCTGCGAATAAGCACCACACACATCCATTGGCATTTCGGGAAGTTCGTACATTTTGTGTCCTGCATCGTTGGCAAGCATAATGTTACCTACCTGCGGACCATTGCCATGTGTGATTACAAGATTATATTTCCGGTTCATTAATTTCAATAAACTCGAACTTGCCAGATATGCATTTTCCTCCTGCTCGTCGATAGTGCCTTTTTGTCCGGCACGCAAAAGAGCGTTTCCTCCAAAAGCAACAACAGCTAACTTTTTCATAATAGACTTTTTAAAAAATGCACCTTTTTTTTTGAAAAGCGCAAAAATAGTAATTTTAACGATTGGGAATTTATTCGTTGCTCGAAACAATTCTCTCCATAATTTTCCACAATGCCGTTCCCGATTTTTCGCGAATAAAAACATCGGTAATATTATGGGTAAAGTTCGAGAATTCGGGATTAATTTCTATGATATAGGCACCGTTTTGCTTGGCAAGATGAGGAATTTGGCTAGCCGGCATTATCTCGCCTGTGGTACCAATTATTAAAAAAACATCTGCTTTGCGGGCTGCATCAATTGATGCCTGATAAGCCACTGTGGGTATTCCTTCGCCAAAAAAAATAAAATCGGGTTTAACAAGTCCTCCACATTTTTTGCAATGGACGGGTAATTCTTCAAAGCTTAATTCGTGCAATCTATATGATGCGCCACATCGAATACAAACGAGCCTATGTGAAGTGCCGTGAAATTCGTAAACGGTTTTGCTACCGGCTTCTTGATGCAGATTGTCGATGTTTTGAGTGATAATATTTTTTATAAAACCTTTTTGTTCAAGGGTGGCAAGTACTGTGTGTCCTGTATTGGGTTTTGCTTTTCCAAAAAAATCGTAAAAAATCTCTTTAATCACTTTCCACGATTCTTTCGGATGCTTACTAAAGTAGTCGATATCTAAAACTACCGGATCATATTTGCTCCAAAGCCCCTGTTGTCCGCGAAACGGAGGAATACCACTTTCAACTGATATGCCGGCACCGGTAAAAGCCGTTGTATAATGCGACTTTTTCAGTATCTCCACGGCACGGTCAATTGCGTTGTCGAGGCTCATTATTTAATATGGAATTTTGCTTTCGGAAGCAGCCCACTCTTCAAACACTTTAACGGCATCTTCACGCATAAGCTGCATCGAAGCAATGGAACGTTGTTCTTTGGGGAGTGCAAATTCTTTATAAATAAATGAATCGTCGAAATCGGCTTTGGACGCATCGTCTTTGGTAGCAGCATAAAAAAGTGATTCGATACGAGCCCAATAAATAGCTCCAAGACACATTGGGCACGGTTCGCAACTTGAAAAAATTTCGCAACCACTCAAATCGAAGGTACCCATATTTTTTGCAGCATTTCTAATAGCTACAATCTCGGCATGAGCAGTGGGGTCGTTCATTACGGTAACTTTGTTGCCCCCCTTTCCGATAATTTTACCGTTTTTTACCACCACGGCACCGAAAGGACCGCCTTCGCTTCGACGTACATTGTCAGCCGCAAGACTTAACGCCTCTTTCATAAATATTTTCTTGTCTTCCATCAATCATTTTTTGTTAAAAATACAAATAAATTCCAAATTGTCAAATGCATAACAAACCCGGCCTTTAAACAAAAACCGGGTTTGCAACATATAAAAACGCAGTTTCTCGAAACAACTTATTTTTTCTGTTGCACGATAGTTTCACCGTCCAAAGCAATAGCCGATTTTTCAACAGTCATTTTGATGGAATTACCCACTTCTAAAATAACGGCCTTTTCTTTTACTTCGCCTATTTTTCCATGAATACCTCCAATGGTAACCACTTTATCACCCTTTTTCAAATTTTCTCTGAATTTTTTTTGTGCTTTATTTTTTTTTGTTTGAGGCATGATAAAGAAAAAATAGAATACCAGTAGAATTAAAAACAAAGGGAGCAACGATGTCCAGCTACTTTGACTTTTTGGATCTTGTAATAATAAAAACATTAAGTTCATTGAATTTTGATTTATAGATTAATTAAATAAATAATTTATTCGTTTTCAGGCATTTTTACATCTGCTTTGATGTGGAGAACCGTACGGTTTGGTTTGGTGTTGGCCAAAATAATTATCGATTTGTTTTGAAAACCTCGTTTGTTCTTGCTGTTGAAAGTAACGGCAATAGTGCCTTTTTCACCTGGTTTTAACGGTTTGTGAGGATATTCGCTTACGGTACAACCACAACTCGTACTGACATGAGAAATTAACAAATCGGATTTCCCCGCATTTTTAAAATTAAAACTGTAATGCACCACTTCGCCCTTAATCATGTTTCCGAAATCGTGGACGGTTTCTTCAAACATCATTTTCGGTAATTTACTGTCGTCTTCTTTCCCCGTATTTTGTGCACTCGCTGGATTGTTGACGAAGTTGGTACTAATTTTTTTATTGTTGTTTCGACACGAACTTAAAGCAAAAACGGTCAAAAAACTGACGATGATACTTAAACTTTTCATTTTATTTTTGTATTAATTAACTATCTTCCACTGCCAAAAATACTAACAGAACCTTTATATACGACATTTTTATTTTTATAACCATTACATTTTAACACATAAAAATAAACACCATCGGGCAAACCACCACCATCCCAGTCGTTTTGATAATTACTCGACTGAAATACTTTCCTTCCCTGACGGTTGAAAACCACTAATTCGTAGCTTTCATAAAATCTGCTCAAAGGTTTGTATCGTTCCGATTCTTGTGTATTGATACTCTTTTGCCCTCCGGCATTGTCGTTACCACCAGATGTTGAAGAAGGAGCTTCCGAAATAATAAAAGTATCATTGATGCCGTCGCCGTTAGGAGTGAAGACACTAGGAATGAGCAGATTTACAGGAAGCACATCAACTACCGAAGTGTAAACAGTGTCGCAGCCATATTGATTGGAAACCGTTAAAAAAACATTATAAGTACCTAAATCGGTGAAAGTATAAAGCAACACGGGTTCCGAATACGACTCTGCATCCTTGTCGAATTCCCAAAAGCTGTTGGTGATTTTTATGCTGTCTTCCGAGAGATTGGTGAAACTAAAAGTAACGTGTGGGTTCTCAATATACGCTGTGTCGGGATCGGCTTTGATTTCTATAATAGGATTGTCAAAAGCTTTGGTATAAAAAGTATCGACAACAGAGCAGTCGTGTTTATCAATCACTTTTACCATATAATTAAGATGTGCTTTAAGACCTATAGCAAAAGAAGAATCGCCCGGGGAAATATGCAGAGGCGGTACTTGCCAAAAATAATGGTATTGATCGGCGGGAAATTCGTTACCGGCTTTAGCTTTAATCTGCGCCGTGTTGCCGTTGTCGGCATCGCCATCGGTACAGGTGAGTTGTTTCTGCGTAAAACTTACAGTTATTTCAGGCCTCATATCAACACGGAAGGGTGCGGAAGTACAAGTATCGTGATTTATTGTGTCAATAACTCTTACCGTAAAATTTGTAGCCTCAGTAATTTTTACAGTAATACTTGAAGTAGTATCACCCGTAGGTGCCCAATAATAAAGAAAACCAGACTGCTCCAAAACACTCAAATCGAAAAAAGTATTATAACATACCGGCTGTGGCACATCAATAGAAATATCGCACGAAACCTGTGCTTCTATCACAATATTTAAAGATAACATAAATAAAATCAGGCTTACGACCTGCAATTCATAATATCGCTTTGTTTTTTTCATTAAAAATACGACTGATTTTTTATCATTTCATTAAATTGTACAAAAGTAAAAAAATAACGGATAATAAACGTACTTATTTTAATCTGATAATACATTTTCTGACATTAACGACAAATTGAAAGTCTTTTAAGTGTCGGATAATTCGAAAGTTCGAGAATGAACCAGTCGTCATAAACATCCGAATATCAATTATTTCATCAATTGGGCGGTCACAGTTTTCCACCTTCCTCACCTATAACCCAACTCCTACCCTACCCTCACTGTATCGAACTTTTCGTTATAGAACTATCCCCTAAGCTGTTTCGGTCATTGCATTTACAATGAAACACAATGCATTTATAGCTTTACTGCCAACATAACTATGTTTTGGCGCTACGGATTACCACTCCAATCCCGGCCTCAAACCCACCACACACCTACTAAAGTTTTACGCACAAAAACCAAATCCACGTCTCATTGCAATGCTGCTAAACATAGAGTTTATGAGGAAGAAGGCATGACTTTTTGTTAATATGTGCACTAAGATTAGGAGATTACTTCGACTAATGTTGCTATTATTTTCCAAACGGCATTTATGAGTCCAGTCTTAAAAGGTAAAAAAGCGTAAATATTTAAAATCAAAGATTATCTCATCTCTACAATATTCGCTTATTTTCAACAACTTCCATTTAGGCTAATTAGGGGGTAAAATTACTTAAAATCATTATAGAACCTTTTTAGACCGGACTCATTTATTATAATTACTTCTTCTCTAAAAGAACAGGAAGTAGCTTTACAAAATTGCAACTTTTTTTTAACGTCTCATCTTCATTTGTATCAAAGTTGGCGATTGCTTCCACTTCCTTATGCCGTACCTTTCAAAAGCAATTTCTCAACCTTTTGTGTATGAGTTTGCTTTACTCTTGCCGCCGATATTAGCTGCCGGTTTTCTTTTTTGTAGAAGGCTATTATTATAATGATCTTTTTTTTATCATCCCTCCTTTTGCATCTTTTACACTATGCATCACAATAAACGCATCTTTATCAATTTTATCTATTTCCGTATGCAGTTTTGCCAATTCAAGCCTTGTAACCAATGTATAAACAATTTCAATTGGCATTAGAGTCTCACCTTTTTTAGCATATCCTTTTTTACCGGAATATAAAGTGCACCCTCTTCCCAATTTTTCGATTATCGCCAGTCTGATTTCCTCGTTTTTATCCGATATTATTGTTACACCCACATATTCTTCTATACCCGATACGACAAAATTAACAGTTCGAGATGCTGCCCAATAGGTTAACATTGCATATAACGAAATTTCAATTGTAAATATATATGCGGCAAATCCAAAAATAAGAATATTAAATAATAAAATTACATCCCCTATCGTTAACGCTGTTTTTCGACTGATAAAAACAGCCAACACCTCTGTTCCGTCAATAACAGAGCCTCCCCGAATTGCCAAACCAATTCCCAATCCTAAAAAGAACCCTCCGAAAACGGCAATCAGCAATTTATCATTTGTAACTATAGGAAACGGTATAAAATGAACTGACGCAGCAAGTAAAATAATTGCAATAATACTTCTAAAAGCGAATTGTTTGCTGATTGTATAAAACGCTAAAATTAGAAAAGGGAGGTTAATCGCAACCAATAATAAAGACAAAGACAGTCCGGATAATTCGGCAATTATTAGAGAAATTCCAGTTACGCCCCCATCAATAAACAAATTTGGCAGTAAAAATCCCTTCAACCCAAAACTAGCTGATAAAACTCCTAATATTATTAACAAACTATCGTAAATTATATGAGTAAATTCAACTTTTACTTTAACTATTTCCTTCTTACATTGTTTTAAGGAAAGTTTTTGTTTGTTTTTTTTAAACCGGCGTTTTATTGTTTCTAATATTATATTTTGAAAAATTTGCTTCATATTGTTCGGTTTTAAATTATTTATCCGATGTATTAAATAAATGGAGTGTTCTGCTAAACGGGAATGCCTTATGTTGTTTTGTCAAACTTGCATCCAGATATAAGCATGGCATACTAAACATCCCAACAGTTGATGAATTTATGTTACCTATAAATAACATTTTTTCATCTTTAAATACATTTCTTAATAATTATATTATGGCAAATTTAAAAAAAACTTTGCTTAAAAAGCAAACTACCGCAAGTAACACTGCGAATTTAGTGAAATAGAAAGTGATTTTAGTATTAAATATCTGATGTTTATTAAAATAACGCCATAATTTTCATAATGATCAATATAAATGTTTTAATATCTGCATTTAATTCGCCTCAATAAAAAGTTTTCCACTAAAATGGTAGTTGAACCTTAATTTTATTTATTTTCTTTTGGTATTCCAATCCATCTTGCGGTTCTCTTTTTAAACAAACGGTACTCCTCGCCATATAAACTTTCAAGGTAAGGTTCTGCCAGCAGAATTGTATATAAATAAATCACAATGATGAATACTACTGTAAGTGCAAATGCAAATCCGGACCGCCCGGCAAGTGATATTCCAAGAAGCATCAAAAACCACCCGACAAACTGCGGGTTTCGGCTCCATCTGTAAATGCCTGTTGTTATAAGTTTTGAAATATCCTGTCCGGTTGACCTACTCAATGTGCGAAACTCAATCATCCCCATTGGCAGAAGGATTACTCCAGCGAGAAATAAAATTAAACCTCCTGCCATAGCAAATGTTTTGTCAATGGGTATCGACCACACGCCATAATATGATGCCAACATCAATGGAACATGGTGAAACGCCCACATAGTGTACCAAAGAGTCAGAAGTTTATTCGTATAGGTTCCTTTTCTGTCGTACGTTTTCTTTATCCCAGAAAAAACATATATGCCCATTAGCACCGAGATACCTGTTGTGATGTATAAAACTATTAAATCCATAATGTATTTATTTTTTATGATGTTATTTAATTGTATGTGTGATAATTACTCTATATATTGCCTCATTTTTTACCCATTTATTTTGATCATTTGATTATCTTTATGTTATGAAGCCTGAAAGTTCATTAATTTATTACCGTTTTTGAAAGAATATTTATCACGGCCACTCCTGCAACTATTAATCCCATACCAACAATTGCCGGAGTGTCAGGTATTTGCTTATATAAAATCGCACCCACAATTGTAACCAAAACAATACCCAGTCCCGACCAAATGGCATAAGTGATTCCTATCGGTAAAGTTCTTAACACCAAGGTCATAAAATAGAATGCCAATCCATATCCAGCAATTATTATCAATACCGGTATTATCTTTGTAAATTCATCAGAAGCCTTTAAGGCACTTGTCGCCGTAACTTCAGCAAGTATTGCTATTGCCAAATATATGAATGTCATTTTTTTATTTCTTTTAAAGCTGATTATTGAATAAATTTTGCCCTTCATCATTTTTTTAATTCGTTTTTGTCCAAACTTAAATTCTGATAAAAAATACTCAGGCAACCTCTATCTTTTAATATGTTTTTATAGGTTAGCCACATTATGCAAGTATAGGTTTTCCCACTCTTCAACTCGTAGAAAGTTATGCGTTTCCCTTTGTTATTTTTGTAATTAAAATCTTTAGAAATTACTACATTAAGCAAAGGGCGTATCCTTAATATCGTGTCAGGATTTTCATTATCGGTATATCGTACACACTTGTCACTATCAGACTCTTTAAGCCAAACTATTTTACTATATATCTTGCCATTATTCTCGTAAACTTCGGTAATACCCTCTTTATCTTCCGATAACAAATTTCTCACCATTTGATTTTGCGCAAATATAGTTGCAATGAAAAATTGCAATGGATATGTAACTAAAACATCTATGGACATTGTAAAAACATATTTAGTTAAAACAAGACTGCAAAAATATTTCTTTATTATGATTTATCTTTTGACAAAAGTCAAAAAGTGAAAGTCGACTTAAATATTAGCTCTGATCCGGCTTAATGTTTCTTGCGAAATACCCAGATAAGAAGCTATGTGTCCAAGAGACGCCCGCTGTAAAAGCTCCGGCTGGTTTTTTAATATTTTTTGGTATCGTTCTTTGGCAGGTTGGATTTGTAATGACAAAATCCGTTCTTCCAATTCGATGAAATATTTTTCGATAAGGAGTCGCCCTATTAAATTAAATTCGGGATATTTTCGGTAAAGTTTCTCCAACTGTTCGAAGTAAATACTATGAAACACACTATTTTCAATGATTTCGATGTTCTCAAAACTTGGTTTTTGAGTGGTAAACGAATACATTGAAGCAACAATGTCGTTTTCAAAAGCAAACCAAGATGTAATCTTCTTTCCGTCTTGGTAATAAAATGCTCTTGCAAAACCACTTTCTAAAAAATTCAAATATTTGCATGTCTTACCTTCTTCCAAAAGTAATGTACCTTTCGGAAGTTCTCTTTTTATAACCATTTCTGCCAATTCAATCTTGGCTTTCTCACTTATTGTTGCAAATTGTTTTAATATCTCAGTGACAAAATACATGTTTGTTTTCTCTGTGTTTATGCTCGTACACAATGGTTTAAATAAAAACATCAAAAATACAAATTTATTATTAAAAAGCAGCAGGGATAGAGGGGGAAATGTTCTGGAGGGTGCAAGTCCCTAATAAGTAAGGGGTATTATTGTCAGTTTTCAAGAATTTACTATTCTATCCTCTCAAAATATTATTTAGTTTTTTTTTATTAACAAAAAAACAGGCATTCCCGAGTTCAGTTTATATAATCTTTCCAATGTATCGGGCACATCAAATTATTATGTAATCTTATTATTAGGTAATGTTATTAGTTTTACAACTGCCCATCAACAACCAATACTGTTAGTTTTCTTTGACTTCATTATCCGAAAAAACCTTTTACCATACCACCGTCGTGGCCAATAACCTGACCTGTAACATAGCGCGACAAAGGCGAAAGAAGCCACATAGCCAGACTTGCCAACTCTTCGGGTTTGCCAATTTTGCCTACGGGTATTTCATTTTCAAACGATTGTTTGGCTTCTTCATTGCTGATGTTTTCACGACATGCTTTTTTAGCAAAAAGTCTTTCCATAGCAGTCGTAGTATGGTAGCCTGGAGCCAAAACATTTACGGTGATACCGTCGGCAGCTACTTCATTGGCAATGGTTTTGGCAAAACCGACCACCGCCGGACGCAAAGCATTGCTCAAAATAAGGTTGGGCACTGCTTGTTTTACCGACACACTTTCGAGAAAAAGTAAACGACCATAATTATGCCTACGCATCAATGGTACAAGACTCTTGGTCAAAGCGATTTTCCAACTTACAACGGTTTTCCATGCTTCTTCCCACTGGCTCTGATTTATTTCGTAGAATCCACCCGCCGGCGGTCCTCCTGCATTGATAAATGCACCGGAAAGCTCGAAATTTTTAAGTCTTTTAATAATTTCGGGATGAAGATTAATGTCGAAAAGATTTCCGCAAAGAATTTCTATTTGTTCGGGAAATGAGCTTTGCAAAAGTTGCAACTTTTGTTCGGTGCGACTTACGGCAAGAATCCGTGCACCCTCTCTAGCTAACTGAATGGCAACAGCTTTGCCAAAGCCACTGCCGGCACCGCCAACAAAAAACCATTTTCCGGTTATTTTTAAATCCATAATGCTTTATTGCTTTAAATTTCATCATCGTATGAGATAACAATAGCTACGTTATTTATTTTATGGCTGTTTTTTCTCCTGGGGTTTTTCCAAAGCCTCAAATAGTACATTTCTTATTTCCTTTAGCAATTGTTTTGTTCGTGTAAGAGTATTTATAACATTAAGTTTTCCACCTGGTTTTTCGTAATGATATTTTCCAAAATATTCTTTAGCACCTTGAATGGTCATCCCCTTTTCTTTTATCAGATGGTAAACTATTGCAAAACGATCAATATCTTTTTGGGAATAATATCGTGTTCCCTTGCTGCTTTTTCGGGGTTTAATAAAATGAAACTCCTTTTCCCAATAGCGTATCAAGGACGGATTTACGTCAAACATTTTGGCGATTTCTCCAATTCGGTAATAAATTTTTACTGCCATAATACCCCATTAATCAAGTGATTGTGAAGGCATTTTCGACAGCTCCAGCATTTTTTCGTATTCTTCGGGAGTAAGGTCGTTAAAAAAGTAGTAAACAGGATTTACCGTTTTATTGTTTTTCCTAATTTCATAATGCAGATGCGGAGCTGTTGACTTACCGGTATTACCCACTAATCCGATAATTTGTCCTCTTCTAACTCTTTGTCCTTTTTTTACTTTAAAAGCACTTAGGTGAGCAAAAAGGGTGTGATAGCCATATCCATTGTCAATTTCGATATTGTTGCCATAGCCTCTTTTCGAGCGTCTTATTTTAATCACTATTCCGTCGCCGGTGGCAAAAACGGGGGTACCCTTAGGTGCCGAAAAATCAACTCCGGCATGAAACTTTTTCACTTTATATATGGGATCGATACGATAACCATAATATGATGATATTCGTTTGAGGTCGATATTTTTAACAGGCTGAATGGCAGGAATGGCCGCCAGCATCTTTTCTTTGTTACGGGCCATTTTAAACACTTCATCAAACGATTTCGACTGCACATAAATTTCGCTTGTAAGGCGATCGAGTTTTTTGGCAGTTTCCACCAATAGTTGCGTATTATCGTAGCCTTCGAGTTTGCTATAACGGTCAACGCCACCATAACCGGCTTCACGTATTTCTTTAGAAATAGGTTCGGCCTCAAAAATTACACGGTAAATATTATCATCGCGATTGGCAAGTTCAACAACAAGTTGTTGTAACTTATCCAATTTTTTGTTCATAATTTCGTACTGCAACTTATACTCGGTAATTTCACGAGCCTGCATCCTTTCTTTAGGTGAATCGAAAAAAGTAAACGACAGGAAAATTAAAATCACCGACAACGCCAAAGCGCTAATTAGGAACATAAAGAACCGAAAGATTTTTTGCGCCGGAGTGTATATCAACTCCTCGTACGCCAGCGTTTTATCGTTAAAAACATATCTGGTTTTCGCCATTGTTTTCCTTTAATTGAATGCAAAATTAATTAATTACCGTAAATTTGCAACTTTATAAATAATAATAATTCACATAATGTTGTTAATAACCTTAAAATGAATTCATACGAAATAAGGCAGACCTTTCTTGATTTTTTTAAAAATAAAAATCACTTAATAGTTCAGGGAGTACCAATGGTAATTAAAGATGATCCCTCGTTGATGTTTATTAATGCGGGAATGAATCAGTTCAAGGATATTTTTCTCGGTAATAGGCCGCCAAAACATTCCCGTGTAACGGACACTCAAAAATGTTTGCGTGTTTCGGGCAAACACAACGACCTTGAAGAAGTGGGACACGATACTTATCATCATACGATGTTTGAAATGCTCGGTAACTGGTCGTTTGGCGATTATTTTAAAAAGGAAGCCATAAAATGGGCATGGGAACTGTTGACGGAAGTGTATAAAATTAATAAAGAAAATTTGTACGTAACTGTTTTCGGAGGAGATAAGCTCTATGGTTTGAAAACCGACAACGAAGCCTTTGAATATTGGAAAGTAATCGTACCTGAAGACCGGATTTTGTATGGCAACAAAAAAGACAACTTTTGGGAAATGGGTGAGTCAGGCCCCTGCGGCCCTTGCTCCGAAATTCATATTGATTTGCGCAATGATGAAGAAAAGAAAAAAATATCAGGACGTGAATTAGTTAACAAAGGCCATCCTGAAGTTATCGAAATATGGAATTTGGTATTTATTGAGTTCAACCGGCAAGCCAATGGAAACCTTGAGATATTACCTGAAAAACACATTGATACCGGCATGGGTTTCGAGCGTTTAACAATGGTTTTGCAAGGAGTTAAATCAAATTACGACACGGATATTTTTCAACCGCTGATTCAAGCGTTGGTTAATATTGCCGGTGTCGAATATGGCAAAAATGAAGATGTGGATACTGCTTTGCGCGTTGTTGCCGACCATTTGCGAGCCGTAGCTTTTGCCATTACCGACGGTCAATTGCCGTCGAATACGGGAGCAGGTTATGTAATCCGCCGCATTTTGCGTCGTGCTGTTCGCTACGGTTTTTCTTTTCTAAAAATAGAAGAACCTTTTATTTATAAACTGCTCCCTGTTTTTGTGGAACAGATGAAAGTTTCTTTTCCAGAAATTGAATTGCAGCAAAACCTTGTTACACAGGTAATAAAGGAAGAAGAAGCAGCTTTTCAGAAAACTTTGGCTCTCGGCATCCATCGTTTCGATCAGTTTCTCGAAAATCATTCCGACATCAAAATTATTCCCGGCGCCTTTGCTTTCGAACTATTCGACACCTTCGGCTTTCCCATTGATCTTACAGAACTAATGGCACGTGAAAAAGAATTTGTTGTGGATATGAAAGGGTTCAACAAAGGTCTCGAAACACAAAAAGCGCGTTCGCGACAAGATGCCGCCAAAGATTCGGG
Organism: Bacteroidota bacterium; assembly: GCA_003232915.1. Taxonomy (GTDB): domain Bacteria; phylum Bacteroidota; class Bacteroidia; order Bacteroidales; family F082; genus Sulfidibacterium. The sequence continues at coordinate 30,672 of QIKE01000103.1, read as the reverse complement.
CATTTGGATAGAGGTGGGAACGTCGGACAACAAAACCGAATTTACAGGTTATTGGCAATTAGAAAATGAAGCCAAAATTTTGAAATACCGCAAAGTGGTGGCAAAAAAGAAAACCTTTTACGAAGTAGTGCTTAATAAAACACCTTTTTATGCCGAATCAGGCGGACAAATTGGCGACACTGGAGAGCTAATTACCAAATACGAAACCTTGCATATTATCAATACCAAAAAAGAAAACAATCTTTGGATTCATATATGTTTAGAAAAACCCAAACATCCCAAATCGGTATTTATTGCCAAAGTGGATGCCAATAAGCGTCGATTAATAGCTAACAATCATAGTGCCACCCACCTAATGCATGCAGCATTACGCAAAGTATTAGGAATACATGTCGAACAAAAAGGCTCATTGGTAAATGCCGACCGGCTACGTTTCGACTTTTCGCATTTTACAAAAACTACCGGCGAAGAAATTAAAGCTATTGAGCATCTCGTAAATTTAAAAATTAGAGAAAATATTGCATTAAAGATTGAGGATGGCATTTCTATAGAAGAAGCCAAAACCAAAGGAGCTATGGCACTTTTTGGCGAAAAATACGGCGACAAAGTGAGGGTAATTACTTTCGACCCCGATTATAGCATTGAATTGTGTGGAGGAACTCATGTGGAAGCCACCGGCCAAATCGGATGTTTTAAAATTGTTTCCGAAAGCGGAATCGCCGCAGGTGTGCGACGTATCGAAGCCATTACAGCCGATAAAGCTGAAGAATTTTTCACTAAACAATTAACCCTTTTAAACAATATCAAAAGTTTATTTAAAATTCAATCAGACACCTTACACACTGTTCAGCAACTGATTGAGGAAAATGTTATTCTCCGGAAAAAAATCGAAATTTACCAAAATGAGAATTCATTAAGGGTGAGCAAAGAACTTTTTGAAGAAGCCGAAAAGCTTAAAAATATCTTATTTGTAGCAAGAAAAATTGACTACGATCCGGTAAATGTTAAAAATTTGGCGCATAAGTTACGCTCAATGGCCAACAACGTTTTTGTGGTTATTGCCATTGTCCACAACGGAAAAGTTAATCTTTTTGTAGCTTTGTCGGATGAATTGGTTAACGAAAAAAAATTAAATGCCGGAATAATTATTAAAGAAATTGCACATTACATTAAAGGTGGAGGTGGCGGGCAGCCTCATTTGGCTATGGCAGGAGGCAAAGATGCACAAGGCATTGAGAAAGCTTTTTCAGCTGCACGAAGCATTGTAGAAAAGATAAACTTATAATAGTGATTATTGAATTTTCAACAAAATACAATATTAATGAGTTGATTATGATGATTTTAACTGTTTTTTTGGTTGTTAATAAATTATTAAATTAAGTGTCAATTTATTTTTGTGAGCAAGTATTTTTGTTTACATTTACATTTTTCAAAATTAATCGGGAAAATTATTATGCATCATATAAAAGCACATCTACAGTTAGTTATCAAAATGTTAATCATTGCATTGTTGTTGACACCCTTTTTTGTGGAAGCACAAAGCAACAACAATAGTAAAAAATGTAAAGAACCTGATGAAAACGATCTAATTAATTTTTCAACGCTTAGCGGCGTTGAAGGAAGTATTGATAGTGCCAAAGGTTGGTCGAAGCAGGATAACGGACGCTGGTTGTCGGACGAAAACAGAATTCCGTTTATGGATGAGAAAACTAATAAAAGTACCAGTCCCGAAAGAAAATTAGGCTACGATAATTTTATTGTTATAGAGATGCGTAAACTGATGATAGATGACCGGCAATATAATGTGTTAATAAAAAAATATCACGATGGCGCATACGAATTTCCTATTTTGAAAGAAGGTTGGAAAAGTTATAAGTCGTTGGATTATTATGTTTTCAGTGGGAAAAAACTGGCAGAAATATTGCCAAACAATATTCCGTGGAACCAAAGATATACAGTGAATCTAAATGTTTTTGCCCGAGGAACTATTAAACAATACAAAACTAAACACTGGGAAGACATATTAACGGGGCAAGTGCAAAGGGTTGAAAATGCTGAGACTATTAATGACTGGAACCTTATTTTGGCTATTTTTCCTATCAAAAACGGCGATAAAGAAGTTTGTCGTTTTCGCATGATTAAATCTTTCAACGATGCATACTTGCCCACGGTATATACCGCACCTGACAATTGGAAAAGAATTTTCGATCGTAGCTTTTATGAAGTGGACTTCTATAAGTTCAAAGCTTTTATTCGTGGTGCCGAAGAAAACTATATCAAGGTCGATCACGATGTAACTATGGTACGTGATCCGTATCACAACTATTTCAACTGGGGCGTTTTGAAATATAAAACCGGTGATTACCCCAGTGCTATTAATTTTTTTTTTAAAGCACTTAAAATAAATCCTAATCCCACCGACTTTCTAATATATTCGTATCTCGGTAATGCCGAAAGTAAAATGCAAAAATATAGCGACGCCATCGGGTTTTATAATAAAGCTCTTGATCTGGAACCAAAAAACGTAATGGATTATTCCAATTGGATAAAAAACTATTATAACAGAGGCGTTACAAAATTTGACATGAACAATATGACCGGAGCCTGTAAAGATTGGCTTAAAGCCTATGAACTCGGCTTTGGACCGGCAAACGATTATATTATGGAATATTGCAAAGATGAAGTCAAACAAACCAGTCAAAATGAACGATGATTATAATCTAAATTTTAAGAATCTAAATACTTTATCTGATTTTTCTTTCCCTAAAAGAAGTCATAGACAACATATTACAAAGTTCATACTTTTTGTATCTGTAATGTTTTTTGCTTTTCTGCCTCGTGTGAAAGTTTTCGGACAAAACCAAAATTTCTTGTCTAATTGGTATTTTTCTCCCAGTATTGGATTTAGTCAGTTTTACGGCGATATTAGCAATCATAGTTTTTTCCAGAAACTTAAAGGCGAAACGACCTTTTCCGGTGATTTTACCGGACGAAAAATGTTTTCTCCGGTATTCGGAGCAGGTCTCAATATATATTATACCGGCCTTAAAAGCCATAAAACCCAAATGGGAAACAACTCCAGCGTAGATTTACAGTTGACCGGTCATTATTTTGATTTCAATTTCAGGGGCTACCTTGATTTTGTCAACTTGTTTGATGGCTACAATAGCCACAGGAATTTTTCACTCATCGGGAGCCTTGGAATAGGCAGTGGCTTTTGGAAAACAACTCTTGTCGATAATAATACGGGCATATCGCTCGGTAGCGGACAACTTATCGGTGGGACAAAGTACAAAAGTAACGCTTTTGTTGTTCCTGTAGGCCTCGAAACAACTTATCGCTTTGCCGAACATTGGACTGCCAATCTCGGTATGGATTTTCGAACTGTTTTAAATGACGACGTGGATGTTTGGCACGATGGCTTTAAGTACGACCAAATAATGTACGTTAAAATAGGTGTAACTTATTCGATTAATTCGGGTTGGGGCCGTAGGGTTACAAAGCCAACCACTAAAGGTGAAGAATACGGCGAGAAAGAAAAACAACCCATTGCGGTAATACCTCTTTACGGCTATCGTCCTGAAAACAAAAATCGCAAAAATGTTTCCGTTCAACCAGAACCGGAAACTATGACGATAGCACCTCCAAAACCCATACGGATGCCGATACCGGCAACACACCCTCAAGGAGTTGAATTCAGAGTACAGATAATGGCTAAAGCTCAACGAAAAGCCGATGCTGAACAACTTCGTATCAAATATAATCTCGATTATCCTGTTGTCGAACATTTTCAAAACGGATTATATCTTTATTCGATAGGCTCATTTTCGAGCTATCAGGCCGCACTTGCCGAAAGTCGAAAAATAAGAGCTGAAGGCGTGTTCTATGATGCTTTTGTAGTATCTTACCAAAACGGTCAGCGTATCCCGCTAACAAAACAAATGAAGAAATAGTAAACGGTTGTTTGATAGGTTTATAAATTTTTAATAATTGTGCTGCAAATCATTATTATGTTTTTTAGCACCTGTTCATTTATCAATATCCTAAATAATGGCGCAAACAACCTATTGTTTGTAGTATTCTACTGTTTCCGAATTGTTTCTATGGTTGTGCCGGTACCAAAACACGATAGCGAATGGAAGGATAAGCAGTAAAAAAACCCACTGCACCATTGCTTATATTAGTGATTACGTTGGACGGGGGACCGCTGAAAATAGGATCTTTGAATCTAATCTCATCTTGAACTTGCGTTACAAAATCGTAATATTCTTTTGTTATTTCTGAAATAATCAGTGTATAATATTTTCCAGGATATATTTCTCTATAATAAAGTATTTGTACCCCAATTCCCTTAATATATTGTCCGTTGAAAAGAACATCGTCAATCACGATTTTGCGTGAGATAGTATCGGTAATTAGTTTGTTATTGAACATACTGTTAAACATATAAAAATCTTTTCCGGGAGAATCTTTAGCATAAAGACGAACAAGCCAACGTCCGACAAGCGGAATAAGTTCTATGGTTACCGAATCAATTACCGTATTAAATTTAGGCATCATTGTACTTGCTTCGTAATGTGTTTTATTACCTATTGCTTTCGCTAAAACAATATTCAAACGATACTTTTTTCCCGAAGGTAGCTTTATATTACGGGGCGCAAAATAATAGCCGGGTTTGTCAGGCTTTTCGTTTAGCTGAAACGTAAATAAATCGCTGCTTATCGAAACTATAGCATCTTTTACGGCTTCGGGTGGAGTATCGGAAAAATAACCTGCCGATTTGGTTAGCCGTACCCACGAAACAGAATCGTTTTGAAACAAATAGCCTTCGACAACAAGCTTAACGTCGCCTTTTTTTAATTTAATATCAATTTTTTCGGTACACGAAACAAGGCCACCTAAAATCAAAGTCAAAAGAATAATATGTTGATAAACCTTTTTCATTTTAAAACTTAAAATTATATGTTATAGCAGGGAGAAATCCTAAAATATAAGTCATTTCGGCATAAGTTAGGTTAGGTTTATTGGGGTCGGTTTTAAAATTGATAACCCAAGGGTTTTTCCGGTTGTAAGCGTTATAAATGGAAAAATTTATTTCGCTATGCCATTTTCTTTTCGCTTTTTGTTTCTCGCTCCACGTAAACGAAAGGTCGAGACGATGATAGTCAGGGAGACGGTATTCATTGCGTCCCGAATAAATTGGCACTATAGTATTCCCGATTCCCATTCGGCCCACAGGAAATGTAACAGGTTGCCCGCTTAGAAAAACCCAGTTGAGTCCAAAACTTATTTGCGTGTTTAAATGATAGTTCATCACCAGCGAAAAATCGTTTGGACGGTCGTAAGTTGCCGGATAAGGTATTCCATTATTAATATCTTTGATTTGCCGGAAAGTTCTCGAATAAGTATAACTAATCCAACCACTAATTTTATTGCCGTTTTTTCTTACCATTAGTTCTAAACCATAGCCATAACCTTTGCCAAAGCGCAATTCGCCTTCGAGATATTTATTTAAAAGCAGATCAGCATGGTCTTTAAAATCTACAGCGTTTTCAATGGTTTTGTAATACAATTCCACAGAAGTTTCAAACATATCTTTTTTGAAGTTTCTGAAATAACCAAGGGCAATTTGGTCGCCGATTTGCGGCTTGACATTGGGACTAGCCGGAAACCAAATGTCGAGAGGATTGCCGGCACTTGAATTTTGCGCCTGCTGAATATATTGAAAAATACGAGTGTAACTTACTTTTAATGAGGAGTTTTCGTTTAATTGATATAATATGCCAAGGCGAGGTTCTAAACCCCAATAAGTGTTGAAAAATTTGTTTTTTCCAAAAACAGTTGAATCTGTAACGTTTCCGTATGTGTTGAAATGAAAAGATATACCCGGCCCAATATTGTTAAACAACGAAAAGCGTAAACCGTATCTCAACGTAAAGCGCGCTCCAACATTTTGCTCATCACTCATATATATTCCACTTTCCAATGCATAATTGTTGTCGAGGGCATATTCGCTAATAACAGCCTGCGTCCCTATTCCTGTTATTTTGCCGGGAAAAAAGTTGTGGTAAATACTTGAAAAACCAAATTTGATTTTGTTGTTTGAATTTAGCAACCATGCAAAATCGCCTTTTAAGTTGTAATCGGTTAGCGACGACTGCCACATAAACGCCCGTGGATTCGTCTCGGCAAGCCCCAGATTGTAGTTAAACCTGTTGACAACAAAAGTAAAATTGGAAAATATTTTTTTGCTGAAAAGATGATTCCAGCGAAATGTTCCGGTGGCATTACCCCAGTTCATTTGAAAAAAGTTGTTTTTGAAAACATCTTTCCCGAAATAACCCGAAAAGAAAATGTGATTGTTCTCGTTAATACTATAGTTGAGTTTGGTATTCAGATCGTAAAAATAAAGTTGATTGCGATTGATATTTGCATCAGACGATAATTTCAAAAAAAGATCGGCATAGGTGCGCCGGCCACTGACCATAAACGAAACTTTGTTTTTTATAATCGGACCTTCGAACAACAGTCGTGCTGCAATAAGCCCAACCCCTCCCTGCCCGTGAAACTGTTTGCTATTGCCTTCTTTCATACGCACGTCCACAAGCGATGAAAGTCTGCCACCATAAGCAGCGGGTATGTCGCCTTTGTAAAGTGTTACACTTTTTACGGCATCGCTGTTGAAAACAGAAAAAAAACCCATCAAATGGCCGGCATTGTAAACGGTGGCTTCGTCAAGCATCACCAAATTTTGATCGGGACTGCCACCCCTAACACTGAAACCCGATGAACCTTCGGCAACAAATTTTACACCAGGTAAAAGTTGTAGGGCTTTCACCAAATCAACTTCCCCCATAAATGCAGGAATGTTTTTAATGGTGGCAGCAGTAAGCTTATTTACCGACATTTGCGTTGACGTAATGTTTTCGCGCGCCGATTGTACTTTTATTTCTATTTCCTGTAGTTGTTCGGAAAGCGGCTTTAACTCAACATTGATAGTGGTGTCCGAATTTATTTGCACAATAAGATTCGAATCATTGTATCCAATGTAAGAATATCGAATATGATTTTTCCCTACCGGCAAATTCAGCGTATAATAACCATATTCATTGCTTACCGTTCCACTGCTTGTTTTGCTGATAAAAATTGTTGCACCTGCCAAAAACTCCCCACTTTCACTGTCTTTTATCTGACCATTAACAGCACGTTTACCAGATTGTCCAAAAATTAATTGTGGTAAAATAGTCATCGCCACCAATAAAATTATAACAAAATTTCGCACGGCAATATTTAAAAATTAAATACTTTACAAAAGTAATACTATCGGTTATAGAAGTAACAACGAAATGAGATTTCTGTAAAAATAAGCAAATGACAAGCGATTTCCCGATCCACAACAAAAAAATTATGATGCCATCTGTTCTAAAAAACGGTCTTTTATTAGAAAAACAATAGTAGAAAGAATGTTATTTTAATAATAAAGAATTTAATAAAATCAGGTATAAGCATAGAAGAAACTTCTAAGTTAACCAATAAATCCATAACTGAAATTAAGGAAATATTGAATTATACCGGCTGATAATCTATTTCCCGCAATTACTAAATTAAAAAACCTTGATATTTAAACATCTCCGGTTTACAACCTGCATAAAACGTAGAAACAACGTATCCCTTCGGCCATAAGCCACATATATTACGGGCGTCGGCATTCTATGTTTGCTTTCAAATTTTTTAGAATATAACAAGAAAAAAAAGCGAGAGCAAATGTATGCTACTGTAGAAAAGTGGCGACAAAGCGGACAAACGCAAAAGTAGTTTGCACTAAATAATGGTTTAAGTCTTTTAAAGTCTCGGTATTGGATAGGCATCACAGCATATCAGATAAAATGGTATATACACCTGAAACTCAAATCGTCAGGCATTAACTAGGCATTAACTATTCATGGAAAACAATTGTTGAAAAAATGAAAAGTCAACAACTATAACCGGTAAGTGTTAACAAAAAAGAAGATGAAAAGTATAATACTCCCCAAACAATAGCACACTGATTTGACTGATGGGACTGATTTATTAATATCTAAAATCATAATCCATCATAACAATCAGTGTACTATTACGGAATTATACTTAATTTTGGCAGGAAAAACAAAACGGCAGGAAAATGTGATATTTCAATACATCAGGGCCAAATATTCCGAAAGAGCATTATACTTTGGAAAGAAAAGAACTTATTAAGAAGGGCATTTCGTTAGTTGAAAAGAAGCGTTATTTCACCATTTGGGCGCCGCGCCAAACAGGTAAAAGCACCTATTTCAGGATGCTTGCTTGGGAATTGGAAAACATCGGATACCAAGTTGCACATATAAATTTTGAGAACTATCGTAAAGCAAGTGAAGAAGCATTTTTAGAAAGATTATGCGAATAGGTTAGCCTGAATTGGAATATTAAATTCAAACATAATGAATTATCACGTATTTTTTATCAAATTGAAAAAATTAACGATAAAAAATGTGTCCTAATTATTGATGAATTAGGAGGAATAAATCAAGAATATTTCAATGACTTTTTGCACTCAATACGAAACGCATCTCACTCGCGCGAAGGTCACTATCTCAAAAGCGTAATCCTCGTGGGTGTTTCAAATATTTTGTGTATCATCAGCGATAATGCTTCGCCTTTTAACATTACAGATAATTTGGAGGTACCATATTTTACTAAAGATGAAGTTTTTGTGCTTTTGGAACAGCATGAAAAGGAAACCGGACAACTTTTCGAGGAAAGGGTAAAACACAACGCCTATCGCATCACGGCAGGGCAGCCGGGATTGGTAAACGGTTTTGCTAAAAAACTTACCGAAGATTAGCCCGATAAAAATCCGCTTACCAGTGACGATTACCTGAAAGTGGAGGATTGGTATTTGACCGAAACTATTGATAAAAATTTTGAAAACATATTAAAGGTTGCCAAAAAAGAGCGAATGCTGGTCGAACGCTTGCTTTTTACGGAAGATAAAATACCTTTTAAAATAGATAGGCCAAGCATTAAACAACTGCATACCACCGGTTTAATAAAAAAAGATAAGAATGGTTTTATTACCTTTTGGGTACCTTTCTACAAAAAGAGGTTATACGATGCATTTTACCCTTATACCAACGGCGGAACAACGATTGATGGCAAGAATCGTTTACGCACCTGAATATTTTACAGAAAGAGGTGATTTAAAACTTGAAAAACTGATCAACACTTTCAAAGATTATGTAAAACGACGTGGATTTAAAGTCTTTATGGAGAAAGACGAAAACGGAAAATCCACATCCATTAAAGAGTCGGCATTGATCTATAGTTTCGAGACATTTATAACAGCGGTAGTGGGAGAGTTAAAGGGGAAAATATATAGCGAAGCCGATACCGGGCTTGGGAAAAGCGATATGATAATAAACATTGCTGCCGATGAGTTTCTGATTGAAACAAAAGTTTACCACAGCCCTGCAAAATTTCTTGACGGCAAAAAGCAGTTGGCCTACTATTGCAAAAGTCTCGGACTGAAGCGCGGAATCTATCTTGTCTTTTGTCCCGAGGAAATTTATTATCCCGAAACCGTTAAAGAGCAGAAAGAGATTATTGGTCCCGTAGAGCTGTCAACATATATAGTTTGGTATGATGAGGAGAAGTGGTAAGGGATAGGATTACAGGGAAAATTTGCGCTTATATCGAAAGAAATCAGGGGTACGGATAATAGAAGCAATCTGCCGGCTGCCATTTCTTCTTTTAATAAGTCCCTTGTGGCTTTTAATCTCATAGACGACAATAAAGTGCCTCTGTTTCCAGTGGGCAATACAGGGCAGCGGCACTTCCTCTTTTCAGGTCGATAAAGACCTGAAAGGTGTACAATACTTACGGTACCGTGGCATAAACCTGCATCCACCACCCCGTTTTCTTTCAAATCACGTTGTTTTGCCGAATGAAGCAATATGTTTATGGCTTCCTGTTCCCAATATTTACGGCCAAGTGCCTGCGAGGCATGACAAATGGCTACCGAAATACCGATGTCGACATAGCATTATTAGGCAAGGCGGCTGTTTCTTGCTTTATTTGATATAGGTTTACTGTCTTTGTAAACATGGTTTGGAAATAAAGAATTATTTTAAGAAGAATTTTTAGTAGATAATAAACAATTTATACTATTATTTATTAATTCATCAATTAAATAATAGGAATTCATTAAATTACGCTATTTTGAAAGAATATGCAATAATACTTGCTAAACCATGCGAAAGCCCAAGATTTATTACCATTTTATTTACGCTTCTTAAATAGTATTCCCAACCTATTCCATTTTGCTCAATACAATTTAATTTAGTTTTGTTAAGGTTATTGACTGAAATAAATGATTCTTTAAAAAGCAAATCTTACCGATATGTTTTTGAACATTTATAAGAAGATAACACATAAGCGGGAAATATTCTTTTCGTTGTTTAAACTCTGAAACAGTTCAGTTAAACTTCACACCGGATAATGCTTTTTCAACGAAGAAAAAGAGTAAAAGAACAAGTTAAGAACAGATAGGTTATTTCGTTACTATCTCTTAGGCTTTGAATATTGAATTTGCAAAGCGCAGCATTTACTTGAATACTTGCATCTTATCAAGAGCTTCTTGGTATTTGCGTGCATTTCTAATATGTTGCCGGTTGGTATGGGCAAAAACATGATAGCCAGACATATCGTCTTTAGCACAAAAATATAAAAAGTTATCGTTGACAGGATTAAGTACAGCTTCGATAGATGAAATCGACGGAATACATATAGGGCCTGGCGGAAGACCTCCGTGTTGATAAGTATTGTATGGCGAGTTGACTTTTTTTTGTTCGTTTAGTAAACGATGGATACTGTAATCACCAAGAGCAAAAATCACGGTAGGATCGGCTTGCAACCGCCAACCTTTTTTTAAACGGTTCAAGTAAACCGAGGCTATTTTGGGTTTCTCGTTGTTTTTATTGGTTTCTTTTTCTACAATGGAAGCCAAAATAACCACTTCTGTAGGTGTAAGACTAAGCGCTTCGGCTTGTTGCTTTCTTTCTGACGTCCAAAATTTTACATACTCCCGAAACATTCGACTGATAAACCCCTCGGACGAAGTATTCCAGTAAAATTCATAAGTGTTGGGAATAAAAATAGTGGCAACGGTTTTGGGCGTAAAGCCCATTTTAGCAACATAAACGCTATCGGTAAGTAAACTGATAATTGAGAGTGAGTCGGCTTCGATTTGTTTCGATATTTTTCCGCTTAGTTCATAAATATTACTCACATTATTAAAGGTTACTTTTATTGGTTTTTGCCTGCCGGTTCGTAGCATCTCAACAAGTTGATTGTTGTTCATACCGTTTTTTATAACATAACAACCGGCCTTAATCAATTCGGGAAGTTTTTTCTTTTGTGCCCACCACTCAAAATTGTTCCTGTGAATAATTAGGCCACGACTATAAAGTTTTGTTTTTAAAGTATCGAAGTTGGCCCCAGTAGGCAAATAAATCGAAACGGGCTTACCATCAGGTGTCCATACATTAGGTTTGTAAATGATGTTATACAAAAAATAACCTGTAGCTAAACTGATAACTATCAAAAGAAAAAGAAACCTGAAAACAGATCGCCGTGTTTTGTTTACTCTTTTTTTACTGCTGTACCTCGAATGATAATATGCCATTTTTTTTTTTTAAGTTGACGACGCTACAAATTATCTCTATTTATCAGTTGCAAAACATATTCGTCAACCCATTTACCGTTTTTTAAATTCCAATCTTTTTTTAAACCGGCAATTTCAAATCCTTGTTTTGTAAACAGGCTGATACTCCGTTGGTTATCGGCTTCAATATTGCAATACAACTGGTGAAGTTGCAATTGTATAAAGGCGTATTCGGTAAGTTGCCATAAAGCTGTCGTTCCATAGGTTTTTCCCCGAAATTCTTCTAAAATCATAATACCAACACCGGCACGACGATGTATGGGTTCAAAATCAAACAAATCAATGGTACCAATTGTTGACGACATTTTATTATGCTGCAATTCGATGATAAACCGGACTTGTTTGTTAGAAAAAATGTCTTTGTCGGCCGAAAAAACATATTGTTCCATATCGAAACGCGAAAAAGGAAGAAGCGTCCCGCTCAAATACCACCATTTCCGTTCGTTTTCGATATGCAACAAAAAATCAATGTCTTCGGGTTCGGGTGCCCGTAGAATTATTTCTCCTTCATCCTTCATATCCCTTTTCTTAAAAAAAGAGATACAAAGATAGATGTTTTTTCCGAATTGAAGTTTTCCGAATTGTAAAAAAAGTGAAAGAAAAACTAATCTCTATTCAACATAATTGTTATATTACAATATAAGAACAGATAACAAAAAACATATATCTCTATTGATTGATTTCAAGTTGTTAAGTAGAAAAATAATCTGTTTCCCATTTCTTAAAAAATAGTTTCTTTTTAAAAAAACAGTATCTTTGCCTCCCTTAAAAGGAGAAAATTTAGAAGAGTTGTTTTTGTTATTGAGTTGATTATAAGTTGCTGGGTGAAGGAATAAAACAATAATTTTTAAAAGTTTTTCATTTCGGGTAGGGTAATGTATGTTGACATGTTTTTAGCGGATGTGGCGAAAGTGGTAGACGCGCTAGACTTAGGATCTAGTGCCGCAAGGCGTGGGGGTTCGAGTCCCTTCATCCGCACTTTTTATTTTAATCAAAGAAGTATTCGATGAATATAACACAGGAATCGACCGGCAAAATGACCGGTATTATTCATATCAACCTGAAAGAAGACGATTACGCCAAACAGGTGAGCCAAAAGCTGAAAAAGCACAGAAAAAAAGCTTCTATGCCAGGATTCAGGCCGGGAATGGTGCCGATGGCAGTGATAAAAAAAATATATGGCAAAACTGTTTTGATCGATGAAATAAACAAAACTATTGCAGACGCGCTCAATGCTTATATTATTGAAAATAAGTTGAATCTATTTGGAGCTCCTTTGCCTAACAAGGAAAAAGCTACAAGCTTTGATGTTGATATGCAGTCGGAATTCGACTTTTATTTCGATATTGCCTATATTCCTGAAATGACGTTGGAAATTAATAAGGACATCACAGTACCTTATTATACTGTTAAAATTTCGGATAGCGAATTTGATGTAGCTCTTGATGATGTTTTAGTTCGTTACGGTAAAAAAAAGGTAACCGAAGAAGTTGCCGAAGAACATACGGTAACTGGAAACATCAAAGAACTTGACAAGGCAGAAAAGCTTGTGGATAGTGGATTTAAAAAGGAAATTACTTTTGCTATTTCAGACATCAATCTCAAGAAAAACCAAAAAACGTTTATCGGCAAAAAAGTGGGGGAAAAGATTTCTTTTGTCCCTTCAGAATTATTTGACACTAAAAAGAAAATAATCAAAATTCTTGGAGTTCAGAGCGATGATGAAAATATTGATAAGAATTTGGAATTTGAAATCACGAGTATTTTTCTTTTGGAAAAAGCCGAATTGGCCGAGGATTTGTTTAAAAAAATATTTCCTGATGTAGAGATAAAAACGGAAGAGGAGTTTGGGAAACATTTTAAAGAAAATATTGAAAATTATTACTTAGCCGATTGCGATAAACAATTTGTTAACGATTCGATAGCAAAATTAATGGAAATAGCCAACATAAAATTCCCAACCGAGTTTTTAAAACGCTGGCTTTATGAAAGCAACGAAGGGAAAATTTCACAAGAACAAATCGAACTGCAATACGATAGTTATGTTAGATCGTTGAGGTGGCAATTGATCGAAAAAAAAATTCTGGAAAACGTAGCAAATAAAGAAGATATTCTAGTAGCCGACGAAGAAGTTAAAGATGCTGTTCGTTCTTATTTTACGAGAGAAATGGTTGCAGAAAAAAGCAACTCAAAAATAGAAACTATTGTCGAACAAGTTTTAAAGAATCAGAATGAAAAGAAACACATTCACGATCAACTATATGAAAGGAAACTGCTTACTTTTTTCAAGACGGCAATCAGTAGAAAAGAAGAAGAAGTTTCGAAAGACAAGTTTAATAAAATCATTTCAAAACCTAACAATGCTTAATTATGAACGAAAATAGTAAAGATTTTAGAAATTATGCCACGAAACAATGTGGTATCAGCAGCTTAACACTTGAACGCTACAACTCGGTATATGCTAATTATATTTCGCCCACAATTATTGAGGAGCGTCAAATGAATGTGGCACAAATGGATGTTTTTTCGCGATTGATGATGGATAGGATTATTTTCTTAGGAGTTCCTATCGACGATTATGTTGCCAATATTATTCAAGCGCAGTTGCTGTTTCTTGAATCGTCAGATCCAAATCGCGACATACAAATTTACCTGAATACTCCGGGAGGTTCGATATATGCAGGTTTAGGTATTTACGATACCATACAATACATCAAACCCGATGTTGCTACTATCTGTACCGGTATGGCTGCCTCTATGGGTGCTATTTTGCTATGTGCCGGAGGAAAAGGAAAACGTACCGCTTTGCCACATTCGCGAGTGCTAATTCATCAACCGATGGGAGGAGCACAAGGCCAAGCGTCCGACATTGAAATTACCGCCCGTGAAATTTTAAAACTAAAAAAAGAACTTTACGAAATTATATCAAAACATTCGGGACAAACCTACAAAAAGATTGCAAAAGATAGCGATCGCGACTATTGGATGACAGCAAAGGAAGCGAAAGATTACGGTATGATTGATGAAGTGCTAGTTCGCAAGTAATATCTAACGATAACTATCTGACTTATGGCACGAAAAAACGAAGAACATTGCTCATTCTGCGGAAGGCCCAAAAGTGAAGTTGAACTGCTCGTTTCGGGTATTGAAGCTAAAATTTGTAACTATTGCATCGAACAAGCAAAAGTTATCCTTGATGAGGAAATTAAGAGTAAAAAGTCCGATTCGCTTAAAATAGACCACACTTTGCAAAAACCTTCCGAAATAAAAACGTTTATTGACCAATATGTTATCGGGCAGGAAGAGGCAAAAAGGGTGATATCGGTGGCCGTTTACAATCATTATAAACGTATTGGCCACCAATTGAATGTTAAGAATGATTTGGAAATAGAAAAATCTAATGTGTTGTTGGTTGGGGAAACAGGTACCGGAAAAACCCTGCTTGCCCGAACCATCGCCCGCATGCTACACGTACCTTTTGCTATTGCCGATGCTACTGTTCTTACCGAAGCCGGTTATGTGGGCGAAGACGTCGAAAATATTCTTACCCGCCTTTTGCAAGCTGCCGACTACAATGTCGAAGCTGCCGAAAAAGGTATTGTGTTTATCGACGAAATAGATAAAATTGCCCGTAAAAGCGACAATCCTTCAATCACTCGCGATGTTTCGGGTGAAGGTGTTCAGCAGGCATTGCTGAAATTGCTCGAAGGGGCAGTCGTCAACGTTCCCCCGCAAGGGGGCCGCAAACATCCCGAACAAAAAATGATTCAGATAAATACCAAAAACATCTTGTTTGTTGCCGGAGGTGCTTTTCAAGGTATCGAAAAAATTATCGCCTCTCGAGTGAGGACGAATGTGGTGGGTTATGTTTTTGCAGATCATAAAGATGACGAAATCGACAAAAATAATTTGCTGCAATACATTTCGCCTGCCGATCTGAAAAAATTTGGATTGATACCCGAAATTGTAGGTCGTTTACCTATTCTTTCATATCTCAACCCGTTGAATGACAAAGCCTTAAAACGTATTCTTGTCGAACCGAAAAATGCCTTGATTAAACAATTTACCCATCTTTTTAAAATGGATAATATTGTACTGACTTTCGATGAGGTTGTATATGATTTTATCGTAGAAAAATCAATAGAATACAGGCTAGGAGCAAGAGGCTTGCGCTCAATCGTAGAAGCTATTTTAATGGATGATATGTTTGAAATGCCGTCAAAAAAAAGAGTGCGAAAATTGCATATTACTCGTCAATATGTCGAAAGAAAATTTAGCAAAGTTAGTTTGGCTAAGTTGAAGGCTGCCATTTGATTAGTAAACAAACATTTTATTTTCACTCTTTTTTTTTATGCATCTAGCACTAAAATAGTATGTCTTTTTCGCAGTAGATCTGTTTATATTTTTTTGATTTTTATTCATCTGCCAGAACTATACAATATAATTGTTGAAAGACATATATGACCAAAAATACGCATTTTTATCAAAGTAGCTAAAATTGTTAAGCTCTCTATTATAGTTTTAAGTCAATGAAGTAGTCATAAATCCTAATGGCTTGTCATATATCAATTTGCTGCAATAGTGCTGTCAATGTTAAAGACCATTCACTCTTGATCGCAAATTTTTATTGCGTAAATTTTTTGTACCCCTACAATTTTGAAATAAGAATATTGAAAAAAAGTGCTATTGTTATTTGTGCTTTTATGATACCATAGATTTTCTACAAATTTAATTTTGCTCTTTTTTAATATAAAAAAATAATTATCTCTCCATTAGCTTATGAATTAATTATTGCTTGTTAGAAAACATCAATTTCTTCGTTACATTCGCTTTATAAACCATCATTTACTCTAATAAACTCATAGTCTTCACACCTTCGCAAGCCTATAATTTAACATTTTCTGATTAAACACTATAAAATAAGGAGTTTTCTTTTGTATATACTTTTTAAGGAAAAACAT
The DNA here is from genome assembly GCA_003232915.1 of Bacteroidota bacterium. Classification (GTDB taxonomy): domain Bacteria; phylum Bacteroidota; class Bacteroidia; order Bacteroidales; family F082; genus Sulfidibacterium. The sequence goes on along the minus strand of QIKE01000103.1, from coordinate 13,971 downwards.
ATTGGACATAAACCGAATGACTTATGAAATACTTCGTGCCGGAAGTGTTTTTAGAAAAACGATGCAGAAGGAAATCTTACAAAAAAAGCCCTGAATTTGCAAGATTTTTTTTTATTGAACAAAAACATTTTATATATTTTGTTTTCTGATTAAATTCAACGCGCTACCTGCTCTAAACCATTCAATTTGGTTTTTGTTATACGTATGGTTTACAAGGAACTCGTCAACACCACCATCGGAATGACTAACAACAACCATAAACGGTTTTTCGGGTGCAAAATCGGCAAGTCCTTTGATGTCGAAAGTATCGTCTTCGCTTATTTTGTCGTAATCGGTTTTATCGGCAAAAGTTATTGCCAAAACCCCTTGTTTTTTCAGGTTGGTTTCGTGGATTCTGGCAAAGGAGCGCACCAATACGGCTTTAACACCAAGGAAACGAGGTTCCATTGCGGCATGTTCACGTGAGGAGCCTTCGCCATAGTTTTCATCGCCAATAATTATAGAACCTTTAGAATTGTCGCGATAATCTTTAGCCGCCTCGGGAACAGCCATATATTCACCTGTTAATTGGTCTTTTACAAAGTTTGTTTTTTCGTTAAAATAATTTACGGCGCCTATCAACAAATTTTGCGAAATATTTTCGAGATGACCACGATAGCGGAGCCAGGGTCCGGCCATACTAATGTGGTCGGTAGTACATTTGCCTTTTGCTTTGATAAGCAAATGCAATGTTTCAAAATCTTTACCGTCCCACTCTGCAAAAGGAGTGAGCAGTTGCAAGCGTTTCGAATCGGGTTTTACAGTCACTTGAATTTTATTACTCTCCTCGGTGGGAGCTTGATAGCCCAAGTCTTCCACGACAAAGCCCCTTGAGGGGTAAACCGAACCATCGGGAGCATCAAGTTTAACTGATTCGCCGATAAGGTTTGGTAGATAATCGGTTAAAGGATTGAAATCAAGTGTACCGGCAATAGCGTAGGCCAATACCATTTCGGGAGATGTAACAAAAGCATATGTATTGGGATTGCCATCATTGCGTTTGGCAAAATTTCGGTTAAACGAGGTAACAATGGAATTGCGATGTCCGTCTTTTACACTTTCGCGATCCCACTGTCCGATACAAGGTCCGCAGGCATTAGCCAAAACGGTAATTCCTATTTTTTCGAAAAGAAGAAGGATACCGTCGCTTTGGAGGGTATATCGAATTTGTTCAGAACCGGGTGTTATATAGAGTTTAGCTTTAGTTTTAAGTCTTTTTTCAGCCGCTTGCCTTGCGAGGCTTGCAACTCGAGTAATATCCTCGTACGACGAGTTTGTACACGAGCCGATAAGGCCGGCTTCGATATTCATTGGCCAGTTATTTTTTTTAGCATTTTTACCGATTTCGGAAACCTTGTTGCGCAAATCGGGAGTAAAAGGGCCGTTGAGTGCAGGCTCAAGATCCGAAAGATTGATTTCGATAACCTGATCGAAATATTTCTCGGGAGTTTCGTAAACTTCTTTATCACCGGTTAAATAAGGCGCTATTTTTTCGGCTAATTCCGCCACATCACCACGTCCTGTCCGGCGCAAGTATTCGGCTGTGTCTTCATCAAATCCGAAAGTTGAAGTTGTGGCTCCTATTTCTGCGCCCATATTGCAAATAGTAGCGCGCCCAGTAGCCGAAATAGCATGTGCACCTTCTCCAAAATACTCGACAATGGCGCCGGTTCCACCTTTTACCGTAAGAATGCCGGCAACTTTTAAAATAACATCTTTCGGCGCTAACCAACCACTTAATTTTCCGGTGAGCTTTATGCCAATAAGTTTAGGGAATTTAAGCTCCCAAGGCATATCGGCCATCACATCAACGGCATCGGCACCACCAACGCCAATAGCTATCATACCAAGCCCACCAGCATTTGGTGTGTGCGAGTCGGTACCTATCATCATACCACCCGGAAATGCATAGTTTTCTAGAATAACCTGATGTATAATTCCGGCACCGGGTTTCCAAAATCCTATACCGTATTTATTTGAAACAGAAGCCAAAAAGTCATACACTTCCTGATTGGTGAAAATTGCCCTGTTGAGGTCTTTGTAAGCACTTTCTTTAGCCTGAATCAAATGATCGCAATGAACTGTGGAAGGAGCTGCTACTTTTTCCTTACCGGCTTGCATAAACTGTAGTAGTGCCATTTGAGCTGTTGCATCTTGCATTGCTACACGATCGGGACGAAAGTCGGCGTAGGACTCACCTCGTAGATAAACAGTTTTGGGAATTCCTTCGTCGAGATGGGCGTATAGAATTTTTTCAGTAAGCGTCATGGGCCGGCCAAGAATTTTTTTGGCGGCTTCCACACATTCGGTGAAACGGGAATACAGCCCTTTAATCATATCTATATCAAATGCCATAATAATTTCATTGTATTAGTATATAAAACTCATAACGTTTTGGTCTTTATAATCCTGCCAAAATAAACATAATATCATAACGACTTATTAAAAATGTGTTGCTTACAACAATGAGCAAAAATACGAATTATTACAAGAAAGTTAATAGGAGAATCAAAAATTTAAATTCGGCTAAATAATATTTTGATTTGCTATTCTAATTATTCTTTTTTAAGAAATTAAAGAATTGTAACGAAATAACTTATCAGTTTCAATTTGTTCTTTTACACTTTTTCTTCGTTGCAAAAGTTTAAATAAACTGTGGCCGTTCGTACTCTTTCCCGCCAGCCGGTTTGTTCAATAGAAGTCTTTAACAAACTTTTTTTTAACGCTCCTCCCTATTTCGAAAAACAAAAAAAATACTTCGTCGATTTCCGTAACTTTATTTCGTCAAATACAAAGTTTCGGGCCGGAGCCTAATTTATTTTAATCCCTGTTTAACACCCCGGAAAGTTTATATACTGATGGATTTCACCCTGAAAGAGCAAATTAATAGTTCCACAAAAACATTTCAGAATATTCGATTACGTATCCATTTTAAGACACCAAATATTTCCCCCCGTTAGTAACGAAAAATTAAACTATTACTAATTTAATTTTGGAACAACGGGCATCAAATGCCACCCATTCATTTTCATAACAACTGTGTCGAGCCAATATCGCAATGGAGTTTGGATTCGGATTGGGCTTGGGGACATTGTAAATAGTATTCGTAGAAAACATCGTATTTCAAAGTGTGTTTGTCTGAATGTGCCAAGGTAGGGGCGGACGAAATGTTGAAGTTCAAGAGTTTACTTAAGTAAATGACTGTGCTTCAACATGAGTCCAACGAAGAGATTGGTGTTTTTTGGCGAGCACTAAATACGAAAAAAAAAATTCGCACTTGTTTCAAGCAAGTACGAGAACGTGATCCCTGTTGCACCATTTGGTCAGCTAAAGTCGGCTTGTGCTTTGGACTTTTGCGGGAGGCATAGCCAACGCAAGCGAAACCAATAAAAAAGTTATTTATTACGCGAAACAGTGTTTGCCGGCTATTTCGATAATCCTCCTTTAGCTCTATATATTTCGCTTGTTAGAAAAGTACTTCTTTCAATTTTTTACAACGATATTAATTAGCAAACGCCAGAAGTATTTGGGGTTTCAAATTTTGATTATATGATAAAATATTTCGGCGCATAACTTTTTCAGCTCTACTCCAACGCCTTTCTTACAAGGAGATTACCGTATTGACAGAAAATTATGTAGTAAAGTTATGAGGATTTCTAAATAAAATTCTCGTGTTATTGTTTTCCCATAGTCACAAATCAATTATTTCAATCTGTAATCAAAATTTCTTTAACCTTTTTTAGTTGTCATTCCAAAGGCTGTGTAAAATATTCACCGGTGTTAAACATTATTAATGATTATTCTCAACACATAAAAAATATTATTTCATTACCTTTTCTGCTGAAATAATTTAATTTTGCGGCAAATTTTATAAACAGGAAAAACATGTTGGAAAATATCACATTTACTATGATTAAACCCAAAGCTTTGAACAACGGCTATATGGGGGCTATTATTTCAAAAATTATTGAAGGTGGATTTAATATAAAAGCATTGAAACTTACACGGTTGACCAAAAAACAGGCAATGGAATTTTATGCTGTTCACAAAGAGCGTCCATTTTATAAAGGATTAACCGATTTTATGTCGTCGGGACCTATTGTGGCTGCCGTACTAAAAAAAGACAATGCCGTGAAAGCTTATCGCGACTTCATAGGTACTACCAATCCTGCCCAAGCAACCGAAGGAAGTATCCGTGCGCTTTATGGAACCGATATCGAAGCCAACGCAGTTCATGGTTCCGATAGCAACGAAAATGCTATTATCGAAAGTAGCTTTTTTTTTGCAAAAAGAGAGTGGGTCTAAGCGTTTCGAGGTAAACAATGGTACACCGCGGAAAAAGTGCTTTGCTATAGTAAAGCGGATGAGAAAAAGTAATTTGGCTTTACTTTTATTCTTTGTGGTAATTAAAGTTGAATATAAATAAGGTAGCCATCAATCAGTAAAATTTCGGTTTATAGATACAACGAGTATTTTAGCTTATGGAGCAAAAACGTGAAAAATATTTTTCAACAGATGGTGTTTGGCAATTATTAAGTCAGTTTATAATGCTAATTTTCAACATGATACTATAAAATAGATTCTACCTATTCTATAATCATCTCAAACAAATAAACCGAAAAATATAAATTTCTGCTCTTAGACGATAATTCGTAATATGCATAATTTGGCGTTGAGTGTTTATTTTTGGTATTGAAAAAAAATCATAATACCTCGTTTCGGGCAGCTTATACTACAGCTTTGAATTTTGAGTAATTTTGAATAATTTTTCTATTCGGAAAAAAACATTAATATCATGAATGCGGAATTGATTTTCAAATACTTTCAAAATCTGACGGATAAACAGAGGCAACAGTTTACTGATGTGGGCGAGATTTACAATTATTGGAATCGCCGTATCAATGTTATTTCGCGCAAAGACATGGATAATTTTTATCTGCATCATGTTTTGCATTCGTTAGTCATTGCCCGCTTGTTGCCTTTCAAAGCCTATACCAAAATTATGGATGCCGGCACAGGTGGGGGTTTTCCGGGTATTCCGCTGGCCGTTATGTTTCCCGAAGTTCAATTTTATCTTGTTGATTCAATCGGCAAAAAAATTAAAGTCGTCAAAGAAGTTGTCCATGCTTTGGATTTAAAAAATGTGGAGGTAGAACAAATCAGGGCAGAACAGGTTACCCGCACATTTGATTTTGTGGTAAGCCGAGCCGTTACTGACCTTGAGGTGTTTGTGCGATGGACGTTTTACAAGATACATTCACAAGCATTTAACGATGTGGCCAACGGCATTATTTACCTTAAAGGAATTGATATTCGGGATGAAATAAACAGGGTGAAAAAACTAAATAAGGCTAAGGTGAAAACCTACCCTTTGAGTTGTATTTTTGAAGAAGAATTTTTCAAAACCAAACAAATTGTACATATATACAAATAAGAATTAATCCATATTATTTTAATTTTTGAATAATACCCCAAATAAATTCTTATTTTCGCCCGTTCTTCAAAATTACTTTCATTTTTATAAAAAAATTATTATGACAGAAGCAATAAGAAAATCTTTACGGGAATCGCCCAAAGCGCGTTGGACAGCAATGGTAGTTGTTTCATTATCTATGTTCGGAGCGTATTTTTTCAACTACGCCATGTCGCCGGTAAAACCTATGCTCGAAAGCGCACTCGGTTGGACGAGTTCTGATTTTGGAACATATACTTCTTCTTATGCATGGATTAATGTTTATTTCTTTATGCTGATTTTTAGTGGAATTATTCTAGATAAAGTCGGTATACGTATTACTGGAATGGGGGCTACCGTTTTAATGGCCTTAGGAACAGGCGTCAACTATTGGGCTATCGTTACCATATTTCCTGACGGAGCACATATAGCACTTCCATTAATTGGCAACATCAATTCACAAGTATTTATTTCTTCTATCGGATTTGCTATTTTCGGTGTAGGAACCGAAGCAGCCGGCATTACGGTTTCAAAAGCTATTGTTCGTTGGTTCAAAGGCAAAGAAATGGCATTGGCAATGGGTTTGCAGATGTCGATAGCACGTATGGGGACAGCACTTGCGCTCGCGATTTCCCTTCCTCTTGCCATTCATTTCAGTTATTCAACACCTATTCTACTGGCATTGATACTTATGTTTATCAGTGTTATTGCTTTTGCCCTATATATTGTTTTAGATAAAAAACTCGACGCTTCCGAAAAAGATATGGAAACGCAAGAAGAAGAACCTTTTAGAATTAAAGATATTTTAGTGATTATTAATAATAAAGGTTTTTGGTATATAGCTATTTTGTGCGTACTGTTTTATGGTGCGGTATTTCCTTTTTTGTTTTATGCCACCGATTTTATGATAAACAAATATCATGTAGCGCCTAAGCTTGCCGGGCTTATCCCAAGCCTTTTGCCTTTCGGGACAATATTTTTAACTCCTTTGTTTGGAAATATATATGATAAAAAGGGAAAAGGTGCTACTATTATGATTATCGGTTCATTGATGTTGATATTGGTTCACGGCTTGCTTTCCGTTCCTTTCCTCAACAATTGGTTGTTTGCTGCAATTATGGTTGTAATTCTCGGCATTGCCTTTTCACTTGTGCCTTCCGCTATGTGGCCGTCGGTACCAAAAATTATTCCTGAAAAACAACTTGGAACTGCTTATGCCGTTATTTTCTGGATTCAAAATATAGGTTTAATGCTTATCCCTCTTTTACTCGGCATTGTTCTTCAATCGACAAATCCGGCAGTTGCTCCAAACAAAGCACTGATAAAATCTTCTATCAAACAAAGCTATACTAAAATACTTGCCGATAATGATATCCGCTTGAATAAAAAACAATTTAAAGTTGCCGTAGAGAAAACTGCAAGTTATGTTGTTGATTCGATTGTTCAAACCACATTTTACAAGCCGGTTTCTCAAAATAACGTCAATCCCGTTAGTTTAAGGAATGAAATTGTAAACAGAAATGTTAGTTTGGCTAACAACCTCAGTTTGAGTGGCAATACAAAAGCCAAACTTTCTTCAATAGAAAAAGTATTATTAGACGAAACTTATAAGATTATTAAAACTAAAAAACTAAATATCAGATATAATTACCAAATTGATATTCTTATTTTTACATCACTTGGCCTTTTGGCACTGATATTTGCTTTCCTCTTGAAAAACGAAGACAAGAAAAAAGGCTATGGTTTGGAAATGCCTAACATTGAAAAATAGAGCTTTGTTGCTTGTAAAAAATCTTTATTTTTAGACTTTGTAAAATTTAGTTAAAAATGAAATACATTTCCGGCAGAATAGCTATAGATGAAAATAATTGTAATGGAAAGCCGCAAATTCTTGGAAAAAGGAAAACAGATCAAACCATCTTGGAATTTATAAGTACCGGTAACGATGTTAATAAAGTTTTGCTTCAATATCAATTATTGGAATATGAAGATATAATTATAAGTTTGAAGTTTGCAGGCGAATTTCTTGACAAAAGACATACATTTCTTAATGTCTAGTAATAATTTAAAACTAAATAAAAAATGAGTAAAGAAATAGTCAATCTCGAACCCAAAGCACTGTGGAAACATTTCTACAGCCTGACACAAATTCCACGCCCCTCGAAAAAAGAAGGTAAGGTCGTTGAATTTGTGAAAAAATTCGGTGAAGATCTCGGATTAGAAACCATCGTTGACAAAGTAGGAAACATTGTTATTAAGAAACCTGCTACCGAAGGCATGGAAAACCGTAAAGGTATCATTTTGCAAGGTCATCTCGATATGGTACCACAGAAAAATTCCGACACTGATCACGACTTTGAAAAAGACCCCATTGATGCTTATATCGACGGTGAATGGGTTACCGCTCGCGGAACAACACTTGGCGCCGACAATGGTATGGGTATTGCCGCCTCAATGGCCGTACTCGAATCTAAAGAACTGGTACACGGTCCTGTAGAAGGCTTGTTTACTATTGATGAAGAAACCGGAATGACAGGAGCCGAAAACCTGAAAGCAGGCCTTCTTGGTGGGGACATCCTGTTGAATCTTGATTCGGAAGACGAAGGCGAATTGTATATCGGTTGTGCCGGCGGCGTAAACACTACAGCCATTCGCAAGTATGCCGAAGAAGATGTTAATGAAGGAACCACATCCTTCAAAGTAACCGTAAAAGGACTTAAAGGCGGTCATTCCGGTCTTGACATTAATCTCGGACGTGGCAATTCTAACAAAATTATGAACGCCTTGCTTATGACTGCTACCGACAAATACGGTTTGCGCTTGGCAAACATCAACGGCGGTAGTTTGCGAAACGCTATCCCACGCGAAACTTTTGCTGTGGTTACCGTACCAAAAGACAAAAAGAAAAACTTCGAGAAATTTGTTGGCGAATTCAGCGAAATTGTTAAAGACGAGTTTAAAAGCACCGATGCCGGTGTCGAAGTTTCTGTTGAAACTGTCGATATGCCTGCAAAAATCATCGACAGCGATTCTACAACAGCCTTGTTTAAAGCTATTGCCGATTGCCCCAACGGAGTTATTTCTATCAGCAAGGAAATTGAAGGAATTGTGGAAACTTCTACTAATCTTGCCATTGTCAAATCTGAAAATGGTAAAATTGAAATAGATACCTTACAACGTAGCCTCGTTGACGAAGGCAAAGATAAACTCGCTGCCGATGTCCGTGTTGCTTTCCAAACAGCTGGTTTTGAAGCTGAAAGTTCGGGCGACTATCCTGGCTGGAAACCCGATCCCGATTCAATCATTTTGAAAGAAATGAAAGAAATTTATAATAATAAATTTGGTAAAATTCCCGAAGTAAAAGTTATTCACGCCGGTCTGGAATGTGGATTGCTCGGCTCGGTTTATACGAATTGGGATATGATTTCGTTTGGCCCAACCATTCGATGGCCACACTCTCCCGATGAAAAAGTGAATATCGCTACCGTGCAAAAATTCTGGGATTTTCTTGTGGAAACCTTGAAACACGTTCCCGAAAAATAAATATAACAAGAAGTTGTTCTGTTAAAAGGCTCTGATAGCTCAGGGCTTTTTTTATCGCCCTGACTTGATTTGGATTAAACAACGCCCTTATGAAAAAATCAGTCTGCACGGTAAATTCTCGTAGAAGTTATGCAAACTGTTGCCGCTCTAATAGATAAACGACTGTGTCAAAGTTGCAGAGTTTATCCTTTATGTATCACAGGGTGTATGCAACAAAAATATTTACCAACATATGATTAAAAGAAAAAGTGAACGGAAAATAATTATTTCTGAAGATAAAATATTCAAGAGAGATAAATTAAAACAAAAACACGATGGACTTCTGTGCTCTGGAAAAAGGTTGTATTTTTTGTTGAAAAAAACAATAGACAGGCGGAATAATATCGTTCTTAACATAGCGAGTAAGGGCAAAAATCAAAAGTTATACTCACAACGTATCTTCCGTTAAAACAAGGATTTTCAATGAAGCTTGGTTTCTCAGAATTTCCACTAACCAAAAATCATAGCTGAACTAATCATAATGCAGTTTTGATGTGGACAGGAAAAACGCAAATCAACCGAACTGCTACTTTTCAACAGGATATTGATTTTTTTGTTTAATATTCTTATAATTGCCAAATTATTTCATCTTGGCAAGATAAAATTTTCATGTAATATTGTTGGTAAATAACTTTAGTTAAATTGCTTGTGTATAACAAACCTTATGCGAACTACCTAATAAAACTGATATTAATACCCGCTTTTATCAAAACGGACTTACAAAATCTTTGAAGAAAGGGGCGGTATTGTCTTTGTCAGAAAGTATGGGTTTGTCTATTTTCCAATTGATGTTCAGCTTGGGGTCATTCCAACGTATGCAACCTTCCGAATCTTTGTTATACACATTTGTACATTTGTAAAAGAAAACCGTATTTTCCTCAAGGGTGATAAAGCCGTGTGCAAAGCCGGGTGGCACCCAGTACATCCATTTGTTGTCCTGCGTAAGTTCAACCGACACCCAATTGCCGAATGTAGATGATGATTTGCGTAAGTCAACGGCTACATCAAGAACAGAGCCGCTCATCACTCTTACAAGTTTGCCTTGTGTAAAAGGTGGTTTTTGAAAATGAAGGCCGCGTAGTACACCTTTTGCCGATTTCGATTCGTTGTCCTGAACAAAATTTTGATCAATACCCAAACGCAAAAAAGCCTCTTTGTTGTACGACTCAAAAAAATAACCGCGCTCATCTTCAAATACTTTCGGTTTTACAATATAAAGGTCAGGAATTTTTGTTTTGATAACTTCCATTTCTATTTTTTTATAGCGTAAAGATAAGCTATTTTTGTTATTCGAAAACATGGCCGGTTTAGATAATATTTCGATGCGAAGGAGGGTTTTTGGGACGAAGGGGAGAGATAGAACGATGGCTCACACCATACTATATACAAAAAAGAATCCAATTTACCGGCCGGCGCAAATATTAGTGTCGGTTAAAGCATAGACTGACTTTCCCACTAAATCTTTCCGTTTCAAATTTGCATCTTTTCCATATATCACGCTAAATACGAAACTACTCTGTTCAGCTGTGCTCTTGGAAGCAGCAAACATGATTAGCTGTTTTCATTGTTTTTTTTGGAAATAATGAAGATTTGATCAATATCTCGTGTCTATAATTTCTTAAACTTATGGAACGAAAATACACTGGAAATGGCGTATAGTTATCCGCTACTTTGACAAATAGAGCAAACTGCAAATTTTTTTTGAATTCTATTTGGTAGTAGCTTAAAGGTTTTTTTCGATTTGTTTAAGGCTTAAGTTAGTTCCGGCAAGAAAATTCCCTATTTAAATAGTACTAAGTCGCAAAACGTCAAGTTATAGTCTCTCAGAACTTTGAGAACTAAGTGTTTATTAGAGTAAACAATTAGTCAACAAAGTGTGCATAACGAAGAAATTGGCATGTTCTAACAAGTGCTGGTTAATGGGTGTTTTCCGTCAGCCGTAGTTTTTTGTCTGTCGAAATGCAGTTAGCTTTTGATGGATGTTAGTTTTCAATTAGTTGATTTAAAGCCTTTTTTAATATCTATAGCTGAGCCATTTTTTGGCTTTATTGTGTATTCTTGCTTTGGTTAAGGGATAAAATTACCTTATATAAAAATACTAAAATAGAAAAACCATATCAAAAGTATTGACGAAATTTTTTTTTAATAAGCAAAATCAAGGAGAGTGAAAAAATCTAAAGCAAAAAATACTTTACACAAAAGAATAAAGTATTGATTTAGTGATCCCGCCGGGATTCGAACCCGAATCATCAGAACCGGAATCTGACATTCTATCCGTTGAACTACGGGACCGAAAACAGCGTATATTTGTGGAGCTGGAGGGATTCGAACCCTCGTCCAAACAAGGAACCTATAAGCTTTCTACATGCTTAGTTTGCTATTGATTGTCGGGTGAAGCACGGGAGCAAACACCCAAAACTTCACCTTAGTCCCAATAATTTCACTTTGTCCGTGGAACAAGAACAAAGCTAACCCGAACTTATGATGCAGTTCGTCAATCAGGCCGGAATCGGATATATCCACCTGCAAACCGTCTCGTCCTCCGTAACCTTGACGGAGGATAAAGCCTACCTAATAAACTTCGGTTAGGCTGCGAGAGCAAAGTTATTTTCGCCATTTAAAAATGTTGCGACACGGATTAACGGGCTTTATCGCATAGCCCGACATGCTTACTTATACACTCAACTTGCTGTCAAAACCGGTCAGCCCCTGATGTCAATGAACCTTTCCCTAAAAGGAAGATGCAAAAATAGTGAAAATTCTTTTTTGCTCAGCAAAAATTTACAACTTTCTTGCCCTGAATTTTAAGGAGTTGATTTAAGGTATATTCAAGTTCTGATGAGGCATAATAGCACCACGACAACATAAATTTATTCACAGTAAGTTCTAAAATCATTAGCAATACTAAAAGCTTAAGTGATTTGTTGGAAATATTGCATTCGTATTAAAAATATCTCTGCCTTTAAACCACATTAATTAATCCTTAAATTCCCACAAAATTATTAAAATAAAAGTCAACCTACTGTGCAAAAGTTTTTAACACAGCAGTTGACAAGGAAATATTTTCACTTATTCTAGTGATGCAATTAATATTTACAGCTATGTAAATACAAAATTTATTTGAAATGTTAAGCCCTTTTGCAGGACTTTTTTTTGTCAACAAATTGTTTGGCAAGTCGGCCATTTCAACCTGTTTTTTATTGAGTGCTTCTTCAATTAAAATAAAAATGTAAGGTCTTACTCAAAAATTCCTGAAATAATTTAACTTTGTATTTACTCGCGGGTTTAACGCTAATATTAAATTATGAACTCCTTGATTACAGTAGACTTAAATATTGATTACCGTTAGATACAGAAAAAGAACTTTGGATATAACGGATATGTATGAATACGGGTTCTCTTAGCCAGTAGTTAGCCACAAGCTTGGAAAAATGCTAAAATCTCAACTCATAATAATTTTTTATTGTTACTTTGTAGATCATTATTAGAATAATAAGATGAAGAAAAGTAATACATTAATAGCTCCCTTCGTAAAATGGGTTGGTGGTAAAAGACAATTACTGCCAGCTATAAATAGTTTGTTGCCAAAGAACTATACAAATTATTATGAACCATTTATTGGTGGTGGAGCAGTTTTATTTAATCTTCAGCCAAAAAAAGCTGTAGTTAATGACTTCAATGAAGAACTAATTAATGTTTATAAAACAATAAAGTATAATCCGGAAGAATTGATTGCTGATTTAAAAAAATCATAAAAATGAATTTGATTATTTTTATAATCTAAGAGCTTTAGATAGAGATGAGAATTTTGAAAATTTGTCTAACATAAAAAAAGCTTCGAGAATTATTTATTTAAATAAAACTTGCTATAATGGTTTATATAGGGTAAATAGTTCAGGAGAATTTAATGCACCTTTTGGTAGATATAAAAATCAAAATATCGTAAACGAAACAACAATAAAAGCAGTTAGCAAATTTCTAAGAAATAATGATATTACAATTCTTAATGAAGACTTTGAAGATGCAGTAAAAGGAATACAAAAAGGAGCATTTGTATATTTTGATCCCCCTTACCATCCAGTTTCGGATAGCTCAAATTTCACAGGTTATATTAAAGGCGGTTTCGATATTTATGAGCAAGTTAGATTGAGAGATCTGTGCTATAAATTAGATAAAAAAATAGCGTTAAGTTTTTGCTTTCAAATTCTGCAACTCCATTCATTGAAGATTTATATAAGAATTATAACATAAGATATGTAAAAGCAAACCGTTCTATCAATTCTAATGCAAAGAAAAGAGGTGAAATTGATGAAGTTTTAATATATAACTATGAGTAATTCAAAAAACGACATAGCTTAGAATGAGCTATTTGAAAAATATAAAATATCTTAAACGGTAAATATCAATGGATTTTACGAAATCAAAGCATCCTCAATAAATGAGCTTAGAGAAGATTGTTACCAGAAAACAATTTTTCAATTCTACCCATTTCAAGGGGTAGTTATGTAATTTCAGACTTCGATACTTTTAAAAATTATGCAAGTAATGAAATTTAGTAATAAATTGAAAATTATATACTAAAAAATTTCGCTTTCACCTAGCCAAGCCGTCAGTGTGCCACGATGCTGTGTTAATCCGGTAGGTGTAAATCCTACCATGGCAATTGACTGTTCACCCTGAAAAAAGCGAACAGATAACTCCGTGAAGGAGGATGCTGAAGCTTCGTTCTTTCAAATAATCAAGCCCTGCCTGCGGCAGGCAGGCGTACGCTAGCGTGAACCCTTAGTAGCTTCGAAATGTGTATCAGTAGAATTGGGGAGAGTTTTGAGGGTCTCGAACCCTGCCATGCTGAAAGGATAAACAGTCGTAAGAATTTCAGTAAACTACCGGAGTCATAG
>QIKE01000016.1 GCA_003232915.1 Bacteroidota bacterium | reverse complement strand
ATATGGATTATCTCCATAAACATCTGATAAATAATACTGTAATCACTTTTTACTTTATCTCTTTCACTAAATTCGCATTGGTAACATCTTAATAATGCAATGGCAGAAAGGTTAAATGGAAAAATACAAGAAGTAAAATTGGCAGCAAGAGGTTATAAACCTTTTAAAAATTTTAGTAGCACTATTCTGTTTTTTTATGGGGGTCTTGATTTCCATTCACTAAAATAGAAGTATAATTAGAATAGTTTTCGATTTTTTTTCGCAACTATTCTTTTCGCACTGATTATTAAATAATTATGAAGTCCTAATCAAAAGTTAAGTAATTACAATAAATGTACGAATTTGTTGCGTATGAAAGATAGCAGGATCAAGAAAAACAATCTGTGAAGCGTATTGAACAACAATAATAATAGTACGAAGAACTTTAATAACAAAGAGAGCAGAACTCGAAAAGTTATTCAACGCATTTTATCTAATAAGCTACTGTTTATAAAACAAAACCAATACCAAAACACACTGCGAACAACAAAGTGGCAAAAGCCAATTTTTTCAGAAATGGGTCAAGTAAGTTTTTGTCTATTGTGTGAAATATATCTGTTAAATCTTTTACAAAAAGAGGCAGGATAAGTACGAACAAAAGGTTTAAAGGTGAAGAATAATTCAATATCAGATAGATAAATGCACACAGCCATCCGGCAGCAATGAGCAACAGATGATACCAACGGGCAATGTTGTAACCAAAAGCAGCGGCAAGGGTTTTTTTTCCTGAATTCATGTCGTTGTCCATATCACGCATATTGTTTAAGTTCAACACAGCCGTACTGAAAAATCCAATAGAAGCAGCCGGCAACAAAATATCCCAGCTAAAGCTCAATGTGTTCAAATAATAAGTTCCGGCAACCCCAGTGGGACCAAAAAACAAAAACACAAACAAATCGCCCAAACGCCTATATCCGTATGCCGAATTGCCAACGGTGTATTTCACTGCTGCTACGATAGCCGCAATTCCTATTATAAAAAATATCAGTGCGGTTATCAGTTTATCTCCAAGAGCAAAATACAACAGAGCTATGCCCAAAATTAAAGATGAGGAGGCTGCGATGATCACCGCTATTTTCATTTGACGATGACTTATTTCGCCACTTTGAATACTTCGTATCGGGCCTATTCTATTTTCGTTATCAATTCCTTTTAAAGCATCGCCATAATCATTAGCCAAGTTCGACAATATTTGCAAACAAACAGTAGTGATAACAGCCCATATTACCACCGGCCAACGAAACAGTCCATCGGCAACAGCGAGTAAACTACCGGTAATAATACTCGACAAAGCAAGGGGCAAAGTACGAAGGCGAAAGACTTTTATCCAACTTTTAATTAATGAGTTGTTCATATTATTTTAATAAAACCAGAAGAAAAGGGCTTAAATTCTAAGGGTATTTGGGAAATTGATGAAAATCGGGATCTCGTTTTTCGAGAAAAGCATTTTTTCCTTCCTGTGCTTCGTCGGTGAGATAATACAGCAGCGTGGCACTGCCTGCAAACTCCTGTAAACCAATTTGTCCGTCGAGTTCGGCATTGAGGCCAAGTTTGATCATACGCAAAGCCATTGGACTTCGTTTGTGCATAGTAAGGCACCATTCTACAGTTTCGTTTTCAAGTTTTTCAAGTGGGACGACCTTGTTGACCAAACCCATTTCCAAGGCTTCATCAGCGGTATATTGTTTATTTAAAAACCAAATTTCGCGAGCTTTTTTCTGTCCTACAATACTGGCAAGATAAGAAGAACCTAATCCTGCATCGAAACTGCCTACTTTGGGTCCGGTTTGCCCGAATCGGGCATTTTCGGAAGCTATGGTCAAATCGCATACTATATGCAATACATGGCCACCGCCGATGGCATAACCATTGACCATAGCTATTACAGGTTTTGGTATTGTGCGTATTTTCCGCTGAACATCAAGTACATTGAGGCGAGGGATACCATCTTTGCCAATGTAGCCACCTTTTCCTTTCATGTTTTGATCGCCACCACTGCAAAAAGCTTTGTCGCCTTCTCCGGTAACTACAACAGTATAAACACTTTGGTCTTCACGGCAAATATCAAGAGCAATAGCCATTTCCAAAGTTGTTGTAGGTGTAAAAGCATTATAATATTCCGGCCTGTTTATGGTTATTTTGGCAATATGATTCCATTTCTCGAATTTTATTTCTTCAAATTCTTTAATAGTTTCCCAATTTCTTTTGTTCATCGTAATTTATAAATTAATTGAACTAAAATAGAAAAATTTCCGCTTGAAAAAATTCTCGGTTTTATTTTAAAAATGCGGTACAACGCATATTTATCTTATAAGGTGCAAAACAATTAATAAATTCCAAGTTCTTTTCCTGCTTCGTAAATAGCATAAATGGCTCTTTCGATTTGCTTGTGGGTGTGTATTGCCATCAACGAAAATCGTAAAAGCGAATCTCCGGGTTTAACGGCAGGAGAAATAACCGGATTGACGAAAATTCCGTGTTCAAACAATATTTTAGATAACATAAAAACTTTTTCATTATCACGAACATAAACTGGAATAATAGGAGTTTCTGATTTTCCGATGTCGATACCAAGTTCATTAAAAAGTTTAATGGAAAAATGGGTGTTATCCCATAGGTGTTCTATTTGTTCGGGTTCGTCGTGGATAATGTCAAGGGCGGCAATAACGCTGGCTGCCGAAGCAGGAGGCAAACTGGCGCTAAAAATCATGGTACGGGCATTGTGTTGTAAAAAGTTCATTACTTCGGCACTGCCGGCAACAAAACCACCAACCGAAGCCAACGACTTGCTAAAAGTTCCCACAATAACTTCCACTTCGCCATCAAGACCGTAGTGGCTAACTGTTCCTTTGCCGTTTCTACCCAAAACGCCAAGTCCGTGAGCGTCGTCAACCATAACGGATGCGTTATATTTTTGTGCAAGTTTCGTAATTTCATCTAATTTGGCAATATCACCTTCCATACTAAACAAACCGTCGGTAATAATCATACGAACATTACCCTGTGAATTACTTTTAAGCACTTTTTCCAACGATTCCATATCATTATGTCTGTATTTCAAAATTTTGCCAAACGAAAGCCGACTGGCATCAATAATGGAAGCGTGGCTCTGTTCGTCGATGATAGCCATATCACTGCGGCCAATTATAGTAGGAATAGCACCGAGATTCGATTGAAATCCGGTAGCAAACGCAAGTGCTTTTTCTTTGCCAACAAAATCGGCAAGTCGTTCTTCCAACTCAACGTGAATGTCAAGTGTTCCGTTTAAAAAACGCGAACCTGCAGCTCCAGACCCATATTTTTTTAAAGCGACAATGGCAGCTTCTTTCACCTTCGGATGACTGGTAAGTCCTAAATAACTATTCGAACCAAACATTAAAACCGGCTTTCCACCTATGATGACTTCAGGGTCTTGTCCCGACTCTAAAACTCTGAAATAAGGATAATAACCTGCGGCCTTAGCCTTTTGCGGTTCGTCATACTTTGCCGATCTGTCCTGTAATATACTCATATATAATATTTTGTAATTATTCGTATAAATTTAGGTTGTTAATAATAAGCGACAAATTTAGGTAAAAAAGAAAAACCTATTATATTTGGCACAAAATTAAATATGTTATGACACAAATTTCAAAAGTTAAAACCGGTAAAGAGTTGAAAGAATTCATCAGTCTTCCTTACAGTCTTTACAAAAACGACACAAATTATGTCCCTGATTTAAGAATTGTTCAAAAAGAAACGCTGAACAAAAAGAAAAACCCGTTTTTTAAACATGCCAAGGCGGAGTATTTTATTGCAAAAGATACTTCAAACCGTGTTGTAGGGAGAGTAGCGGCCATTACTAATGAGAATTATGTAAAACATTGGAATGAAAATTATGGATTTTTCGGTTTTTTCGAATCGGTTAACGACAGAAAAGTGTCGGATGCACTTTTCGAGGCAGCAATTAATTGGTTAAAAGAAAAAGGAGTAGACGGAGTTTATGGACCTATGAATCCATCCACTAACGACACCTGCGGAACATTGGTTGAGGGTTTCGATTCACCTCCTTATGTGATGATGGTGCACAATAAAAAATATTACAATACGCTGATTACCGGTTATGGATTTAAAAAGAAAATGGATTTATTTTCTTATAGGATTATTATTGATGATTTTCCTGAAAGATATGTCAGTCTGGGCGATCAAATCGAAGAACGGCTAAAAAGAAGAGGAATTACAATCAGGAAAGTTAATTTTAAAGACATTAAAAACGAAGCGTCGAAGTTGCAATACATCTACAATAAAGCATGGGAAAAAAATTGGGGCTTCATTCCTATGAGCGACGACGAATTTAAAGAGATTGTAAAAGAGCTAAAAATGGTTACCTCGTCCGATTATGTGTTTATTGCCGAAGACAAAGGGAAACCGATAGCTTTTATTGCTAACCTACCTAATATAAATGAGATAACTATTAATATTAGAAATGGCAAACTTCTCCCGTTTAATTTTATCAAATTGATCAATTTTAAGAAAAAGATAAAAAAATTACGCACTTTAACCCTTGGTTTAATTGAAGATTATAGAAATACAGGTATTGATACTTGCTTGTATTCCCGTTCGTTTCATGCAGCCAAAAAAGGTGGTTTTGACGAAGCCGAAGCAAGTTGGATTCTCGAAAACAATGTGATGATGAACAGAATTTTGCAAAATGTTGGTGCTGACCCTTATAAAAGATACCGCATTTACAGCATTGATTTTTAGAGCTTACGTACGTGCCTTCTGAAATTTTTTATACTGTTTTAAAATAACCGGAAGTTATTTTCGTCTTGTTACCATTATATACTTAATGCCGTTAATTTGTTTTATGAAAAATAATTTTTTAAAAAATATCAGCATTATCGACCTGTTAAACGGTGTGTTTGTTTTTGTTGTTTTGATTTTTTATCTATTTGCGGTATCGGCTTCACCATATTTTTACCAGCCTTTGCTGATATTTGCTTTCGCTTTCGGCTTGATTGTACTAGCCGTAAAACAGAGAAAAAAAACAAACAATAGTGCTATCGTTCATTTTCTTGTTGCTTTTTATCCACTCTTATTTTTGTTTATTATCTTCGAGAGTTTTTTTATGATTTTGCCGTGGTTTAATCCGCACGATTATGATGCCGAATTAGCTGCTATCGACCTGAAATGGCTTGGAACGAATCCTACTGTTTGGATTGAGCAATGGGTACATCCCTTACTTACCGATTTTTTCTATTTGATTTATCTGTTTTATTTTCCTTTACCTCTTTTTATACTTGTGTGGCTTAGCAATAAAAAAATGTACGCCGAATTGGATAAAAGCATCTTTATAATGTTGTTGGCCTATTTTATAGGCTATACGGGTTATTTTTTTTTCCCTGTTATGGGACCTCGTTTTTACCAACCCTTGATACAATTGCAAACCAAAGACCTCCACGGAGTTCTTCTTGCCGTACCGATCCGCAACATGATTTCAGTTTTCGAACCCAACAAATTCGACGCTTTTCCAAGTTTGCATGCGGCCATATCGCTTACTTCGCTTTTGCTGATGGCTAAATATAATAAAAAACGTTTTTGGATCTTTCTACCTATAGTTGCCGGAATTTTTGTATCTGTAATTTATTGCCGCTACCATTATGTTGTTGATGTTGCGGCAGGTGTATTCGTATCTTTCATTGCCTTTTTTGCCGGTAATAAAATTCATGATTTCAGCTTTAAAAATTTTTCACCATATTATGCCCCTAAAGATGTTTAAAGGTATTGAATTTAAAAAAGAGGATGTTCACTTTTACGTAATGTTGCTTAGTGCGCCGGTTTTGTTAACACTTTACCGGTATCATGGGTATCCCGAATTTTTTTTCAACTATTTCCCGGAAATGAATGGTATTGCCAGTGGCGATGTTATTGCTCGTTATTGGCAATTTGGTGTTTTCTTTTTGTTGATGTTTATTCTACCGGTTATTTATATTCGCTACGTAATGAAAAAACCGCTAAACGGTTTCGGTTGGGGTTTTGGTGATATAAAATACGGATTGAAGTGGTTAATAGTCATACCTATTATAGTTGTGCCACTTATTTACGTTGCCTCGAAAACGCCCGATTTACGTACGGAATATCCAATGGCGCGTAGCCTGCTTTCCGATCAAAGCCATTTGTTTGTTTACGAAAGTGCTTATGTATTGTTTTATTATGTGGCTTGGGAATTTTTTTTCAGAGGTTTTTTACTTTTTGGCCTCAAAAACCGTTTTGGTGCGATGAATGCAATTTTGATACAAACAATTTCGTCGTGTCTCGTACATATTGATAAACCCGAAAGCGAAATTATCGGCTCTATTGTCGTGGGAATTTTATTTGGTATGATTGCTTTGCGCAGCCGCTCAATTTGGTATGTTTTTGCTATTCATGCATCAATAGGAGTATTAACAGATTTGTTTATCATTTATTTTCATTAAAAATGAAAGCACTCGTAACCGGCGCCAACGGATTTATTGGAAGTAATGTTGTGAAACGATTGTTAGCAGAGGGCTACTATGTGAATGCGCTGGTGCGAAAAACTTCCGACTTGACATTTGTCAATGGGCTTGATATCAATTTGTTTTATGGCGATATTGTTGAACCCGAAAGCTTGTTGCCAGCGCTCAAAGGGGTGACAAAAGTTTTTCACGTGGCCGGTCTTGCTGCCGATTGGGGCACCTACGCCTTGTTTGAAAAAGTGAATTACCATGGAACTGTCAATATCGCGCAAAAGTCGTCGGAAGCTGGAGTAAAACGATTAATCTATATCAGTACGGTGGCTTTTCATGGTTTTGGAAAAATAAATATGACTGAAAACTCGCCTGTAGCGACCGACATAATACCTTATGCCAAAACCAAATACTTGGCCGAGAAATGGCTTTGGAATTTTGGAAAAAAAACGGCAATGGAAATTACTGCCGTACGCCCTGGAAATGTTTTCGGAACTAACGATCGAACATTTATATCTAAATATATTGATGCCCTGCTTAAAGGAAAATTTGCCGAAATAAACCATGGAAAAAGTAAAACTTGCCCCGTTTATATCGAAAATCTTGTTGATATTATCATGCTCGTGTCCAATGAAAATAAAGCCATTAACAACGCCTACCTTGCCACCGACGGTTTGGATATTACTTGGCACGAATTCAATAGTACTTTGGCAAAATATCTTGGCATAGATTTACCAAAAATATCTCTGCCATATGGTTTAATTATGGCTGTGGCAATGGCCTATTACGGATTGTATCGCTTTCTTGGCTTACAAACGGAACCGTTTTTAACCCCATATCGTGTAAATAACGGTGGAAAAAATTATCATTTCAGTATTGAAAAATTACGCAGTCATTTCGGATACAGTCCTCGAATCAGTTTCGAAGAAGCAATTCGGCGCACGGTTAAATGGTACAAAAACCAAAATGATTAAACTTTTAACTCAATAAAATAAATTTTTTCTATATTAGCCTCCGTATGTAATCAATTGATTAGTGCCTTATATTTTTTTATTATGAAGAAAAATATTGTTTATCGCCTGCTTTCGCAAACATCCAAAATCGTTTGGCTCGTTGTTCTAATAGTTTTATATCTATTGTTCTATTATGCTTTTAACGGGATGTTTTCGTTCGGTATTGGCCACATCAAGGCTGTTTCGGGTGGTTATTCCATTCCCGGTTTAAAATTTTATTACACTGCCCACCAATTGCACGAGTTGTTTGACCATTATGGTAGCATTGGCATTTCCGATTATCTGAAACTTCAGTGGATCGATATGTTTTATCCCATTGTTTATTCTTTGTTGCTAAGCAGTTTGTTGTTTTTATTTTTTAACGAACCAAAACCAAAACCAATTATTTATGTTCCCTTTCTTGCCGCAATGTTCGATTATGCCGAAAACATACTGCTACATAGTATTGCAGAATCATTTCCCGTCTTCAACAACACACTTGCCCGTTTCGCCGCTCTATGTACAGCTTGGAAATGGCTATTGATTTATCTTTCAATCTTGTTTATTTTTTATGGATTGGGAAAACGAATTGTTGTTCGGATTAAAAAATAATAAAAGATTAAGATTACGGTTTTTACTTTTTTTAAATAGATGACTTTGCATATCGAAAATGCTTAATTCGTTAAATTCTTATTTCAACGGTTTCGGCTTTTGTTTCTGACAAAACAATGTTCTACAAAAAACGAAAGCAAAATAAAATAGGACTACAATCAATAAGCATCAATCTTTATCCTCTAATAAACAATGCTTTTATAATGTCATTCGCCATTTTAGGATTTTCTTTTAATCGGCGTGTTGAATACGGAAACCAATCTTTACCAAAAGGAACATATACACGCAAACGATGACCTTTGCCGATAATAGACTTACGCAAATTCGGGGTAACGCCGTAGAGCATTTGAAATTCGTAGCGGTTGGGTTTGTAATTATATTTTTCCAGTAATTTGTAAGCTCCCGTAATAAGGTTGTTGTCGTGGGAGGCTATTCCCGGATACATCCCCTTTTGCAACATCAACTCTAAATCTTCAAGATAATGCCGGTTGATTTCGTCGTATTTTTTGTAGGCAATTTTTACGGGTTCCACATAAATACCTTTGCAAAGTCTTAAATTCAATGGATTGTCGTCGAAATGAATAACCGATAAATTGTTGATGTCGTCTTTTGTACGACGCATATAAGCCTGTAATACAAGCCCCACATTCTTTGGAAACTCCTCTTTCAATCTTCTAAAAAGTTTAATCTCGTTATCGGTACACTGAGAATCTTCCATATCAATACGTACAAAATTTCCATAATTTACCGCTTTTTGTACTATTTGTCTGATATTTTCATAGCAAACCTTTTCGTCGATCATTAACCCGAACATACTAGGTTTTAGCGAATAATTACTATCAATATTGTTTTTTTGAATGGCATCAATTATGTTCAGGTACTCGTCGCGATTTTTTTCGGCTTCTTCGAGCTTCGTAATAAACTCGCCAAGTAGGTCAATAGTAACGAGATATCCATCGGTGTTAAGTTGTTTAGAAACTCTTATAGCCTCGTCAAGTGTACGACCGGCAATATACCGACTCGAAAAAAACCAAACAAATTTCTTAGGTAACAAGGGAATAATTCCGGCAATAATTTTATTAATCCACATCATTTTTTTAAATTTT
Organism: Bacteroidota bacterium; assembly: GCA_003232915.1. GTDB lineage: Bacteria > Bacteroidota > Bacteroidia > Bacteroidales > F082 > Sulfidibacterium. The sequence goes on along the minus strand of QIKE01000016.1, from coordinate 31,097 downwards.
TTTGTTTTATCATCGAAATATATCTTTATAAATTAAACTTATTAATCAGATACCATTAATAGATATTTTGTTGCAAAATTAGTTTTATTCGTTATTTAATAGAGGTGTTTATTACAATTTATACGGGTTAAAAACAATCGGATAACTTTTTGATTCAATTGTTAATTTTTTAACGGTAAAATTAATTTTTTAAAATTTAAAACAAGAAGATAATGCTATAAATACCAATTTTTTTATGGAAAATTATTTGAACCTGTTTTTAAAATATTTAACAAATACAAAATAATTATTTTTGTATCTTGCGCCAAAATTTTTAATAACTAACGAAAAGAAGAAGACATGATGGTTTTAAGAAAATGGGGTTTACTATTTGGAATGCTTATATTTTTTTCGGGTCTATTTGCGCAATCGTTGACTGATGCAGGTGAAAAATACAATGCCGGCAACGAAAAATACAAGGCAAGGGAATATGGCGATGCGGTAAAACTCTACGAAGAAGCTTTTAAAATATGTAAGAGTATTGGAGCAAGTGCTACCGGCCTACAGACAGATGTGGAAAAGCAGTTGATGAATGCCTATTTTCTAAACGGTTTAACTTTTTATAAAAGAAGAAAATTTGACGAAGCAATAGTACAATTGCAAAAAGCCGGTAAAATGGCCAAAGAAATTGGTAATAAAGTTATTCAAAAAAAATCGGTTAAATATATAGCAAGAGTTCATGCTTCAAAAGGTATTTATTTGCTCAAAAGCAAGGACATTTCAGGTGCTTTTGCAGAATATGATAAAGCGTTGAAAGTTAAACCCGATTGTAGTAATGCGTTCTATGGCAGAGCATTGGCTTATAAGGACAAAGGCGACATGGAGCAAATGAAGTTAAATGTAGATAAGGTTATTGAACTGGAAGTAAATAACGCAAAAGCTATCAAAAAAGTGGCCAAAGCCAAAAGATTAGCTTTTACCGGCTTGATGAATGCCGGTGCCGAAGAGTTGAAAAAAGAACATGATCAAAAAGCCCTCGGCTACCTTACCGATGCACTTAAATATGGGAAAGGCAATGCCGATATTTATCGTTATATTGCTATTGCTAATTTAGGTTTGAAAAAGTGGGATGCCTCCATTAAAGCCTCCGATAAATCACTAACTTTAGAAAAAAATAATAAATCGGATATTTATTTTACTCTTGCACAAGCTTATCAAGGAAAGGGTGAAAATAGCAAAGCCTGTATCACTTTTAAAAAAGTGAAAAACGGGCCCAATGTAAAGGTTGCAAAATACCAGATAACCCAAGTGTTGAAATGTAAATAAGCCCGGTTGAGGAATTACAAAACTTTATTTACTGAAAAACCTCCGGCTCTTTCTTGAAATCCGGAGAATTTTTGGTACCCTAAAATTTTTTAAAACTTAATACAACAACCATCCACTTGATTACTTGCGTAAAATGCTATAAGCACAGCGAGCAACGGCCACAAGTGTTTCCTGATGTTTCTGAAAAATTTTAACATCCACAACAACAATTCGTTTTCCAGTTTTAATCATTTCGCCGGTAACAAATACATCCTCTATAACCGCACCGTGTAGATAGTCAATGCGCATATCAATAGTGTTCACGTTGTCGTCAGGCATAGCAACGCTTAAAGCCACAAGTCCTCCCGTGGTATCGGCAATGGCGGCCAAAATGCCACCGTGCCAAAGTCCACGCTTAAAATCACCCACAAAATCATCTTTAAAAGGCACCCGTACTTCCACATAACCCTCACGAAGTTTTTCTATTTTGATTCCCATCAATTGATTTACCGGCATAATATTCTGAATCACCTGTTTTAGCATTACCAAATGCGCCTCACTTTTCGATACATCTTGTTTCATTCTTGCTTTTTTTAACGCACAAAAGTAGTGCTTTTTGATCTCATTTTTTATGGTTGAAAAATAAGCATCCGAGTAACCGATAGTAATGATATTTATGTAAATGCTTAAATCTCTGATATTTTATACTTATAATTTTAAATCTGGTATTTTTTAATAAAAAGTTTGCTCATTCCGCTATTGCATTGTTATCATTAGAGTTTTATACTTATTACTAAAACAAACTCAATCATTCGCTTACAAATCATAAAATAAACAAGACAATATTCCTGAATTTATTTTGTAAATTGTTTTGCTATTTCTTTTTTGAATATTTTGTACCCCGAAATGTAAAAATATAATTATTTACTTTTGCAGGAAAAAATAAGATATGATTGTAATAACAGGGGTTGCCGGTTTTATAGGAAGTGTATTGCTAGGCAGATTAAACGCTGATGGAATAAACGATGTCATTATCGTCGATGACTTTTCAAAGGCAGAAAAAAGTAAAAATATCGAAGAGAAAAAATTCATTGCAAAAATTCATCGCACCGATTTTTTTCAATGGTTTGACAGGCATTATCAAGAAGTTGATTTTGTTTTACACATTGGTGCCCGTACCGATACCACCGAGTTCGATTTTACGGTTTTCGAAGTGTTAAACATTGCTTACTCAAAGCAGATTTGGCTTAGATGTGCCCAACACGGCATTCCTTTGATTTACGCTTCTTCAGCCGCAACTTACGGCTTGGGAGAATACGGTTATAAAGACGACCATGCTATCGTAGAGAAGTTAAAACCGCTTAACCCATACGGCATTTCAAAAAACGAATTTGATAAATGGGCATTAAAACAGCCGACTTCTCCTCCTTTTTGGGCAGGTTTGAAATTTTTTAATGTTTATGGCCCCAACGAATTTCATAAAGGGCGTATGGCTTCCGTAATTTTTCATGCTTTCAATCAAATCAACCTAACGGGTAAGGTGCAGTTGTTTCGCTCGCATAAACCTGAATTCAAAGACGGTGAACAACTACGTGATTTTGTATATGTTAAAGACCTTACCAATGTTATTTCTTTTTTAATGGAACAACGTCCTACCTCTGGATTGTATAATATCGGTACCGGAAAAGCGCGTACTTTCCTTGATTTGGCTAAAGCAACTTTTAGTGCTATGGACAAAGAAGTTGTTATCGAATTTATTGACACACCCGAAGATATTAGAGAAAAATATCAGTATTTCACCCAAGCCGATATGTCGAAATTGATTGCTGCAGGCTATTCGCATGAGTTTACGTCTCTCGAAAAAGGTGTTGAAGACTATGTAAAAAAGTATCTGTTGCCAAAGAAATATTATTGAATGTGGTTTGGCAGCTTTGCAATCGGTGGTAATTTGTTGTCGGTTTTCGCACACAATCCCACTACTTCAAGATTTGTTTTTACTTAAGAAAACTGCATAATATATTGCAGCGAAATATCTTCCGATAGTTTGACTTGAAAACATATTGCGTGCGAATTTTTTTATGGCTATAGTATCAAACGAAATTTTTCCATTAAGAAAAGAATTAAGACTTTCCGTTAAGGCTTTTTCGTTGTGGGAGTCGATCAATATTCCTTTCGTATTATCAATTATTTCGCTAATGCCTCCCACACTGGTAGCTAAAACCGGTAGCCCGAGTGCAAGGCTTTCGTTTATGACCACCGGCATATTTTCGTAATTGCTGAATACCACAAGCATATCGGCCTTTGCCATTTCGTTTGCAAGCATTTCTCCTTCAAGTAAACCTTTAAAGACGAGTATCTTATCAGCAATTTTCAGTTGTTTTGCATAACGCTTCAATGCGTCGAAATCTTTTCCAGTTCCTATCATTACAAAACGAAAATCTTGTCGCATTTCAGAAAGTGCTTTTATCGAACGCAAAATCCCACTGATATTTTTCGATTTATCTTCAAAACAACTTATATGTATAAAAACTTTTTCAATACTTGTCGATGACAAATATTCTTTAAAAAATACCGAATCGACAACATTATGTATCACAAAATAATGTTTATTTTTCAAACGATGTTTTTTCATAGCATCGGAAAGATTTTGCGTAACGGTAGTAACCGCTTCGGCATTTTTCACTACAAGTTTAGTAAAGCATTTTCTTCCAAATCCTGTAAAAGCATTGTTGATACTGAGATAGCGCGACCAATGTTCGGTAATTACAAAAGGTTTCCTATGAAACCATTTAAAATAGAGAGCAATAAATCCAAGACGGCTGAGAATATGAATATGCAAAAGTTCGAAATTGCCAAGTTGTCGTTTTGCATATTTTATCCCAATGCTATTGGCTTTATAAAAGCGCAAGTTCTTTTGCAAAAACGAAATTAACGGAATTTTCATGTAAGGTTCGCGGTAGTACACTCTTATTTCGAGGAAACCGTTTTCGGAAGTATAATCCATCTCGTATTTTTGTTTTAAAGAAGAATCGGATACAGCCTGAGCATAAACCAATGCAGTGTTCGCCCAAGGCAAAACCGTTTTGATATGTCGTTGAATGAATAATCCGAACATAGGATCGTAGCGATTGGGATACCAACGGGCTAGTTGCAATACGTTCAGCTTATCTCTATTGTCAATTTTTCCCATTATATTATTTCTTTTACAAAATTAATGGCTTTTATGATACGCAGGTATCCTTGTCCGGTAATTACCCGATAATTGAATCCGGCTTCTTTCAATGTTTTTTCATACAGGTGAAAAAGTTCCAGCCGATTGTCGGGGTTTTCGCGTAGCGGGTCGGGTTCCCAAATAATATCTGGATAGCACAACAAATACAAATCGTAAACATGCTTGCTAAATTGCTGTGCGATGAGAAACGGGCAACTGCCGAAAACAACTTCACACCATATTTTGTCAACTAAAGGATCGGTATCACAAAACAACAACTCTACTGCTTTTCCGGCCTGATGTTCTTCACGTTGCAGTTGCCCCGAAGCAATAGCTATCACATCATCAAGATTATAATTAAGGCCTTTTTCTTTTAAATACTCTCGTGAATATTCGGCTACGTAAACGGCTTTAAAATATGTGGAAAGTTGTTTCGACAAAGTCGATTTCCCTGTTGATTCGGGTCCTGTAATTGAAATTCTTTTAAGCAAGGTTCAACTCTTTTCGTGCAAGCCGTTTCCATTCAATATATCCCAAAACGGCAATAATTAAAAATACAAAAAATTGAAGACTGGTAAAAACCAACCCTTTATACAGATACAATGGCACTGAAACCATATCACCGACAATCCAGAAAAGCCAATTCTCCACCTTTTTAATGGCCATCAACCACATACCGATAATAAAAATACTTGTAGTAAAAGTATCTGTATAAGGTACAAAACTCCCCCAGTATTGCATATCATCACTTTTGAAAAATTTCAGTAATGCCAAAATAATTACCAACGAAATCACAAACAATATAGCCACTACGATGTAATTTATAGTGTTGCAAAATGTTACTGGTAATTCTTTTTTGTTTTCGGTTTTTTGCGACCACATAATCCAGCCGTAAACACTAAAAAGAAAATAATAAGCATTGATACCCATATCGGCATAAAGCTGAGCATTAAAACAAATGTAAACGTAAATCAATACACTAACAATGCCAATGGGATAAACCAGAATATTTGCTTTTTTGGCATACCATACACTTATTAGTCCCGAAGAAGCTGCAACAATTTCGAGCCAACTCGAATCGGCAATATTTTGATATAAAAGCTGAAGAATATCGTTAAAACCCATATTCATTCTTTTACAACAACATTTAAATCGGCATTGATAATTTTCAGGATAAAAATCGAATGGGGCAAAGCAAACGACCGCCGGATTTCGGCTGTTAGAGCTCTCATAACCTCATCATATTCTCCGAAAAGCTGTGTGCTCATACCATTGGTTTTTACCGATAGCAATTGATATTGGTTTAAACGTTCGATAAAATTTTTTATGTGTGGGATAAACTCGCTTTTCAGAGGATAATAGCTAATTTCTACTGATGTATTCATTATCTTTCGTTTTTATTAATGAGACGCAAATTTACACTTAAACTGAAAAGGAAAACCAGTGAACCGGTAAAGCTTAAAAAACTTTTGAGGTATATTACGCAGCCATAATTGTTCTATTTTTGTATTTTTGCCACTTAAAATAATTAAATAATGACAAAAACTTACCTTATAACAATAGGTATTTCAGGTTTTATTGCCGTTTTGATGGGAGCAATAGGAAGCCACCTAATGTTTGTAAACCTTATCCCCGAACACATGCATGCTTACGATACTGCAGTACACTTTCAAATGTATCATACTCTTGCTCTGTTGGCTATTACTTTTTTCAGTCGCTATATTCGTCGCTCTTTTATTAAAACCGTATATTTTCTTTTTGTCTTCGGTATGGCTTTCTTTTCGGGCTCCATTTATCTTCTTTCCACCACCGAACTTACAAAACTTGATTTCGGATTTCTAAGTGTACTCACTCCAATAGGTGTTATTCTGTTGATGATTGGTTGGATAGTTGTTTTATGGATGGGAGTAACTTATGTTCATAAGAAAAAAAACCATGGACAAGATTTTCAATAGATTTTCCCTATAATAAGTTTGTGTTACTCAACAAAAGCAAGTTCACAAAATCATAGTTTTTTTTATAAGTTCAACAAACAAGCATATTTTGTCAACCAAATGTCAGGATTCGTGCTTTAAATTTAGCCTTTTACTCTCCTCGTATGCAACGAAAACGTTACTCCGGTATAAGCATAGCTTTTACTCATTAAAATAAAAATTGTGAGTAAGGTTGCCAAATAATATTAGAAATAGTGCAACTACTCATTCGGTATAGAATGTTAACAATCAAAATATTATATAATAAAGATTATTAAAATTCGTTCAATAAAACCCGTTTGAAAAGTTTTACTAGGTTGAATTTTCGTATATTATTTATTTTATGTTTTATAACAAGCTTTTAGCATGATTTGGATAATCAGCGAAAAGATAGAATAAACCCAGCTGAGTTTTATGAAATAGTTAACCAAAAAGGCCACCGTTACATAATCAATGTTAGTGAAATAAACGGTTTAACAAGGTAAAAATTAAAAGATTCGGTTTTCAAAAATCGTTACCAACAATAAGCATCACAAAAGTCTAACAGCACATTAATTATCAAAGCACTTCAAGAATTTTATCGGCTACTCTGAAAGAATTGGCATAAATAGTAAATGTATAAGGCACGCTGCCTCCGGTAGGCATAAACGAGCCGTCGGAAACATAGAGATTATCAATATGGTGAGCTTTACAATTTTTGTCGAGTACGGATGTTTCGGGGTCGTTGCCAAAGCGGCATCCGCCGGCTTGCAAATTGGGTGGCGGGCTGCCACTGATATTCGAGCTGATGTTTCGTGCGCCCATTTTTTCAAGGACTTTTTCGGCTTTTTTGGCGAGATAGTTTCCTACTTTTAAATCGTGGGGATGATTTTCGATACGAATTTTAGCAACAGGGACACCCCACCGGTCTTTTACAGTCGGGTCGATACTTACAAAGCAATCGTGGATAGGAAGCCAGTCGTTGAAAATTTCGAAAGTAAGTTTACGGCGCTGTGTAAAATAACGAAGCAGTATTTTTTTGTATTCCGAACCGTAGAGCAAATGGCCGTCGTCGTCCCATTTTTGTCTGTTGGCTTTGCCGATACCGTTGGCATGTTCAAATAAAAAGTCGATACTACCACCTTTAGCTTTGTTGCCGAAAGTTTCGTCCTTTATTTCGTACCACTGCTGAATAGAACGGTTGACAAACACACCGGGTTGCAGCAATTTGGCAAAAGCTTTTTCACCGAAATCTTCTTGATGAAAAATCCCGGCTCCGACACCGCCACCCGAAAAAAGCAAGTTCTTACCAACTTGTAAATTATTGTTTGCCAATCCGTTTTCAAATTCTTTGTTTTTGCTCAACAGCAACAAGCGGGAAGTTTCGATGGCTTGTGCCGCCACAACAAAAATCTCTGCTTCAATGGTATGCTCACTTTTATCGGGTCTATGATAATGTGCTTTTATTACTTTTCCTTTGCCGTTGGTTTCGAGATAAAACACTTTGGCATAAGGCAAAACATCACAGTTTCTTGTGGCAACAGCTTGATTTAAGAGCGCAACGCGCGAACTCCCTTTACCGTCGGAAGAACAGCCGTAGCTACCACAAAAATTTGAATAAACACAAGCATTACGTTTATTTTTCGGACGCGACAAAATTCCGCGTGCCAGGGGTATGCTTTCGTAATTAATCTTCCTGCAAGCATCGTCAATCCATTGCGAAACAATGTTTTCGGATAGTGGAGGATAAGGAAAATCGGGTGTTGAACGAGGTTCAAGTTGAGAATGTTGCACCACCTTACCCGAAACGCCAACCACTTCTTCAGTTTTTCTAAAATATGGTTCCATTTCGTTGTAGCTTATCGGCCAATCGACAATATTGGCATTTTCGACGGGTCCGTAAACCGAAAGCAGCTTAAAATCGTTGGGTTTTAACCGGTGGAAATAGGCACTCATAAAATTCGATGAACCTCCCACACAACTTCCGTTCCACAAATCAATACCACCGTGTTTATTGTCTTTTGCTGTAAAACCGCCTTTGTCGTTTTTCCATTCTATCACCTGTGGTTCGTCGAGTAAGCGAGGTGTATAAACATCACGTCGGCTACTTACAATTTCATCTTTGTTGAAATCGGAAGTTTTTATCCATGGCCCTTTTTCGAGTACTACTACCGAATAGCCGGCTTTCGACAGTTCATAAGCCACGGGGCCTGCACCGGCCCCACTTCCCACAATACAAACCTTATATTTTTTCATTTTCTTTTTTCAACGTATCAAAAATTGCAGGATAAAGCAAATTGTACGTAGGACGGGGATAGCCCGGATCATGAGACAACCATTTCCAGCCTTTGCCGTTAGTATTTCCACCGTATTGCGGATCAGCCAACAGCGCTTCAACAATATAAGTCACAATTATTGCAAGCCAGCTTTCGCCCCAATCTGTTCTCGAAACCTTGCGAATAAGTTGCTGTTGATTTTGTCCGTCAAGTTTCAAATAATCCTTATCAAAAACCTCGTTGGCGCTTTCATCAACCCACTTTAAGCCTTTGTAAATGTAGTCTTTATCCTCAATATCCATACGTGCATCGGCCAATATCCATTCAAGGTATTTGTCAGCTTTTATTTCTACAGCACCGGGTCCAAAGCCATCGTCCGGAAATAAAACCTGCTGAATGTTAAGCACCATTTTTTTTTGCTTTCCGTCGAATATATTCAAATGTCTTTTTTCCGATTCCGAAACGCACGAATAAGCAAACGGCAACTGCGATAATACTCCAATGGCCAAAAGTTCCTTTAACATTTTTCGTCGCGACAACCGCCACCGTTCAATGTTTCTTAACCTTTCGGGTATTATGCGCTTTTCAGGTTTCATTGTAAAAATATAGTAATGCGTATGTTTTTTTCTAATGTTAACGGTATTCTACCCGTTCCAATTGTGCTTGTTCTCTACAAAAACAACAATGGCGCAAAAAGATAAGTTTGTTTTGCGCCATTGCCTATTGAAAAAAATAGCTACTAGTATGCTGTTAGATTTATCAAAAAATATTAAATTAAAATACGCCGCATTTGCCTTATCCGCTTTTGCCTTTGGCTTTTTTATAGCTTTTTTTGCATTGTGCTATCTTTTGAACCGCTTTTTCCTTCAACGCCTTTCATTTTTTTCATTTTCTCGGTTTTGTTGAATAATTTAGCATGATTAACACCGCATTTACCTACGCCACATTTGCCGTCGGTTGCTTTACTCGAATCGACCTTTTTATCAATTTTGGTTGTTTTTGTAGTTTTCGTGATTTTCGTAGTTTTTGCTTCTTCTGAGCCGCATTTGGCAGATACAAGATTGGCTGGAAAAATATTGGCATTCATGCTCAGGCTTCTTGCGCCAATGTTTTGTTCAGCCTTAACGTTAGTGGCTGTATTTGGCGTTGTAAAAGCAAATACTGCAAAGGCTACAACGACCATCATTCCCATTAATAAAGTGTTTCGTTTTTTGTTTGTCATGATAATTGAATTTTATTAATAATAATAATTAAATTTTCTTTTTTCGTTTGTTTAGTCGCACCACTTTTATATTCCTTACAAAAACTTGATTTTTTCACCTTCAAAAAAAATAGCATTTATTTTCGAAAGATATTTTCATTCCGGCTTATTTTTTTTTCAGAAAGTATTCGGGCTTGAATGGTGGCTTTCATCTGTCGTTTTTGTTCTTCGGAAAGCATAAAGGTCAGATGATTCCTGTTCAAGTTTTCATTCATTTTATGAATTTGCAGTGAGATGAGTTTCGATTGTTTTTTAAAACGGTGGCAAAATTTACAACTTGCAAGATGCAATTTCAGTTTTATTTTTTCGGTACTCGACAATTTTATGAACTCGTTTTTGGTAATCAAAAAAGCTGCCGTGTCGCAACTTAGCATAACTTTGTTCATACCCTTTATCCATATTTGCCTTATTTTGCTCATTTAATCCATTTATTCTCAATACACTCACGGAGTTTTATTCGGGTACGGTGTAAAATAACCCATAGATTCGACGCAGAGCAACCCAATTCCTTACAAACTTCGTCCGAATCAATTTCTTCCATTACTTTTAACACAAATACCGAACGCCACTTTTCGGGCAACTTAGACAAGCAAAGCTCAATCATATTTTGAAATTCTTCTTCCCGCAAAGGATATTGAAATTCTTTTCCCCAATCTTTCGGAGCACGTTCCATAATCCAATGTTCTTGCATACCGTCTTCATCCTGAAAAGGTTGAGTAAATTGGGAAGCAGAAATTTCTTTATGGGTACTCTTTTTCCGGTAATGGTCAATAACTTTTCGTTTCAAGATAGAAGTAAGCCACGTAAGCTCCGTACTATCACCTCTGAAAGAATCTTTTGCTTGCCATGCGGCAACAAAAGTATCTTGCACTAAGTCTTCGGCCATTTCCTTCGAGCCTACCCGTATCCAAGCATAATTAAATAAAAAATCACCATAAAGATCAACCCAAAGCATTGGGTCAAGCGCGTTTGCAGTATTCTTGTCGTTGTTTGCCATTGATACGACAAATGTATTAAAAAAAAATCTAACCGAATTAATCGTTAACAATCATTAACCAAAAAATATTTTTATAAGTCGGGAAAATAAAAATATTTAATAGCATTGTTTCTTTTTAGCGACAGTAATTGGTGTATAAACAATTGACAAATTATATAAACACTATTGTTTTGTATTCTGTCCTCATTATTCATCCCATCCGAAATATATATTACGAAGGTACACTTCTAATGTTAAACTCGCAATATTTAAAATACATAGTTCAATCGTTGGAATAGCTGCTATTTCTTTGATTCTGATGCCTATCTGTTATATCGGGTCGGGTATAACCCATACTTATATACCCATTATTTGCGGTGCGTCAACCACCCTTTGGTAGCATCTGCATAACTATCAATATCCGATATATAGGGTTTTACATCAAGTAAGGGTGTACGGTCAATCATATCTACACCGCTAATGAACAAAATATTCTCTTCCCTTCTGATGAGTTTAACAATGGTTTGGCCTATACCGTTAGGTCTGTGTGGGCTACGTATGGCAAAAACCCCACGAAGATTATGGTTAAGTGGTGTTCGCTGTATCAGTTTGTAGCCTTCGGAAAGATGAAAATAAAACAGTAGATAAATATGGCTGAAACCCTCAATGTCTTTCAATCCTTCGGCAAACTCGGGAAAAATTTCCACACGGCCATCATTATTTTCGCCGAAGCGTCCCTGCCGCGGAAGTTTCTCGTTCCCCCCGAAAGGAGTGCGAATAATACCGATAGGACTGAAAACAATGGTTTGCTTGGTTTTTTCTTCCATTATAAATGTTGTTGAATTATTTTAATTAATTGCGATGCAGGAAGAACACCGGCCTGCCGGAACTTCAATTCCCCATTTTTAAATATCATCAATGTTGGTACGTTTTGTATCGACCACTTTTGAACAATAGTGGCATTTTTGTCCACGTTTACTGTTAAAATTCTGATTTTATCACCCAAGCGATGTTTTACTTGCCGTAAAATAGGTGGCATCGTCCGGCAAGGCTGGCACCATTCGGCCGAAAAGTCAATTACCACTGGTTTACCGGAATTGATAATTTCGTTGAATTTGTTCATATTTTATCACTCTTCTGTAAGCTGACAAACAAAAATCATTCCTACTCTATATTCACTGTAAAATTTTCATTCCTTGTCTGCTGTTCAACCTGATGCTATTCTTGCCGCAAAGCTCTCAAATAAAGTTGAATGGTATTTTCCAAACCTAGGTACAATGCATCGCAAATCAAAGCATGCCCTATGGACACTTCGTCGAGAAACGGGACATTTTTGGCGAAATATTTTAAGTTGTCAAGATTGAGATCGTGTCCGGCATTGACCCCAAGTCCGGCGTTGTGGGCAATTGTTGCGGCCTTAATAAAGGGTCTTATTGCTTGTTCGCGGTTTTTCGCATAATCGGTAGCATAACTTTCAGTGTAAAGCTCCACACGATCGGTACCGGTGAAGTAAGCATTTTCGACTGCTTTGGGTACAGGATCGATGAAAATAGAAGTACGGATCCCGGCTTTTTTAAACTGTGAAATAACATCGGAAAGAAATCTACGATGTTTCACCACATCCCAGCCATGGTTTGAAGTTAGCTGGGCAGGATTGTCGGGAACAAGAGTTACTTGATCGGGTTTGTACTTTACAACAAGTTCAATAAACTTAGGAATAGGATTCCCTTCAATGTTGAACTCGGTGCTTATCAACGGACGTAACAACTCCACATCCTTATAACGAATATGCCTTTCGTCGGGACGAGGATGAACGGTAACAGATTGTGCACCAAAACGCTCGCAATCAACAGCTGCTTTCTGTACATCTGGAATATTACCGCCGCGGGCATTACGTAAAGTAGCAATTTTATTGATGTTTACACTTAATCGTATCATTTGTTTTCGTTTCAAGCAAAAATAGTAATTTCGACACCTAAAGAGTGTAAAAAAAAATATTTGTCAAAAAAATATGACTGCATATCAACAACAAATTATCGACAAAACCGTAGTTTTTGTTAAACGGCAAATGGGAAGCAACGAAGGTGGCCACGACTATTGGCATGTTTACCGTGTACGGAAAACAGCTGAATATATAGCGCAAAAAGAAAAAGCCGATATTTTTGTTGTTACGCTCGGTGCACTGTTGCACGACATTGCTGACGCTAAATTCTACAATGGCGACGAGAGTAAAGGCTCGGTAATAGTAAGAGATTTTTTACACAGCCTTAGATTACCACACGCATTGATAGCTAAAGTAGAACACATCATCCGGTACGTTTCGTTCAAAAACCGATATGAAGTGCAAGGTCATCTTACCCCCGAACTTTCTATTGTACAAGATGCCGACCGTATTGATGCTATCGGAGCCATTGGCATTGCTCGAGCTTTCAACTACGGAGGGTATAAAAATCGTCCTTTGCACAACCCTGCCGTCCCTCCCCAAATTGACCAAAGCAAAGAAGATTATAAAAATAGTACGGCACCCTCCATCAACCATTTTTACGAAAAATTGCTATTGCTAAAAGATATGATGAATACCGAAACCGGCCGCCAACTCGCCCAACAACGCCATCGTTATATGGAAGAGTTTTTAGAACAATTTTTTAAGGAGTGGGATGCCGAATTCGATTAAACAAGTATATTAATTATGCAAAAACAATCAATTTTATTTAGCCTAAAATAAGCCTAAATATTCACTTGGATCATTGGCAACCTGCAATCTATTTATCTTTCTACAGTGAAATAGCAACACTTACATCCTTTCTTTACCACCGGTAACCAATATATTTTCGGTACAATAATATTTTTTCAAAAAAAGTTAATGGAAAATAATAATTATACTATTTTGAAAAAAATGATTATGTACAACGCATTATTTCCGGTAATACCATAAAATTAGAAATTTTTTAATTTGAAAATAGCAGTAATAACCATTGATGAAAACATTTATTAATTTAATGGAGTATTGTTATCTATCATCATCTTAAAAACGACTGATACAAAAGGAGGACTTGCTACGTGAAAAGCGACGATAAAGCTATGTTATTGTGACAAAAATAGAATATTGTAGCACTTGAAACACCTGACTGAAAACGTTCATATTATACAGATAAAATAAGACAGCTAGCGTTCTTTTCTCGAATGCAAAATGCACTGTTTTACACCATTTAATGTTAAAAAAAGGAATATAAACTGACGATAATATTGAAAATACTGCTTAAACCAGCATCGGGTGAAGTCGCTCAATACCATTGACATATTTAGAGCTTTTGGTCAATCGAAATGAAAGTTGGGAAGAAACATCGGGAGCTAAGTGGCTAACAGAAAAATCGTATTTTAATTCAACAATCACATCGTCGGAAGAGTAATGTTCCATAAAGCTATTATTGCTTGTTGAAATGCCGTAATAGTTGAGATCGGTATCGAACGTCAGGCGAAAAAGCCCGTCGAAACTCAAGAAATATTTACGCAGATATCTGTTTACGAACGAAGGTTGCAAATGTTGCATTACTCCTAGTGCCCACCCGGGTAAGTCCGACTGCTGAAAAACTTGTTGCAGTTTTTCGTTAGTAATAGTTTGGTCTAAGCGAAAGGGTTTTAAAGGAAATGAGCGTTTGTTGCCGAGATAACCTTCTCTTATTTTAAATTCCAATACGGGTTTTGCAACGTCTCCAAACAAATTGCTATACCAGCGTATGCGTACTTTTTTACGGCTTCCACGCCCCGAAACGTTATCGTAAAAAAAATCAAGTTCTCTACTATCAAAATAAATATTGTTGATATATCGGGGATAAAATATGGTGAAAAAAGCGGCAGGATGCATACGAATTTCTTGTTCTATTTGCGGATAGAACATATCGGTAATCACAAATTTTCGTTCGTAGCGACTGTTTTCGGTATCGAAAGGTGGAAAAAACATTCTATTTACAAATTAGATTTCTTAAAACGACTTGCTCTCCACAAACGAAATACGTACTTCGTTTCCAAGTTTTCCGATTTCCTCTTTAAATTTCTGCAGTTTTCCGGCATTCGGTGAATCAACAACAAAAGAGGCTTCCATTTGTCTGCCATTTTCATCAAAACGTTTAAGGGTATATTTACCGAAGACTTCTTGTACAACAGAAACAACATCTTTAAGCTCTGCTATATCTGAGGCAGTGCTAACATTCAGATAAAGGTTTTGGTAGTTGCTTTTGTGTTTAAGTAAATGACGTCCCCAGATAATAACCATACCGATACCAAAAGCTTCTGCAACAATAAGAGTTTGGTTAGCTCCGAGACCTAAGCCAACTGAAATGGCAAAAAACAAATAAGCCAACTCCTCAGGTTCTTTAATGGCTGCACGAAACCTAACAATAGACAAAGCTCCAACCAAGCCGAGAGAAAGTGCTAACGACGACTTTACTATCGTGATAATAAGCATGGTAGTAAAAGCTATCAGCAGAAAAACACCTGCAAACTGTCGCCTGTTGGAAATACTACGGGCACATTTAATATAAGTAACTTCAAGTATTATCGACAAAACAATGATAATAATTGAATTGATAAGAAAATCGGTAACCGAAATGTTTTGATTTTGAGTAATTAAAAACTTCTGAAACAAACTCCACCTGTCGTTCATAATAATCTATATTTGATAAAAAACGCACAAAGGTAAATATTTTTTCAAGAGTTTTTCAATATTTATGCAAATAAAGGCTAAATAATACTTTGTTAAATGCCAGAAAGCTGAGATATTTTTTTGACAGGTTGCCAGCCATAAGCTAAAAAACTCCCTGAGATAGTTACGTCCTCACATAAATAATAGGTTTGAATTCGTAACTTCTGATCTAACGTAAGTTATTATTTTCGACTTGCCATAAAACGCCAATTTATTGGTTATGTTCGCATTAAATACTAAGCATTTACTTTAAAAGCAAACTCACAGTACTCAAACCTTCGTAAACCCCTGAATTTGATGCTTTATAATTAGACACTATAAAAAATCAAGTTTTCTTACGGGTACTAGTTACCTGCACTTTGCCGATACGATAAATTCAAAAATTATCGGACAGCCATATTCTTTTGCTTAACTATCCGGTACGAATAGATGAGCCCAGTCTAAAAAGGTTAACTAGGGTAAAATGTACTGATCTTCAGCCACTTCCCCTTTAGGGGATTGAGGGGTAAAAGTGGCTGAAACCAAATTGTAACCTTTTTAGATCGGACTCATAGATTAATAAAATATTTTGGCAACATTTGTTTTACTGCCTTGGAGGAGTTTACCATTGAACATTACGCTCGAACCTTTTTCGATCAACAGTTTTGTTTTAGGATTAACGAAACGTACATTAATTATTTGCATAGTTGCGGGACCAAATTCGGGCTTTTTTTGCAACAACACTACACCATAATTACAATCCTTAATAAGGCTATTTTGAGCTTTCACCGAAGACAAATCTTTAGAGGCGATACCGATATTGGCTTTTTCGATGGTAGTGTTTTCGATTGTTATGTGAGAATTTTCGCCACCGCTAACGCCTTTATCTGCCACCTGCGAAATATAGCAGTTTTTAATGTCTATATGGCTTCCCGAAAAGTCGAGGGCGTCGTTACCGATATAAGTAAAGGTGCTGTTTTCGACGAGGCCGTTGCTAAAATCGGAGTCGAAAGCATCGCTATGGGTGTTGTCGAATCGACTACTGTCCATCAAAAAATTGCAACGAATTAAGTTCAGAGCATCTTCGCATTGGTTGCGATAAATAGTTAAATTATTGATGTCGAGTGTACTTTCGTAAAAAGTTACGGCTCCTGTAATTATCCAGTCTTTGTAATTGAGAGTATTAAAATTTTCGAACCGGACATAATGCAATACTGACTTTCCTTTTGGTTGTAAAACAGTGAAACCGTTGGCTGAAAAGTCCGATGAAGTAAAAACCACCGGTTTGTGCTTACTACCTCTGATTATCACGGGTGAGTACGAAATAAACATAGCTTTTTTCACAAAGTTGAGTATGGTCCCTTTTTTGAAATAAACGGTGTAACCTCTGGGGATAACTATGGGATAATCGACACGATGTTTGCCGGTTTTGAAATAAATATTTTTACCTTCGACTTTTTTGATAACGGGCAGGTCGAGACGTGCATTTTGCAATAATTGTTGCTGTGTAGTTATGCCCGAAAGTTTGGGCCAAGGATGAATTTTCACTACATAGGTAGTCGATTCAACTAAAAAAAACAGGTATTGCGCATTGGTATCGGAAGTAACTGTCAGCGTGTCGGGTTTACCTGAAAGGAAATGTTTCAAAGTTTTGCCCAAATTAAAGTGGTAGTTAATGTTTTTCTTTTTGCGACCTGTACCGAGCACAGTGATTTTCTGCTGAAAATAATTTTCAACAAAAATACGGCTGTCCGTACCCGAACGGCTTTCAAGGTAAGCATTAACCAAATATTCGGGTGTGTTTTCAAGTACAAGAGTATCGTTGTAGATATATGGCTTAACTTTGAACCGGAAAGCTGTATCGTTTAGTTTATTTTTGGCAAATTGCTTTAACACAGGTAGATAAGCTCTTATTTTGTTAGCACTTTTCTTGAAAAAGTCAAAATCGTAAAGCATATCCGGAAATTCTCTTTTAATTAGCGAATCGTATAGGTGGGCTTCGGGTGCAATGGCAAGACTTACCGAATCAATAAAGGATTTTTTACTAAACTGTCCGAGAAAATAGAGGTATTTTTTCACAAACTCGGGGTCTGTAAACAATTCGTAATTCATTTTCTCCTCAATAACAATATTCTTATTGTGGTAGGCCTTGTACATAAAATTACTATTAATACCGGTATTTACGGCGTTATGGTCGGTATAGCCGTCGAAGGCAATGGGTTCGAGTTTACACAAAATCGGATTGTAATAAAACCTTTGGTTGTGCCATGACATTCCATGGCGTGCAAGCGTGAGGTCGAGCATAGCATAATATTTTGCCAATTTGTTGATATCAAAAATGTCGGCAGGTTTTGACAGATGATTTTTGTATTGATACATAAGTTTTTGTGCATCAAGAAATTCCTTATACAAAGTGGGACTTTTGATGGTTTTTGATTGGCTAAAAGGTTCTATTACCGACGATTCGAAAAAAGGTATTTTTATCCATTTCCGAAGTTTAATATCTATTTTTTGCATTTGCCAAAAGGCATCTTCCGAAAATTTCACGATAGGGCCTTCTCGTCGTTTTCTTGATTCGACAAGTTGTTTCACAAAATGTTCTTCATAAGCATAGATACCACGTGATTGGTTATTAAACAAAACGGGAACAAAACCATAGCGGGTTGTGAGTATATCACGGCTTTCGTAAAACCGGTGTGAAGCCCATTCCATCAAGTAGTCGCGGGCAGCAGGGGTTTGAATGGAGAACACCCGCAGGCGTCGCCAAGCGTGTTTTTTCTTTAGCTTGATACGCAACGACCATTTATCGCCATAAAGGTGGTCGAGCCAATCGCCTTTGAGCCGCAACTTGGCTTTCATCATTTTGCCATCGCCAAAAACAATACCTTTCACCCAGTCGTTTTCGGTGCTCTGTAAAATTCCGTTTTCAAAGGCTATTTTGCGTTTTTTTTTCAACTTGAGGTATTCCGAAGTATCAAATACAATAGAAAGAGGAGCTTCTTTGTAGGAAGGATAAATTTTTTTCGCAAATCGCTCTATAGAAAAATCGTCGAAATAAACAGTGTCTTTACTTTTGTTCCACACATAAACCATAAGGCGATCTTTGGTGTCATCGAAAAAAGGGGGAGTAAAAACTTCCATTTCAATTTTTTCCCAGCCGTTAGCACCTTTATCAGCAGGTTTATTTTCCGCTTGGTAAAAACGCTTACTATCTTGAGTTGTAGCGACTAGTATGCCGTTTTCCGATTTGCTCTTTCGCCAAACGCTGATTTTATAATAGTAATCGGGGCCGGCGTGCGTAGAAAAACCAAATGCAAAAGAATGCCGTGGAAAGGTAGCTACCGAATATTTTCCAGTATGAGCTTCACGCATTGTTCGTTGTTTACCTCCATCAAGTAAATAATGCGAATTGGAAGTTATCAGTTGTTTCCCGCTTTTGTTTAAATGTTCTGCACTACAACTAATCTTCTTGCCTACCGAAAGATTCTCTTTGCGTTGACAGCTTGATGTAACCTGTAAAAGCGCCAACAAAACTATTAAAGCCGTGATCTGTGAAAATTGTTTATACACTTTTTTATTTTTTAGCCGGCAAAGTTAACAATTTCAAAGCAATTCCTTTTCAGAGATGCCGAAAACTTCATCGGGTTCATCGTTTTCGATAGGTTCTACGTGTATGATAATATCGTAGACATTAGGGATTTGCTTTTTTATTTTGTGTTCAACCACTCTACTTTTTGTATGTGCTTCGTCAAGAGTGATGTTTCCTGGCACTTCAATATCAAGAGCAATAAGATAAAGATGAGCCATTTTGCGTACACGAATACGATGTGGATTTGATACGTCGTCAACCTTGCGGCAAGCATTTATAATTTTATCATAAATTTCAGGGTCGTCAACTCCATCCATTAATTCGCGAGTGGTTTCAAAAAATATTTTTATAGCCACAACCATTATCCAAAGGCTTACAAAAAGTGCTGTAACAACATCAAGAATAGGTATTTTCAATATAAATGTGAAAATTAGTCCTACTAAAACCGATGCTGAAATAACCACATCGCTTTGCATATTTTTTGCATTAGCTATCAGCATATTACTTTTTTCTTCTTTTCCTGTTTTTTTCAAATATAAAGCCAACAGTTGCTTGGTAACGATAGAAATAACAACAACAACAAGAGAAATGGTTTTTGGAATTTCTCTCGGTTCGGGATGCAATAATTTGCTCATTGAGAAAATAGCAAGTTGTGCACCGGCAAAAAAGATGATAAAAGCCAGGATTTTTGCAGATAGAGTATCGGCTCTGCTATAGCCGTAGGGATATTTTAAATTGGGCGGTCTGCTGATAATGTGTGCGGCAAATAGTGTAATGAGTGAAGTTAGCACATCGGAAGCCGAGTCGATTCCGTCAGCAACAACGGCGAGACTACCGGCAATAATTCCAAATACAATTTTCAAAACCGACAACAGGACATTACCGAGAACCGCTACTTTCGAAACGGTAATAATACGTTGTTCTCTTTTGCCAAACGCCATTTTTTTATTTGCAAAAATAGAAAAAAGAAAAGGCAGAAACACAAGGCTTTACCTATCCGCTGTTTTATTAGACAGTCCCCTTCAACTCTTAACCTAAAAATCTTTCGGCTTCGATAGCAGCCATAGCACCGGTACCGGCAGCAGTAATTGCTTGACGGTAATGTTTATCTTGTACATCGCCGGCTGCAAAAATACCGGAAATGCTTGTGGCTGTCGAATCAGGTTTGGTAATTAAATAGCCCGTTTCGTCCATATCAAGTTTTCCTTTGAAAATATCCGTATTGGGTTTGTGCCCGATGGCTACAAAAAAGCCTTCGATGTCGATTCTTTTTTCTTTACCGGTGTCGTTGTTATACAAAATCACGCCGTCAAGGGCTTTGATAAAACCTTGAACGGTTCCTGTAATTTCTTTTACTTCGTGATTCCATAAAATCTCAATGTTGGCTGTTTTCAAAACCTTATTTTGCATGGCTTTAGATGCACGGAGCTTGTCGCGGCGGTGAATTAAATAAACTTTTCGGCACATATTAGCCAAATATGTAGCCTCTTCGGCGGCAGTGTCGCCACCACCAACCACTGCCACATCTTTACCTTTGTAAAAAAAGCCGTCGCAAGTAGCACAAGCCGAAACCCCACCACCTTTGAACTTTTCTTCCGATTCGAGACCAAGATACTTTGCTGTTGCACCGGTGGCAATGATGATGGTTTCGGCCGTCAAAACGGTACCATCGTCAACGGTTACTTTAAAAGGTCTTTTGCTAACGTCTATGTCGTTTACCATTCCCCAACGAACGTCGGCACCAAATCTTTCAGCTTGTTTTTGGAAATCTTCCATCATTTTCGCACCGTCAATACCTTCGGGATAGCCGGGGAAATTATCTACTTCGGTGGTAGTGGTAAGCTGTCCTCCCGGTTCCATGCCTTGATAAATAATGGGTTTTAAGTCGGAACGTGATGCATAAATAGCAGCCGTGTAGCCAGAGGGACCCGAACCTATAATCAAACATTTTGTATTTTCCATATTATTTTCTTAAATTCAATTTCCTTAGACAATTAAAATGCCATTTGTTAAAAATACAAAAATAAACGATTTAATAAAATATTTAATGCCAAACTGAATGACAAACTGTCGGTTTTTTGTACTTTCGCTGCGTCGAAAAAAAATAGCCAAGATGAAAAAAATAACAACGATTGTAGGAGGATTGTTACTGACAACGATATTGTTGGTGAGTTCGTGCACCGCACCTCAAAAAGCAGTGATGATTAACGGGCAAAAGGTTCCCATTACAGTGTATTCTAATGAAAAAATTCAGGCCGATGCCTATGTTTTGACATACTTAAAATGCGAAACCGAATTGTTTGCTAACGAAAAGAAAAACGATTCGACAAATGGTTTTTTCAGGCAACAGTGGGTAAAAGCATCTCGAAAGCAAAAAATGTTTTTCAATCGAATGTCTGCCAGATATTTTCAAAATCCTACTTATAAAAAGAAGTTCCAAAAGTTTAGTGTGGCAGGAGAAAAAATTTTCAAACCTTGTCAGAAAATAAATGCCATACGAATTATGGAGGCTTCTGCAAAAAAAAATAAGAGGTAAAATTTTTCAAAAAAATTGATCTCGCTCAAAAATTATTAATTTTGCAACGCTTTTATACGTAATGTTCTTAAAAATTATCGGGGTGTGGTGCAGTTGGCTAGCATGCTTGCATGGGGTGCAAGTGGTCGCAGGTTCGAGTCCTGCCACTCCGACAACTAAAAGGTATGATCTACAGATTAACTGTTTTTTGATAAATGGGGGGAAGAACAGTTATAATAGTGTCTATTTGTGTCGGTTAAATTTCTTAAAGATTGTTAATTGAACTGTTAATGTTTTTACCGGGATTGGCATAGACATTAAACCAAGTCCATACCTTCCGCTTTTTATATGTAAATAGTGTAAATTTCATTAGCTTAATAACTTTGTATTTTACACATTTGGCCAATCCACAGGAGTTGCTAACAACTTTCACTAAGAACCGTATATTTGTATTACCACCACTTACATTTCTCTGTAGTGTTCATCAAAAGTAAATAATCCTACTTCATAGAAGGTTGGCTTTGGAATACTTGAATGAAATAATGGTGAACGGGCTAACAAAATGACCGGGAGATGAAAATAACAACAAATTAAAAATTATTTGTCTATTGCCTGATCATCGAATCGCCAATGCCCTCATTTGTCCACGAAAATACTTTTGTAGACTTATTTTTTAATCCCAAAAGGTATGCGAATGTTTAATGAAATATTTCGTCCCATGTTGTAGATATTCACATCTTTTAAAGTGGAGAGATGATCCATATACTGCTTGTCTATCAGATTGGTAGCCATGAGGCTGAAACTGAAAATCCGGTTTTTCACCTTTAAATCTGTTCCGATGCCGGCGTTGAACAGGAAATAACCAGGCGTAGTGGTCTCAAACTCAGCAGCGTGATTCTGAGCAAGGACGTAGTCGCAGGCTACTTTAATGAAAGATGTGCGAAACATTTTCCATATGTTCTTTCGGAGCATAATTTCAAAATGGAGCTTGTTGGCAGGAATCAGTGGAAGATAGCCACCCGAATTTTTCTTGGCATAAATGTATGCGTAGTTTGCTTTCAAATGTAGCCAGTCGATAGAGGCCGGATGGACGTGTATGCTAATCTCTCCGCCCAGCAGGTGCGAAGGAGTTTGTTTGTAACGGTAGATCTTAGTTCCATTAGAAATGGTGTCGGCAGTGTGAGAGAGGAAGATATAGTTTTCAATATAATTATAAAAGGTGGAAATCTCGAAAGTGGTATAGGTGGTGTGAATGTGAAATCCTAGGTCAGCTTCAACATTCTGCTGATTTTTCAAATTAGTGTTCCCAATATCGTAGCGGTTTCCATGCATTCCGTTTTGTGTCAACTCGGCAATGTTAGGACTGCGAAAAGCGGAGGCGAGATTAAAGCGTAACAGCATATTTTCATTAAAATGAATAGTTGAACCTATCGAAGCACTTACATTGACAAATTTTCTAACCAGCCTTGGCATAAGAGTTCCATTGTTGATTCCGGCAAAATGTTTCGGAACAATAATCATTCTGTAATCATACCGGATACCCGCCTCAAGAATGGCTAAGCTGCCAAAACTGTGTCGTACCATGCTAAAAACGGAAACATCATTTAAATTGGCATCGGGAATAATATGCTGGGGTGCTTCGCCGTTGCGGTTGGTTTGCGACATACCCTGCAAACCGAGAAAAGCTTTTGTGCTTTCACTGAAATGATAAACACTTTTAAGAAGATAGGTAAACGTCTTTAACCTCATATTTACCAGCTCTCTGACCGATGTAAGTTGGGAACCTTGCAGTCTGCGGTTGTTGTTTTGGTAGGAGAAGTCGGCCTGAAGTTTGAGATTGCCCAGAAAAATTTTATTTTTTGAGATAAGTAGTTGATCAGCCAGATCCTGATACCAAACTTCGTTTTTGCGGCCTCTTACTGTAACAAGTTCCAGTGCTGGAGGGACGGCCATGCCGAGTTTGGAGCGGTTGAAGTCGTAAAAGAGACGGAAACTGCCGATTTTTTTTATGATACCGGCGTTTAGCTTTACACTGTGTGTGTTAAATCGGGTATTGAAAGCCGTGGCGCCCCCACCCGGAATAAAATCCTTGTTACTGTTTATCTCGGTACCGGCGCCATAGACAAAACCTTTCTGGTTTCCTTTTAACTCTATGCTGGAAAGTGTTCCCATCGTATTGCTGAAAGCCTTCATGCTAACGACCCCTTCGATGCTTCCTTCGCGTGCTACAGGTTCAGCTACGAGGTTGATGACACCCCCTATGGCACCCGATCCGTACATGAGCGAAGCTGGCCCTTTAATGATTTCCACCCTGCCAATACCCAGTCCATCAATTAGATAGGGATGATCCTCTGAAAACTGAAAATTGGCCATAGGGATACCTTTGTTTAGTACCAGCACGTTGCTCAGCGAAAGTCCACGGATGACCGGTGTCCCAACGCCTGGCCCTTTGGTAATCATGCTGACACCGGGAACAGATTCCAGTGATGCCATAAACGAAGGTTGTGTAACGTGGGTGATGTCTTTCATTTCCAGAGAACTTATTCTAACGGTATTTTCGTGTTGCGTTCCTGTAAAATTTCCTGTAATCACCACTTCCTGTCCCTGAATTACCAGGGGATTCAACTTGATGTCGATAGTGATTTTATGTCCTTGGAAATCAACTGTTCTTGTCTTGTCTTCGTAGCCTACAAAAGAAAAGGTAACAAAGAACTGCCCGTCGGGGATTTTGTTGATTTTGTATTGGCCGTTGTTGTTGCTCACGGTTCCCAACGAAAGATCGTTGATAATGATGTTGACGCCAGGAAGTTCTTCGTGAGTACCCGCATCTGTTATGCGTCCGGTGATGCTGTTTTGCGCGTTTGCTTTTAACAAAAAAAACACGGAAAAGAAAATGATAAGTTTTATTTTCATTTCATTACGTAATATATTAGACAATCCGGTTAACCACTTCTTTTGTGGTTGCTATATGAGACTGGCTAATAAGGAGGAGCACGTAATAAAAAGGAGTAATTTAATTCGGTAGAAAATAATTTGGAGATAAAGTTTATAAAAACTTTTGCATAAAAAGTACGCTTTTCTTTTTTATGTATCTGTTTTTGAATAGTGCATAAGGACATCGTAAAACCAGGTATGGGACATGTGCGGTGAAACGTATGCCATACATCGCTGTTTTTTACCTTACTATGGAAAAATATATGGTGATGAAATGCATCGTCCAAAAGTTTCACTGTGGTTGGTGTAATGAAAACCAACAACAGTGAAACTGCGAGGATATGTTTTAGTTTTTTGGACATGCCGGTGAAACAAGTCTGTTTTTAATTTTGTAACTATTCAACTGCCAAAGTAAAGAAAAATGATACGAAAACTCAAAATTTATAAAAAATTTATAACCATTTATTGGTGAATAAATTAACAGCGTAAAGTATTTTGGGAGAGAACTATACACATAAATTTGCTGTCAGCAATTAGACAAGATAGAATACGTATAGCCAAATTGTTATCTTCAAGTCAAAAAAAAAAGAATGAAAAATTGAATATCGATCAACGAATAATGAATCTATAAGTTGATCAAGGATGAATAAATAGAATTTAGAAGAATGATTGATTGATTTTTCAGTTTTGATAATTGAAATTGTAACTGAAATGCTTAATTCAAAAGTTGTGAATAATTTATCCGGACAAATTGCCCGTTCCGGGACAGCAGTTTCATTGAATTACTGAGAAGCACAAAGTGCAAAATCAAAAAAAGACTTTCATAAAATGAAATTAATTTTAAAAGAATTACGAGAAACATTTGTTTGCCTGAAAATTATTCACCGAAACAAATTATATAAAACTGAGGAGAAAATAATTAAAACAAAAATATAATACACTGAACTGATTTCAATTTTCGTAAAAAATATTGAAACTACATAGAAAGATCAAAAATGGTTAATCAATGTTCGGTGTTCGATATTCAAAAAAGATAAATGAAAAGGATTAGAAGATAACAAAACATATATGTAATGTAGGTATAGTTGATAAATTGAAAGATTATGCAAATAATGAAATTTAGAAGTAAGTTGAAAATTATGTGCTAAAAAACCTAGCGCTCCACGTATAGCCGAGCCGATATATTCAGGAGTTTAAATGTTTTGAGCAAGGCAGCTACTAACGCTGGTGCATCATTAAGGTTCTTTTGCAAAACCGGTGTTTCCATTATGGGTTTAAATCCCATTTTTAATTGTTGATAGAATCTCTTGCGCATATTTTTTTCTTTTGTGAACTTGCCTTTTTTAAGGCGAATCTCATTTGTTTATGACGTTAAAAATAAGCATTTTAACAAAAAAACAAATTTTTTGCCGCGCTTTTCAATAGAAGTCATCAACATTATATTGTTGACATTCAGTGCGTATAGCGTTTTATTACAGATACTAAATAAAATAAAAATATGCACGGCTTTTTCCTTTGCCGGTAATTTTCAATGGTTTGAGATAAGTTTTGTGATGTGGGTTAATGAAGTTCCAATCCGTTCATCATATAAAGTGCATGTTCCAGTATGGGCAATATTTCCGTAAGGTATTCGTTTACGGCTTTTTGGCTTCCTGGCAGGGTAAATACCAGCGTATTGTCAATGGTACCTGCCACTGCCCGACTAATGAGGGCATTGGGTTTTTTAGCGCCATATTTTACTCTGATCAGTTCCATTATACCCGTTATTTCTTTTTGAAGCATAGGTTTCACTACTTCAGGGGTGATATCTCTTTTGCCTATACCAGTCCCACCTGTTGTGAAAATAATGTCGAAATGTTTTGCCACCGCCTCCTTCAACGATTCTTGCAGTAATAATGATTCGTCGGGGATGATTAGTCTGTTGAATTTAAAATGCCGGTTATGTGATAAAAGAAATTCCCGGGTTATTTTTTCAATCAGTGGCCCGCTCTTGTCTTCATATATTCCTCGACTTGCTCTGTCGCTCAGAGTAATAATCTTAATTTTTAAAATTTTAGGGTGGTATTCAAAAAAGCTACCTGATTTAAGTTCGCCACCTTTCAACACTTTAACAAAAATACCTTCTTTTGGCATAACACAATTTCCTACCTCACGGAAGATGGCACAATTGGTTCCATGACATTTTTTGCCAATTTGCGTTACCATAAGTTCTATATCACCAGAAACGAATTTGTCGAGAGGCGCGGTTTTAAACAATTTCAGACCACGTGTGGAAATATTTTCGGCAAATTCGCCGTATTTAATTTTTCGTTTGGCATTTTCAGAAAATTTTTCAATACTCTCCAGTCCAAGCATGCTTACCTGACGATGCCACATGCCCGAATGTGCATCTCCAGGAATACCTATTTCAGTTAATTGAATTTTGTCAACAGGGACTTTTATAGTTCCCTTTTTGTCGGAGATATTGACCGAAGTTACCTCGAATGTTTTCATGTGTTTTTATTTTTTTATTTTTTCTATCAGATGAATATTATCCATATACATTTTTTTGTCCACAGCTTTACACATATCGTAAACCGTAAGAAGAGCCACCTGAACCCCCGTCAAGGCTTCCATTTCGACACCCGTTTGCCCGATACATTTGGCCATGCATTCTATATGAACCCCCTCTTTTTGTAGCGTGGTTTTAACGGACACTTTGGTAAGCATTATCGGATGGCAAAGTGGTATCAGTTCACTGGTTTTTTTGGCTGCCTGTATGCCGGCAACTTCCGAAACGGTGAGTACATCTCCTTTTTTCATTTCATTTTCACGAATTAAGATAATTGTTTCGGCTTGTAAGTTAATAAAGCCTTCGGCAAGTGCAGTACGGACTTGTTTCGGTTTGTAAGCCACATCTACCATGTTGGCTTTTCCCTGTTCGTCGATATGTGTAAGTTTCATAATTTGGTATAATTACTTTATTATACATTCTTTATAATATGTTCGATTTTTCCTGAGGTATTTTACAGATTTTCGTTTTTAGAAAGTGTTATCCTCCGATACTAAAAAATTTTCCGGATTTATTTTTTGTTCCTTTCTTGGGTTTATTCATTACCGCAAGGTAAAATGCTCGGTCAACGCCGGTTTTTTTTACATTAAATGTCATTTCGTTGAACAGGCAGGGTTTAATATTTCCGTTGGCTGTTAGCCTCAGCCTGTTGCAGTTTTTACAATCGCCACCTTCGCCGCCTTCAACAACAGAAAATTCACCGGTTTGCAAATTCATTTGGTGAATGAAGCGTATTTGTAAATCATTTTTTTTACAAAAGGCATTTACTTCTTGCGCATCAGGTTCTTTGCTACTTTTGAAAACCACACAATTTATTTTAATGGGGTTCAATTTCGCCTTTTTTGCAGCAAGTATGCCATCGAAAACCTGCCTAATATCTCCGACACGAGTAATTTTTTTGTATCGTACAGCCGACAATGTATCTAAGCTGATGTTTACCCTATTAAGGCCTGCCGCCTTTAGGGCATTTGCATATTGAGGTAGAAGAATTCCGTTGGTTGACAGCGATAAATCGGTTATTCCTTTAATAGTGGCTATCATTCTTACCAAATTAACAAGTCCTTTCCTTACCAATGGTTCGCCGCCTGTTAGTCGAACTTTAGATATGTTTTTATTAGCTCCTTCTGTAACAATTGCCACAATTTCTTCAAAAGAAAGAATATCTTCGTGTCGCATAAGTTTAATACCCGATTCAGGCATGCAATAAACGCATCGGAGATTGCAACGGTCGGTAACCGAAATGCGCAAGTAATTCAGTTTCCTATTATATCGGTCGTACATCTACAAAATCTCCTTTTTTTAGTTTGGTAATCCCTTGTTCCACTATCATCAATCCATCGGCACAAGATAAAGCATTGATATGAGCAGAACCGTGATACTCAACAGGTACTACAGTGCCGTTGACTGTAATTTTCACCGGTTCAAAGGCTTTCCGTAATGCATTTTTCCGTTTAAAATCTTCTTCGAGAGGTAATTTATACATTTTAGGATAATAATGGCAACCCATAATACCACTTATTAAAGGTTTTATAAACACATCGAACTGAACAAAAGCTGAAACCGGATTTCCGGGGATACCGACAAACCATTTATTTTTTTTAGTTCCGAAAATGGTTCTTTTACCCGGTTTGATAGCTATACCATGAAAATGAATAGAGATGCCCGCTTTTTTTAATACAAGCGGAACAAAATCGTAATCGCCCATAGAAACAGCTCCCGACATAATAACAACTTCGGCAGTTTCAAAGGCTTTGTTGAGCATAGTCAGCATACTATCTATGGTGTCTTTTGCAATGCCGAAATAACTAACCGTAAGATTCATAGCTTGAGTTTGCGCCACCATTTGGTATGCATTGCTGTTTCTAATTTGCGAAAGTACCGGTTTTACATCAGGCTCTACAAGTTCATTCCCCGTAGAAATTATAGCTATATGCGGTTGTTTATAAACTTTGATGCTAACAGCCCCCACAGAAGCTAATATAGGAATGTGCTTTTCTTTAATTAAGGTGCCTTTTTTTAATACAACTTCACCGGTTTTAATATCTTCACCGGTTAAACTAATATTAGACTTAGTGCATTCTTTGGTGAAAAAAACTTGATTTTCCGTTACTTTTTTTGTATATTCCACCATAACAACAGTATCGGCACCTTTAGGAAGTGGGGCACCGGTCATAATTTTTGCACACTGATTTTTCCCGATTATTTTTTTTGGCCACACACCGGCAGGGATTACTTCCACAACATCTAACACGTTTTTAAGGTCTTTGCGGCGACAAGCATATCCATCCATGACCGACTTATTAAAAGGAGGCATGTCTATATCCGAAAAGATTTCTTCGGACAAAACCCGATGTACGGAATGTTTAAAATCAATTGATTCTGTTCCGAGTTCATGAACGTTTTCCGTAATGTACACGAGTGCTTCTTCGTAAGATATCATTTTACAAATTGTTTTAAAAACCGAATAATTTAATGCTGGCAACCAATAAAACGCCTGCCAATAAAAGTTTTACTTTATATTGACTTAATTTTTTACTACTGATGTATGAACCCGTAAAACCACCTATTAATCCTACAAAGGCCCATAGTAGAATTTGGGGAACCGGATGAAAATTTTCGTTGAAATAAAGGCCTGTGAGTCCTGCCATAGAATTTAAAAGGATAAACATTGCTGAAATACCGGCTGTTTCTTTAACGTTTGCCCAATGCATTAGCAATAGTATAGGACTTAAAATTATTCCACCGCCAATACCAATCATACCCGAAAAAAAGCCCACTACCGTACCTATGCCCACAGAAAGGTAAAAAGGTGGTGTTTTTGAGGTTTTGTATTTCCCTTTTGGACTAATAATCATTCTACTAATAGCAATCAGCAAAAATAAGCCTAGAATAATTTTATAGGCATGGGAGTTAATGTGCATTCTTGCTCCGAGAAAGGCCATAGGGATAGAACCAAGAATAAACGGTAACAGAACATTGAATTTGAAGTAGCCTTTTCTGAAAAAAGAGTAAAAGGATACGCCTGCAACAAATAAATTAAGGGTTAAAGCCGACGATTTCATCGTGTATTGTTCAAAGCCGAAGAGTGCCATTAATGCCAAATAACCGCTTGCCCCACCATGGCCTACCGAAGCATATAGCGCAGCAAGAATAAAGATGGCAATGATAAAAATGTAATCCATTTCAAAAACTTTAAAAACAAAAACCCCTTTCCAAACACATGGAAAGGGGCCACAAAACCAATGTTTTATTACTATTGTTTTATTATGGCTATCTCCTTTCCAATTCATCTTGTATTTTACAAGATTCGGGAGGTACAAACATTTCTATTTATACCCATCGGAGAACTTTTCATGGCTAATGCTTTAGAAAAATACTCTCGGAGCTTTAAATACAGTACAAAAATAGTGTATTATTTGCTCTAATGGATTAATTTTGAAATATAATGATTCTAAATTATCGGCAATATTATATTTGAATTTACCCTAAAAGATTATTTTTAGTGTATAATACTCCGACCACTGGTTAAGTTAAAAAAATGTTTAATTTTATCAGTGAAACTATGAAAGCAAAAAGAAGAAAATTCACAGCAGTCTTTAAGGCACAATTAGCACTTTCTGCCATACAAGAGCGGAAGACTTTGGCAGAACTTTCCAAACAGTTTGAGTTGTCAATGCCTAAATATGGTTGACCGTTTTCACTTACTTATTTTCATTATTTGAGTTGCTAATTCATGAGTGATATTAGAGCCAGAAGGATTGTTGTCCTCAGCCCGGAGGGCTGAAAAGCCCACCGGGTTCTGAGTTGTTAATTCCGTCGTTGACTTATCACCGTCGGATTGTTGTCCACCACAAAGATAATCTTTTT
>QIKE01000018.1 GCA_003232915.1 Bacteroidota bacterium | reverse complement strand
AATGTACTGATCTTCAGCCACTTCCCCTTTAGGGGATTGAGGGGTAAAAGTGGCTGAAACCAAATTGTAACCTTTTTAGATCGGACTCATTTATTGAACTTGATTTTTTTTGTAAAACTTTTATTAAATCCGTTGGTTACAAAATATCCTGCGTTTTTGGTCGCCCCACTGAAATGAATAATCCCTGATTTTTTTAAAAGATATAGATGCCTTTCGGTAGTCGAAAGAGGTTATTCCTGTTGTTTCGGAGATAATATTGACTCTGATACTTTCGTCGTCTGTCAGAAAAACTATCATTTTTATTATTGATTCGATAAGCGTTTTCCCAACTTGCCTTGCACCTCTTAAAAAAAGGGAGTTCCGGTTGGCTTGTTGTGCCCAATTATGTAGCTCTTCTATAATTTTTCTATAAAACATCGTGTATTAAGTTTTATTGTGGCTTGTGTTTAATTGCATAGGTATTATTTTACATAACTTGTTTAATTGCAAAGACAATTATGGAAATATATTGTACTATTACATTGGCAAAATGGTTAAATGAGGGTGTAAATTCAGTAGTCAAATATTTATTGATATTAATAATTTGTGCTATTTGCATCGAACTGTTAATGAGTCAATTGTTATTACTTTTGACGGTTGACAATAAATTGAATATATGCAATTTGGTAGAATGGTCATCGGCATTTACCGGTTTCGTTATACTCTAAAATCGGGATAAAATGTACAAAAACGAATGACATAAAATAAGGGCTTGCCACGTGAATCGCGACGCTTGACCTATTTAAGAACGAAAATATTGCTTTATGGTAAGGTGCTTATTTCATTGTGGTAAGAATGGAGGGTTGAAACACTGGAAAAACCTGATTGAAAGCATTTAAAATTATATTGAGAAAATAAACTATATAGCGTTTAACTTCCAAGTAATATGTTCAGGTATACACCGTATGAGGTATAATTATTGTAGAATAATATGTTATTTAAAGAACAATCACTATTGTTGTTAGATTTAATCCCGATTTGTTGTTTCTTTATATTGAAATAAGTGGATTATCAGGTTTTAATGGTTTGATAAAATCAAAAGTACCGACATAGTTCTATAGGTATTATTTAATAATTTTTATAATTTGTTATGCGGTTTTGACGCTTAAAAACAAAACTAATCAACAAATTGTCTGACAATTTAAATTAATTGTATTTTTAGGTTGTCCCGAATTAGATTTTACGTTTTAAACTGCAGATCCATTTTTGAGCCTACAAAAATATTATATCGCTGTTTTTTTGTTTATAATATTTGCGTATTTTTGGAGTAAAAATTAATTAATAGGATTATGGAAATAAGTTCGCGTTTTATAAAAGTAATTTTACTAATATTAGCAGTGGGCGTTTGGGCACTGGTTTTTCAAAACGCCGGTATTTTGCCACAAATAAAACCGCAAATAATTACTGTTGACAGTGCTTTGAGGGTAACTGGTGAAGTTGATGTAAATAATACGGTTTTTATAAAAGGTTCGGTGGATGCAAATATAGAAAGTATTAATGGTTATAGTAAATTTTACAAAGATCCTCGAACGGGAGAATACTATGTAATAGCTGTAACTGATCCGTATGAATAAAAAAGAGCAATAAAGTTTTTTCGTATATGTCTAAAAAAATCTATCGGTTTCTTTTTTTCCTTCTTTTATTGACTTTTTATCATAAATCATATTCATCTCACCAAGATACATTAAAACTATCGGATACCACAAGTAGTCGTGCCAGCCAATATTTTTACAAAGCATTAAATTACTTTCCTGAAAATGTTGAAAGGTCTATTTTATACAATAAAGAGGCTTTAAAAACAGTAAATCATAGACTCGACCCTGAGCTAAATGCAAATGTTAATAAGTTGATGGGTGAACTGTTTGAAAAGAAAAACAATATTCAACCTGCTATAAATTATTATCTTATAAGCGCAAAGATCTATAAGGGACTTAGCAAACCGGAGATGTTATGCAAGGTTTATGAAAAACTTGGGCAGCTATATTTCCATGATAATTATAACCTTGAAAGGGCTTTGTTTTACAACAATAAAGCATTGGAAATTGCAGTAAAACTTGATAACTCGAATTTAATAGCGAGGATTTACAATCAGATCGGTGGGATTTTTTTTAATCAAAACAACATTGACGAAGCAAGTATTTATTTTGCAAAGGCATTAAACTTATGGAAAAAAGTAGATAATAGCGATGGAATTGCTAAATCGTACAATAATATTGGAGAAATATATCGTGTAAACAATCAGCCGGAAAAGGCAGTTGAATATTACAATAAAAGTTTGAAAATAAACAAAGAAATAGGTAGTATCTATAATAAAGCTGTGAATTATGAAAACCTTGGTATTGTCGAACGTATGCAAGGTAATAATAAAGAGGCTTTTCGATCGCTCGAAAAAAGTTTGTCACTTTATACTAAAGAAAACCATTTTGATGATAAATTGAAAGTTATGTTGTTGATTGGGGACGAATATGTTGCACTTAAAAACTACCATAAAGCTTTTAAATTATATAAAAAAGTTTATCGACTATCAAAACAAAAAGACCAATGGAACTATCTGTCAACAGTTGCAAAAGGATTAAGTGAAGTGTTTGAAAAAACAGGGCATCCCATTAAAGCTCTTCATTATTTTAAAATTCATTCTCAATACAAAGATTCGATTCATAACAAAAAGCAGAAGGAACAAATAACGGATTTGCAAACTCATTTTTTGAATGATATTCAAGAGAAAGAAATAAAAATTAAGGATAACGAAATTACCCTTTTACAAAGAGAAAAAAAAATAAAACAGTTACAGTTTTATTTCTTAATTGCGGGATTGATAGTGTTGGTCATTATCGCATCTTTACTTATTTCGCGTTATCGATCTCAAATAAAAAAGGAAAGACTATTAAGTTTAAAAAATAAGGAGTTACACAAGGCTCAAAGAGAATTGATGGAACTCGAAATCAAAAGCAAAGACAACGATTTGGTTAATTTTGCATTTCATTTGGTGGAAAAAAATAATTTTTTAAAAGAAATAAAAATTCAGCTGAAAAACCTCAATAGCTATCCCGAAGACGAAAAGTCCAAAAAAATCAAAGAATTGATAGCTAATGTCCAGCAAATTTTGCAGGTTCAACAGCAGTTGGAACAATTAAAATACAAAGTTAATCAAACGTATCAAGGATTTTTCCGACGATTGAAGAAAAGGCTGCCTTCAATTACTAAAAATGAGGAGCGTCTTTGTGCACTACTTAGGCTAAACTTGAGTTCAAAAGAAATAGCTGCCTTAAACAACATCTCAATAAAAGCGGTTGAAATGAGCCGTTATCGTTTGCGGAAAAAGTGTGGAATTGGCAATAATGAGAATCTTTGTGATTATCTTGAAGAAATTTAATGAAAGGTAATTGTAGTAGTCTATAATAATGCAAAATGAATATATTCAACAATATATGTATTTTGTTGTAGAGGTAACTATGGGCTGGGCAAAGGCGTTTTGAGATAGTGTAGAATCAGTGTAGAGGTGTAATTTTCCTTTTGCTGTAAGGATTATGTGTACATTTGGCTTGCAAAAAATAAATAACAAATTTGTGTTGTTTTATGGAGAAAAATAATTATACCGAAAAAGAACTTCTTTCAGATTGTATGAGTGGAGTGAAAAAAGCTCAATATGTGTTTTATAAAAAATACTCCCCGAAAATGTTTGGCATTTGTTTGCGATACGCTAAAAATCAAACCGATGCCGAAGACATTTTACAGGAAGGTTTCATCAAGGTTTTTCGTTATTTAAAAGATTATCGTGGCGACGGTTCGTTTGAAGGCTGGATGAGGAGAATTATGGTAACCACATCATTAAACTTTTATAAAAAGAAAAGTCTTTTCAACAAAGAAGTTGATCCCGAGATGATAAAACTTAGCGGCCTTACCAATGCCGATGCCGTATCAAGATTGTCGCACGAAGAGCTTTTGGCACTTATCAGAGAATTGCCTCAAGGCTACCGAACTGTTTTTAATCTCAATACTATTGAAGGTTATTCGCATAAAGAAATTGGCGAAATGCTTCATATTTCTATCAATACTTCCAAATCGCAGTTGTCGCGCGCTAAAAATTCACTGAGAAATAAAGTAGCAAAACTATTCCAAATAAATACTACGGAAATCAATATGGCTGCTTGTTTTTAGTAGCTTAATTGTTTTTTTTCTTAAACTACAATTTAGTCTTTGATTGCAATAATAATTTTATACTGCTATTTTGTATGAAGTACAGTAAACATGCGAAGTATTGCCCAGCTTATGAAGGATAATTAGTCTTTATACAAATGGAAAATAATTTACAGACAATAAGCTTTATGATTATGCATTGTGTAATAAAGTATATGAAAAAGCGTAATATTCAGTTGGTGGGTAAATAGTTATAAGTTTTGTTCGTAATTATTTTAGAAGGTAATGGGAAAAAATATATTCATATTAAATAATACTTTTGTGGGTTGCAATTAAAAAAAAATGGAAGAAAGCACAAGCGACAAAAAAAAGGACTATGTAATTCCTATTGTTATTATCGGGATTTTATTTTTCATCTTTGGATTTGTAACATGGCTCAATGCCACATTAATTCCTTATTTGAAAACGGCTTGCGAATTAACCACTTTTGAATCTTATCTTGTAACCTTTGCTTTCTATATTTCTTATTTTGTGATGGCTTTGCCTTCGTCGAAGGTTTTGGAAAAAACAGGATTTAAAAATGGGATGGCTCTGGGGCTTGTTATTATGGCACTTGGTGCCTTAATATTTATTCCTGCTGCATTATCAAGGACTTATACATGGTTTTTGGCGGGCTTGTTTGTCCAAGGTACCGGATTGGCAATATTACAAACGGCTTCAAATCCTTATGTTACTATTCTTGGCCCAATAGAAAGTGGGGCTAAGCGCATAAGTATCATGGGAGTAGCCAACAAATTTGCAGGGATTTTAAGTCCTCTCATTCTTGGTGCAGTTATACTCAAGGGGATAGATAAATTTAACGATCAGCTGATAAACTTGAATGTAGTGGATAGAACAGTTGCACTTGACACGCTTGCCGAAAAGGTTATTTTTCCTTATATAATAATGGCAGTCGTGTTGGTTATAATGGCGTTGGTGGTAAGGTTTTCGCCTCTTCCCGAAATAGAGATCGAATACGACGAAGTAACAACCGACGAAGTAAAGCGTAGCAGTATTTTTCAATTTCCTTATTTTTGGTTGGGTGTTATAACATTATTTTTTTATTTGGGTGCCGAAGTGATATCAGTTGACACATTAATAAATTATGGTTTGTCTCTTGGCTTTGATATCAAAGTAGCTAAATTCTTTTCTTCGTTTACACTTATTGCAATGATTTTGGGTTATCTTATTGGTATTATCACAATACCGAAATATATTTCTCAACAAAACGCATTGAAATATTTTTCACTTCTCGGAATACTTTTTACGTTGGTTGCTGTTGTAACCCATAGATATACTTCCGTGTTGTTTGTAGCAGCTCTTGGTTTTGCCAATTCAATTATGTGGCCGGCCATATGGCCACTTGCCATCGACGGATTGGGTAAGTTTATTAAGCGCGGTTCGGCATTTATGATTATGGCTATTGCCGGAGGCGCAACTATTCCGTTGCTATATGGTTATTTAGCGGGTTTGCCTTCAGTGGGGAGTACTTATGCTTATGCCATTCTTATTCCCTGTTATCTAATAATTTTCTATTTTGCCGCTTCGGGTTATAAAGTTGGTAGAAGGTAAGGTGGAATTCGTTTTTACTTTGAAAAGGTACCGATGATATCTTCAATGCTAAACTGTTTGTCTTCAAACATATCGCTCAACATATTGCGATATGAAATATTGGTTGACAAAGCCCAAACAGCTGCTTCCATATTGTGTGTAGCTCGTAATGTGGAAATAAATTTACGTGTTATAACTTTTTTCCCGTAAAGTTTGTACACCATAATTTTCATCTCATTAATAAAATCTTCTATATCAATACTTCCCGGTATAATAGTAACGTCTTCTACACTGTAATACTGCCAGTCGAAAGGATAATTGGTTTTAAGGATACGCTGCTGCGCTTTCAAATCATAGTAGGTTTTTGTTCCTGGCATCGGAGTTAAAATACCAAGTTGGTAGGCATCAATGTCATTATTTTGAATATAGTTACCCCTATCAATAACATCTTGCTTTGTATCGGTTTCCAAACCAAAAATAAAAGAGCCGAGTATAGCTATTCCTGCATCATGAATTTTCTTAAAAGCATGCTGGTATTGGTCAATTCCTTTACGGCTATTTAGTATTTTGTTCACACTTTTTAAAGCGTCGATTTTCTCCGATTCTATGCCTATGAAAATAAACCGGCAACCGCTTTCGGCAGCAAGCTGTAAAAGTTCCTCATCATCGGCAAAATTAAAAGAGGCTTGGCTAAACCAAGTTTTTTTTATCCCTCTGTTGATCATCCCTTGAAAAATAGCTTTAGCATGAGCTTTCGAGCTTTTGCTATATCCGATAATGTTGTCATCAATAAAAAAAAATTTGTCCTGTTTAACTTGTTCCAGCTCATCCAAAACGTATTCGACCGGACGCATTCTGTATTTACGCCCGTTAAAGGCTGTTACCGAACAAAAATCACAATTAAAAGGGCATCCTCTCGTTGTGAAAACCGAACCCATAGCATAATCTTTATGGTAAAGATCGTGGCGTGCAATAGGAATTTCATCAAGAGGAAGTCGTTCGCCCCGGTAAATTTTTTGTATTTTATGCTTCTCAAAATCAGCAATAAGTTGTTGCCAAACACTTTCGGCTTCACCGATTACTACGGTATCAACATATTGTTGCGCCTCGTTTGGGAGCATCGAAGCATGTATTCCTCCCATAACCACCGGAATATTCTTCTTTCTGTATTCTTTGGCAATTTGATAGGCACGGTAGGCTGAGGATGTATATGCCGTAATTCCAACAAGATCAGCTTCTTCAAAACTAAAAGTGTCAAAATTTTCGTCAATAATTTTTATTTCCCAATCGTTAGGAGTAAGTGCCGATAGAATCCCATAAACTAAAGGCGGATATTTTGTATTTTCGGAACGGAGAAAGCCTTTTCTGAGAAGTGATACGGGATTGATAAACAGCAATTTTTTCATGTATTAATTTTATCAAAAACACCGCCATGAGGAACAGTTTTCATCATGTTTTCCGGATCGAAATAATAGCCCGTACCTTCAAAAATAGTGTTGGCATAATTGGCATTGGTTATTAGAGACAAAAAAGCTGTTTTTACATCACGTGTTTCTGTCAATGTCATCTTAAACTTTTTGATTAAATTTTTCGGATCATATATTCTGCTCCAGGCTGTAAACAATTCTTCGGTAAGCTCTTCGTGAGTCATTTTAGCCGGTTCTATCACGTTTTCAAAAAAACGGAAACGTTGCCAACTTTCAGGAAAATTAGTGTAGTGTATTCTATTTTCTCTCAGAAATTTATAATATGTTCCCGTACCTGGAAACGGAGTTAGTACGGTAGTTTGAAATGCATCTACATTCGAGTTGATAATAAAATCGGCCCTGTTTTGTATGTCTTGTTTGCTGTCAGTATCCAAGCCGAAAATAAAAGTCCCTAATACGGCAATGCCGTAACTATGAATTTTTTTGAAAATGTTGCTATAGTTTTGTATTCCTATTTTTTGGTTGAGGTCTTTTTTTGTTTCTTTTAATGATTCAATTTTTTCCGATTCAACACCAATCAATACCATTCTACAGCCTGTTTCGTGTGCAAGTTGTAGCATTTCATCGTTTTCGGAAAAATTGATAGATGCTTGTGTAAACCACTCTTTTTTAATACCTCTTTTTTTCATTCCTTTCAACAGTTCTATAGTTCGTTGCATTGAACGTTTACTATACCCAATCAAATTATCGTCAACGAAAAACAACAATGGCTTGGTTGTTTTTTCCAATTCGTCTAGAACATCGTCAACCGGTCGTTGCCGGTAGACTGTACCATTAAATGCATGTACGGTACAAAATTCGCATCGCCAAGGGCAACCTCGGGTGGTTTGTATGGTGTCCACCGAATATCTACGATGAAATAAGTCGTGGCGAGCAGGAACCAATTGATGGGCTTTCAATCGAATACCGGTATATCGTTTTTGTAACCGGTTGTGTTCAAAATCGTTAATCACTGTGGGCCAAATGCTTTCAGCTTCTCCCGTTACTACCGTGTCAATAAATTTTTCAGCTTCTTCGGGAATCATCGAAACGTGGATACCTCCCATAATAGTAGGAATACCTTTTTTTCGATAAATATCTGCAATTTGATAAGCACGGTATGCATTTCCAGTAAAAGCAGTAAAACCTACAAAATCGGCTTCGATAAATTGAAAGTCGTCGAAATTTTCATCAAATATTTCAATTTCCCAATTATCGGGCGTTAAAGTGGCGAGAATTCCCAATCCCAAAGGTGGAAAATTGGAAAATTCGTAATTAAGCAGTCCGCTTTTTAGATAATTTCGGGGATTAATTAATAAAAGTTTTTTCATGAATTAAATTTAGTTAAGATCTTCCAAAAACTTTATTAAGTTTTATGTGCTTTTTAATGTCGGTTTCAAACACCATATTGTGGTAATGTGCATTTGCCGAAAAAGCCCATAAAGCTGTTTTTGGATTTTTTGTTGTTCGCAAAGTTCTAAGCATCAATTGCATTAGTCTTTTACTATCATAAATTTTTATGGCGGCTTCTTGCAGAACTTGCTTAAATTCCAGCGCGCTCATTTTTGCCGGACGAATAATAATATCACCTCCCCAGTATTTTTCCCAATCTTCAGGATAATTGGTGGCGGTAAGCCTTCCTTCTTTAATAAAATCGTTGTAGGTTTTGGTGCCGGGAAAGGGTGTTAATATCGAAATTTGGATTGCGTCAATATTTGAATTTATAATATATTCGGCTCTGTTTTTAATGTCGTTCACAGAATCGGTATCAAGTCCCATAATAAAAGTTCCGAGAACGCTAATTCCATGTTGTTGTATTATCGAAAAGATTTTTTGATAGTTGTCAACTCCTACTTTCAAATTCGAACGTTTATTCATACTTTGCAATGCATCTGTTTTTTCCGACTCAACGCCAATGAGCACCAAACGGCATCCTGCTTTATATGCTAAATCTAAAAGTTCTTCGTCTTGTCCGAAGTTTATAGAGGCTTGACAAAACCAATCTTTTTTTATACCTCTGTCAATCATTCCATTGAAAATAGCCTTGGCATGGTTGCGAGCGGCAGTATTGTATCCCACAATGTTGTCGTCGACAAAGAAAAAACGATCGGTACGCATTGTCTCCATCTCAGCTAACACGTTTTCGACAGGTCGTGTGCGGTACGTTTTTCCATTGAAACCGGGTACCGAACAAAACTCGCATACCATAGGGCATCCTCTTGTGGTTTGGATAGAATCAATCTCATATTCTTTATGAAACAAATTGTGAGTAGCTTGTGGAACTTTGTCAAGGGTAATCAAGTTTCCTGAATAGCGTTTTTTTAATTGGTTATTTTCAAAATCAAACAAAATATCAGGCCATGTTATTTCCGCTTCTCCAATAGCCACAACATCTACAAACTGTTCTGCTTCTTCGGGTAACATAGAAGCGTGTATGCCGCCCAACACAACAGGGATATTATGCGTGCGGTATGAAGCAGCTATTTCATAAGCTCTTTTGACCGTAGAAGTAAAAGAAGTAATCCCTACGAGATCTGCGTCTTCAAAAGTGAAATTCTGAAAATTTTCGTCGATGAGTATTATTTCCCAATCATCGGGTGTCAAAGCAGCTACAATGCCTAGTCCTAAAGGAGGATACCTTGATTCTTTGTCGATAAGAAAACCAACCCTATGATGACTGCGCGGGTTGATTAATACCAACTTTTTTTTCGACATTGTAATCCTTTTTTTGACAAAGGTAAAAATAATTTAATACTTGCTGTAAAAAGGTGTTATTTATGTTTGGAATATTGGCTAAATATTTGTAATCGAAAATAGTTTAGTTTTGCGCTTTAAAATATATAGAAATGACAGTAGAGGATTTTATTGAAAAAATAGAAGCGGAATTTCCCGATTTAAAAAAAGGGGCATTAAAACCCGAAACAAATTTCAGAGATGAAGTGGAATGGGACTCAATTAATGCATTGGTAATAATAGCCATGATTAATATCGAATACGATGTTACGCTAACAGCCGAGGAACTGATTAATGCCAAAACCGTTCAGGATGTTTATAATATCGTTGAATTGAAAGTGAAAGAACAACAACAGGCTCAATAAATCAACGACTGAAGTGTTTGATTATTCCATAGTTGTACCGGTTTTCAACAGTGAACTTACACTCGAAGAGTTGTATAAACGCACAATGATCGTTTTTGACAAAATGAAAAAAACGATACAGTTTGTGTTTGTTGACGACGGCAGCCTTGATAGTAGTTGGCAGGTGTTGCTCAGACTAAAAGAAGTGTTTTCCAAAAATATAATTATCATCAGGTTGAATAAAAATTACGGACAACACAATGCTACTTTTTGTGGTATGGAACATGCCGAGGGTAAAATAATTATTACCCTTGATGATGATTTACAGCATCCACCCGAAGAAATTCCCAAACTTATTGCACGGCAAGAAAAGCAAAACAGCGAACTGGTTTATGGCTTTTTTAGCAAAAAAAAACATTCACTTTATCGCAAATTCGGTAGCCGTTTGGTACGTAAAACGGCCGAACGCTTCCTTGACCGCCCCGAACAAGTTTCGTCGTTTCGTCTTGTAAGCCGAAATATTGTGGAAAAAATTATGCGACATAATCGCAATTTTATTTTTGTTGACGAACTTTTATGGTGGTATACCGATGAAATTGATTTTGCTTATGTTGAACATCATAAACGATCTTTTAAAAAGTCGGGTTACAGCAATGGCAAATTGTGGAAATTTCTAACCAATATGATAATTTATTATACTAACTTCCCCTTGCGTTTAATGGTTTACGTAGGTTTGTTTATGTCGATTATTTTCTTTGGGGTTACAATTTATTATTTATTGGCAAAAGTATTTTTCGACGTTCCACTAGGTTATACGTCAATAATTGTGAGTATTATGTTTTCAACGAGTCTTATTTTGTTCAGTCTTGGTGTTATTGGCGAATATGTAAGTCGGTTGTACGGCTTACAAAATATGAAACCTCCTTTTGTTATTAAGGAAATTAAAGAATGAAAATAGAAACGAATGGATTAATAATTGAGCGCCTTCAAGAGAAAGACATTGAGTTGGTAAGGCAATGGCGCAACTCCGATGCTATTAGAACTCATATGAATTATCGTGAGATAATTACACCCGAAATGCAACGAAAATGGTTTTCTACAATAAACAACTTTAATAATTTCTATTTTATTATTCATTACAAAGGAAAAAAAGTAGGGCTTGGGAATATTAAAAATATTGATTGGGAAGAAAAATCGGGGGAAGCCGGAGTGTTTATTGTGAGACAAAACATAAGCGGTACTTTTTTACCGGTTGCGGGGGTTTTGTGTTTGAGCGAGTTGGTATTCAGTATTTTTAATTTAGAAAAACTTTATGCACAGGTTAGAAAAGATAACCCCCGTGCACAAAAATTCAATCGTCTTTTCGGCTATAAAATGTTGTCTGGGGAAGAAGATAAAGAAAGCAGATTGCATATGCTTACCAAAGCAGATTTTTATAAATCAACAAAAAAACTTTTCCTTTTATTTAAACCCTTTGGCCTGAAAACAAATAGCTTGGTAATAAGCATCGAAGAAGTTGACTACCTGACTGACTTTGGTAAGCGTACCATACAATTATTAAATAGTTCTCCGTTGCTTTTCGATATTAGCAAAGAGGGGAGTAATCTCATTTATCGTCAACGGTAGAAAGCCTTTTCTACGTATTTACAATTTGCCGAAAAGTGCGAAAATTTACAAAAAACGAATTATTCTTTTTTTTCTTTGTCCGTTTTTTTTAGTTTTGCAATAGCTAAGAATAAAAAAACAAATATGTCAGGACATAGTAAATGGTCAACCATTAAGAGAAAAAAGGGAGCTTTGGATGCCAAGCGTTCAAAAATATTTTCAAAACTGATAAAAGAAATTACCGTTGCCGTAAAAGAAGGGGGGGACGATCCCGAAGGTAATCCGCGACTGCGCCTTGCTATCGCCAATGCCAAAGGACAGAGTATGCCCAAAGATAATATCGAAAGAGCTATTAATAAGGGAAAAGATAAAGACGGTACTAAATTTATCGAAGTTACTTATGAAGGTTATCTCCCGCATGGAATTGCCGTATATGTAGAATGCACTACCGACAACTTGCAACGGACAGTATCAAATGTGCGCTCAATTTTTAATAAATACGGCGGTAGTTTAAGTACTAATGGGTCGTTGAGCTATTTGTTCCATCGTAAAGGAGTGTTTGTGTTTCCAAAAGGTGAGCTTGACGAAGAAGAATTTGAAATGGAATTAATTGACACCGGTGCTGAGGATATGGAACTCGACGACGATGGGTTTTTTCATATTACCACTTCTATGGAAGATTTCGGGGTTATGATGAAAAAACTTGAAGAACTTGGAATTGAGCCCGAAAGTGCCGATTTGCAGAGAATACCCAATGATACGAAAAGCCTCGAACTCGAAGAAGCACAAAAAATATTGAAATCTATTGATATGTTTGAAGAAAATGACGATGTGCAAAAGGTTTTTCATAACCTTGAACCCACCGATGAATTAATGGAAGATATGTAAACATAAGAATAAAAGCTATTTGAATTCTGTTTGAAGACTTCAGAATATAAACAGGTTTTTTGAGCACTACTTGTGCAAAGTAACGAACAATTCGTTAAAAAAAAGAAATGATAAATATTGTCGAACAATATAAAATAAAAATACCGTATTGATAAATTTTACCTTTTACTGTCCATACGAAAACTCCCTTTTTTATAGTGTCAAATCAAAAAATATCAAGTTAGAGGTTTGCGAAGGTTTTGTATATTAAGGGTTTATTAGAGCAAATTATTAGTATTCAAAGTGAACGTAACGAGAAAATTGACATTTCCGGACAAGCATTATTTAAGCATTAAACAAAATCTTCCTATGTTTGTCGGGAGATTTTGTGTAGGAAGTTTGTTATTTGTCTTTGGTAACTATTTCGTAAGTGTCCTTTGCTATCATTAGTTCTTCTTGCGTGGG
Source organism: Bacteroidota bacterium (assembly GCA_003232915.1). Lineage (GTDB taxonomy): Bacteria > Bacteroidota > Bacteroidia > Bacteroidales > F082 > Sulfidibacterium. Next base: position 12,356 of record QIKE01000018.1, on the reverse strand, counting down.
GATAACCATTACCTTCACTTTTGAATCGTCTGTCGAAATAATCATTTCTTTACCGCGCCACATTATTTTTTTATTGTCGATTTTAATACCGAGAAAATCAAGCCCTGTCAAAATACGTTTTCGTGTATCAATATCGTTTTCTCCTATACCTCCTGTAAACACCAGAATGTCAAGTCCTCCAAGAGCAGCAGCATAGCTTCCAATATATTTTTTTACCCGATAAGCAAACATTTCCAAAGCAACTTTTGCTCTGTGATTTCCTTCTTCGGCAGCCTTCTCAATATCACGCATATCCGATGAAACGCCAGAAACGCCAAGCATTCCCGAAAATTTATTGATAAGAATACGTGTATAATTAATGCTGGTTTTTTCCTTTTCGGCAATAAAGAGTAGTGTGCCGGGATCAATGTCGCCTGTGCGGGTGCCCATAATAAGGCCTTCGGTTGGGGTCATTCCCATAGAGTTTTCTAAAGATTTGCCGTTTTTGATGGCCGTAATCGACGAACCGTTACCAAGATGGCAAGTAATCATTTTTTGTTTTGTAAAATCAACTTCGAGAATTTCACAAGCCCTTGACGAAACATATTTGTGGCTTGTGCCGTGAAATCCGTAACGACGCACTTTGTATTTTTGATAAAGCACATAAGGAATACCGTAAAGATACACATATTCGGGCATACTATGGTGAAAGGCAGTATCGAATACACCTACTTGAGGCACCTCAGGCAACAGTTGCGTCATAGCATAAATTCCTTTCAGATTAGGTGGATTGTGTAAGGGGGCTAATTCGGTCGCTCTTTCCAACGCATTAATCACTTCTGTAGTAATTTTTACACTATTACTAAAATCTTCGGCAGCATGAACCACGCGATGACCCACAGCATCTATTTCATCAAGGCTTTTAAGACTCCCGTATTCTACACTCGAAAGTAATCCAAGAAGATATTCGATACCCTGCTGATGATCGAGAATTTCGCCTACGATTGTTTTATTCAGTCCGTCGTTGCGTTTATGTTTGATGGCACTGCCTTTTAATCCGATTTTTTCTACCAAACCTTTGGCAAGTACTTCCCCTTTCGGCAGGTCGAACAACTGGTATTTTATTGATGAACTTCCACAATTTAAAACTATAATCTTCATTTTTTTAGCTTCTTTGGTATATTTTATTTAATAATAGCACACGAGATGGTATTTCCCACAGGTTTGCCTCCCGTCCGATAGGTATAAAATCCTTTTTTAACCTGAACCCCGATATAATTGGCACGTACAAGACGTTTGATAATGGGCGATGCTTTGTATTTTTTGTCGCCAAATTCCTGATAAATATTATCCATATATTTTAATATTTTATCAAGTCCGATACGGTCGGCAATTTCAAAAGGGCCGTAAACGTAACCTGTAGTTTCTTTCATCGTTTCGTCAATATCGGAAACGGAGGCTACTCCTTCCATCAAAATTTCGCAAGCTTCATTAATTAATGGTATCAACATTCGTGTGCTAATATTACCTGGCGATTCATTAACAAGAATAGCTTTGCGGTTAATCATTCTTAAAAAGCGTACTACTTTTTCATACACTTCGTCGGTGGTTTTAATTCCTTTTACAACTTCTACAATATTGGTTTTATTGATAGGTTCGATAAAGTGTAAACCAATGGCACGGTTTGGATTTTTTAAAACTTTTGCAAGATCCGAAATCATCAACGTCGAAAGATCAGAAGAAATAATAGCATCTTCTTTTATAATGCCTTCAACCTGACGGAAAAGGTCTTGGCGCATTTCGAGCAAAGTACCTCTTTGCCGTGAACTAATGGTTTCTATAATCAAGTCGCAAGGTTTTAAATCATACATTTTTGATGTCCCTTTAATTCTCGACATGATTAATTTTTTCTCTGAGGGAGTAATCCCCCAATGTGCAATTACATCATCAAGCTGTTCTTCGAGGGATACAAAAATTTCTTTAATCCTTTCTTCCGACATGTCAAGAAAAATTACATCCAAACCGTTATGGGCAAAAATACGGGTAAGAACCTGTCCAACGCTACCGCAACCAATGACTCCTATTGTTTGCATATTTCCTTTTATTTTCAACCTGTTTCCCAGGCTAAACTGAACTAGCTCGCTCATTATTTTATTTTTATAATTTGTATTGAATCAAATTGCTGTTATTATTTACTTGAATAAAGTCCAGCTGCTTGATTTGCAGTTATGGCTATCATATTAACGATATCACTTACGGAGCAACCGCGTGAGAGATCATTGATGGGCGCAGCTAAACCTTGTAATACGGGGCCAATAGCTTCGGCTCTTGCAATACGTTGTACTAGTTTGTATGCTATGTTTCCCGATTCAAGAGAAGGGAAAATCAATACATTGGCATGTCCGGCAACCCCTGAACCCGGAGCTTTCTTTTTACCGATAGCTTCAATAATAGCGGCATCGGCTTGCAATTCGCCATCAATTTTAAGTTCAGGTGCCATTTGCCTTGCTATGTGGGTTGCTTCCACAACCTTGTCAACTTTTTCGTGTTTGGCACTGCCTTTGGTCGAAAAGCTTAACATAGCTACACGCGGGTCGAGGCCTGCAATGTTTTTGGCTGTTCGTGCTGTTTCAACGGCTATTTCCGCAAGCTCAAGTGTGTTAGGGTCGGGATTAACAGCACAGTCGGCAAAAACCAACACGCCGTCATCGCCAAATTGCTTATCTCTAACAACCATAATAAAGGCACCCGAAACAGAAGAAACATCGGTAAAAGTCTTAACGATTTGAAAAGCAGGACGCAAAACGTTACCTGTAGCATTGTTTGCCCCCGCAACTTCACCATCGGCTTTGCCGTCTTTAATAATTAAAGTGGAAAGATACAACGGATCTTCTATCACCTGCATAGATTGCTCAAAAGTTAACCCTTTTTTCTTTCTTATTTCTGCTAGCATTTTGGCATAATATTCTTTTTTTAGATGTTTTTTCGGATCGATAATCTCGGCTTGCCAGATATTTTTCAAATTGTATTCTCTGGCGAGACGGTTGATCTTGTCAGGATTTCCAAGCAGAATGATAGATGCTAACTTGTTGGCAAGCGCATAATCGGCAGCTTTGAGTGTGCGCTCTTCGCTACCCTCGGGAAGCACAATGGTTTTGCCTGCTTCTACTGCCATTTGATGAATTTTATCAAGTAATTGCATTGTTTTTGTTTTTGTTTAATACAAACTGCAAAAGTATTACTAATTTTGTTGAGGGAAAAGAATATTGTTAATTTATTAACATAAATTTTATTGTTCTTTTTAATTCGTTTCAATATTTTGTAAATCAGTTAAATATAAATAAGGACTTGATAAACCTTACAATAAATTCAATGATAGTAGCTGTTACCGGTATTAATAGTTTGGCCGGACAGGTACGCAATAGTTCTATCGGGCTTGTAAACAATAGAATAGTTGAAAACTTTCTGTGGAGTTCGCATTTACAAACAATACGGATTGTGCTACACCCTTCCACCTCGTATGGGATGTATTATCTGTTGTATGGTTTTATTGGCATCATAGCACTCATTCACTTTATAGCACCTTACCGTATCCCTCAAATCATTTCTAATGCTTTTGTTTTGAAAAATATTAAAAAAAGGGTTGGTGAAGGAACTTATTTTTCTACCGGTTTAGGTATTCCTCTTTTCTTTTCACTGAATTTTCTTCTTATGCTTTCCCTCTTAATATATTTGCTTTTACGAAGATTTGTTCCAAATGTATTTTTCGAATATTCAAATTTGCATCTATTTATAACTATCTGTGGTTTTGTTTTTATTTATTTTTTTGGTTACCGTTTTACTGTCTCGTTTGTTAATTTTATGCTGGGTACTAAAATGATGACAACAGTCCATTTGAGGTTTAATAATAACACAGAATACTTTATTGGCATTTTTTTACTCCCTATTCTATTTCTATTTCTTTATACTTCTGTATATTATATGTTAATTATTGCTGTGTTGTTTTTGGTAGGTATGTTTGTTTACAAGTGGTTTCAAATTTTTATTCTCGGATTTTCCGTTGCGAGACTTAACCCTTACCATTTATTTTTATATCTTTGCACCCTTGAATTTTTACCTTTGTTGGTTTTGATAAAAGTGAGTGGTTTTGATAAATTTTTATAATAAAATTTAATGAATTAAGTATGGCTTTGTAAATAATTTGCAAGGAAGTTGGAAAACAAAAGTAGGGAAAATTGAAAGTAAAAAACATCTTAGTTTCGCAACCGAAACCCGCCGATTTTGAAAAGTCTCCTTACAGTGACTTGGCAAGAAAGTTTAATTTAAATATTGACTTTGAAAAGTTTATTTCCATCGAAGGTATTTCGGCAAAAGAGTTCAGAATGAATAAGCAAAGCCTTACCGGACATACAGCTGTTGTGCTTACAAGCCGTCACGCAGTAGACCATTTTTTCAGAATTGCCAAGGAACTTCGCTATGAAATTCCAGATTCTCTTAAATATTTTTGTATTTCGGAATCTACTGCCTACTATCTGCAAAAATATGTGCAGTTTCGCAAGCGTAAAACCTTTTTCGGAAAGCAAAAGTTTTCCGATCTGGTGGATGTTATCAGGAAACATGATAAAGAGAACTTTTTTGTTCCTTCGTCTGACATCCACAAACAAAGTATGTTCGATATGCTCGACGAGGAAAAAATTAACTATAAGCGTGGGATTATTTACCGTACCGTAGCTACAAATTTGTCGCATATAGAAATTAACAACTATGATGTACTTATTTTTTTTAGCCCTGCCGGAATAAAATCTTTGACACAAAATTTTCCCGATTTTCAACAAGGCGGAAAACTTATTGCGGCATTTGGGCCTACCACTGCCAAAGCTGTAAAAGATGCCGGTTTTAAACTGAATATTCCCGCACCCACTAAAACGTCCCCATCAATGACTATGGCTATACACGAATTTTTAACAAATCAGGCTAGAGAAAAAAGACGTAGTCAAAGACGATAATTTGAGTGGTAAAATAATTTTCTCTTCTTCTCATATATCTATAAATGCGAAATGATATGAAACTGATTTAATTGATATCGCTTTTAGTTTGAGAGGAAGTAGGTTTGGAAAAATAAGCCGATCTTTAAGTTGGTAATCTATTTCGTTAGTGCAAGTTTCAAGTATTAAAATATAGATCCGGCAGTTCTTGTCTTCATCGTTTTTCTAATAATATTTGTCGAAATTACATTTTTTATTTTAAAAAAAATATTGTCCTTTGAAATAATGCAGATAATCAGATGTATAAAATAATTTTTTTACGGAAATGTTACTCAAAAAGAGTAAGTAACATTCCTCTGAATATTGTTTAGCCCGAAACATATTCTAAAGATATATCCACTTCATCTTCAAAACGTATCATAGCATTAACAAGCCGGAGTTTTTCAAAATTGTTTAAATCGTAGGGATAGATACTGGCAGTTTTTATAATGCCGGCTTGTAGAAGTGCCTGTCGGCGTGTGCCAGGGAGCAAGGGCGTAACCGGTGTAAGCCACTTATTATCAGCGAAAAATAGAATGTTAGCAAAAGTAGTATCGGTTATTAAGCCGTTTTTAACGATAATTACATCATCGGAACCCGAACGTTGGTTGAACAGGTTGTTTAAGGCTGAACGATTAAGACTCTTCAAACTGTAGTTGATGTTGTTGTCGTAAATCAAGTGCAGGCTTTTGATATTAGGTAGTTGATAGGGAATGAACTCAATGGTGTCGATAGCTACACCATAAACTATTCTGCATTTGTACACTGCTTCGATACACGTTGACACCTCACAGGGTTTTGGTGAGGCTTTAAGAGCTCCCATCAGGTCAATTTTTGTTTTAGAAGAATATAGTTCGCCAAGGCTACGGTTCATCCTCAGGTTATGCCATTCCAAATTGTCGAATTTGCCTTGTGAATAGCGAATGGTTTCAAGCAAAAGGTACATATATCTTATCAATTAGTTCGTTGTATTCTTCTTCGCAACGGCTTTGTGCCGTAATGCCGCCACCGCTTTTATACGCAAAACCGCTAACGGTATTTTCGATAAAGCGTATCATCACTCCCGAGTCGATATTTTTGCCATCAAAAACGCCGAAAATACCTGTATAATAACCTCTTTCGTATTGTTCCGCTGCTTTTATAATTTCAAGAGTTTTCTTTTTGGGCGCTCCCGAAATAGAACCCGCAGGTAGCATTTTTATCAATATGCTGCCTATGTGGTTTTTGTAATCGGGAGGTAGTTCACCCGTTATTTCGGAGCTTATTTGTAACAACTCTTTTTTGTTCGTGCTAATGTTGTCGGTATAACGAAAACGTGTAACCCTGACTTTTTTGGCCGAGATACTCAGGTCGTTACGGATAAGGTCAACAATGGTGTAATGTTCGGATAACTCTTTTCGGTTGTTTAAAAGTTGGTGGCGGGCTTGTGGTAGTTGTGCGTCGATGGTGCCTTTCATAGGATAAGAATAGATGCTACGTCCTGCTGTTTTAACAAATATTTCGGGCGAAAAAACCACAAATCGATCTTTAATCCATAATTTGTATTTAGCACGACTCCGGTAAAAAATTTCTTTCAGCGAATAATTTGTTTTTATACAACTGGGTAATGTTAGATTCAATAAAAAAGAGTTGCCACACACAATATGCCGTTGAACCAGATCGAAAGCCTTACTATACCGATCTTTAGAAACGGGGAACACATCAAAATAAAGCGATTTGCTAACCGGAGTGACCAAGGGTGCATTGCCTGTTCCGTTTATCGAAAATAAAATTTCGTTGCTACTTATTTCGGAAAGTGGCATAGCTAAAGGGTGTTTCATTTCAAAATCGAAAACAAAAAGAAAAGGGATACCTTGTCTAGCCCATTGGTTTATTTTTTTTTCTGTCAACTCCATTTTCTGTTGTTTTGTTTGCAAAAGTACAATAATGATGGAACGATGGAACGATGGAACGATGGAACGATGGAACGATGGAACGATGGAACGATGGAACGATGGAACGATGGAATGATGGAATGATGGAATGATGGAACGATGGAACGGTGGAATGATGGAACGATGGAACGATGGAACGATGGAATGATGGAATGATGGAACGATGGAACGATGGAACGATGGAATGATGGAACGATGGGATGAAGGAACGATGGAACGATGGAATGATGGAATGATGGAACGATGGAATGATGGAATGATGGAATGATGGAACGATGGAACGATGGAACGATGGAATGATGGAATGATGGAATGATGGAACGATGGAACGATGGAACGATGGAATGATGGAACGATGGAACGATGAAACGGTGGAACGATGGAACGATGGAACGGTGGAACGATGGAACGGTGGAATGATGGAATGATGGAACGATGGAATGATGGAACGATGGAACGATGGAATGATGGAATGATGGAACGATGGGATGATGGAATGATGGAATGATGGGATGATGGAACGATGGAATGATGGAACGATGGAACGATGGAACGATGGAATGATGGAATGATGGAACGATGGAATGATGGAACGATGGAACGATGGAATGATGGAACGGTGGAACGATGGAACGATGGGATGATGGAATGATGGAATGATGGGATGATGGAACGATGGAACGATGGAACGATGGGACGATGGAACGATGGAATGATGGAATGATGGAATGATGGAATGAAGGCTTGCCTCGTGAAATGCGACGCTTAACCTATAAAATTTGAAGTTTGAAAATATTTCTTTATGGTAACCCAACTTGAAAATATGAGACAAAATATCGAAACACCCTAAAAAAATTATATTGTAAATATCATTACATTTGTGTTAGTCGTATCAATGCAAAAGAATATACAAAATTAGCCGAAACGGCTATTGAATTAGAGGACAATTGGGGACATAAAATTGAAGCAACAAAGGTATTGATTGAGAAAAAAGAAGATGCATTCTTGCACGTGAAAAGTGAACAAAAACAATTAAAAGAGAATTCAATAGACGAAAAACACACACAGCGTTTTATCGAAAAGATCAGCTATCAAGAGGATAAAAAAAAGAGTTGTAACAGATATTTTGTAGAAAAGGCAAAAGGAAAAACAAAGACTCTAAAAGCAAGTACTTTATACGCTATCCGGGAAATATTCTAGAGGAAAAACAGATATGAGATATTTGTAACCTGACAAGAGAGGTAGAATCATGTTTTAGATTTTTAAAACCAGACCTGAACATCCTACCGATGTTCCATCAAAAGAACAACTATATTGAACCTCACATATGGCACGGTTTTGTGGCTTATCAGATAGTACACTATATCCGGCACAAATTAAAAGAACACCACATCAATTATTATTGTGCTACTATTGTTGCAAAAATGCAAAGTCAACAAGTCTCAATAGTAATTATCAATAAAAAAGTATCTGAAAAAATATATTCCAGATTAATTACACCTGCGACAACTGATCAATAAAAAATTTATGATGCACTCGGTTTTAAAAATAGGCCTTTTATTAGAAAAGGAAAAGTAGTGTTCCAATTGCAAAAATAAAATTGAGGCATCCTGTTAATGAGTGGTTAACGTTTTGCTATTTTCAAGTTGGATTAAGGTGCTATTTTGTGTTCGGAAATAATTTGAGGACAAAGTTGCGATTTTTAGAAGCAATAAATGAATATGGTAATGAAAAGAATAATTTCGGTTACTGTTTTTAGATTAGGTGTAGGCGAAGGTGTTTCGGTGGTCTTAGCGGCAGGGATGTTAGCGGTAGCTTACGTGTTGTTTTGCCGATGTGGAGCAAGCCGGAAAGAGCGACCATAGGAAGCTACTTTGCGGCTTTTGCGGAACACGGCAAAGCAAGACGAAACTACAAGCGGACAGCCCGATACCGTGTGGGTATTTTTTGGGGTTATGGCCTGAGGGATGGCATTGGGCAAGGAAGACGGTAGCCGCCATAAAAATTATTGATAATCGACAAAACGGTTTGTGCCAAGCGAGAACAATTTGAAATAGAAACGAGGTTTATTCGTAGCGCAAAGCTTTGGCGGGCATAATACGGGTGATGGAAAAAGAAGGAACTACGAGCATAAGTAAACACACCACGAAAGTGCTGAGATTGAGCAGCACGACATACGTAAGATGAAGTTCCACAGGTACATAGCTGATGTAATACGATTGGGCGTCGAGTTTAAAAATATGAAATTTGTCTTGTAGAAAATAAAAACCGATACCGGCTACATTGCCCCACAGTATTCCTTTGCCGACAATATCGGCGGCTTTGTATAAAAATATTTTCCTTATGCTAATGTTGGTAGCACCAAGTGCTTTGAGCACTCCTACCATATTAGTGCGCTCAATAATAAGGATGAATAGTGTCGAAACCATAGTGATACCGGCTACGAGCGTCATAAGTACCAAAATCACTATCACGTTGGTATCTAAAAGGTTGAGCCAGTTGTAAATTTCTGGATATTCGTCCAAAACGGTTTCCACCGTCATATTGAAAGGAACTGTATGATAGAGGCTGTAAGCAATTTTATTCAGATGTTGCATATTGTTAGTAAGCAATTCGATACTACCGGTTTGGTTAGTTTTCCAGCCATTAAGTTTTCTAATGTGTTTGATGTCGCCCACAAGATAACGGTTGTCGAATTCATCAAGGCCGGTGTCATAAATTCCTGTTACGGTAAGCTTACGTCCTCGTGCATGTGATGTACCGCTGATAAACCATATTCGTACGGCATCGCCAATGGAAATTTCGAGTCTGTCGGCGAGCTTTTTGGAAATTAGTACTTCGTTAGAGGCTTTCCCTTCGATCGAAATTTGCGGCAAGCGTCCTTTGGTGAGATTTTGTTTTAAAAATTGCCAGTTGTAATTGGGGCCTACACCTTTGAGCACTACACCTTGAATTTGATTTTTGGTTTTCAGCACACCTGCTTTTTGTGCCGTTAGTTGTACGTGGGTAATGCCCGGTGTGTGTTTCAACAAATTGAGTAGCTCGGGTGTAACGGATAAGGGTTGTTCTTCGAGGGAGTTGTTTTTATCGTATGGAATAACCTTTAGCGGTGCTGCAAAACCGGTAACCTTTTGGCTAATGGAATGCTTGAAACCGACCACGATAGCCACAGAAATAATCATCAAAGCCAGTCCGAGTGCAATGCTCACATAAGCAATGCGAACAACCGGCCCCGAATAAGAAGTACTACGTCCGGGACGGATACGTTTGGCTATAAAATATTCGAAACTCAAAATAATATTTTTCCACAAATTTAGTTCGATTTAGCTTATGGCATAAGTTCTGCTTTCGTACTTTTACATTTTTTTGTTAATCATCTTGAAAATTTATTATGAGATATCTGATTTTCTGTATTTTACTTATAAATACATTTTTTATAAAAGCACAAGAAAAATCGCTACGGTTAGTTGATTACAATAAAATTGTTGGTGGTGATGCTCGTCTCAACCAATATTTGCCCTTACTTATCGGAAAAAGAGTTGCTGTTGTTGCCAATCATGCTTCAATGGTGCAAAACACTTATCTTGTTGATACTTTGTTGCAACTGCAGGTGGATGTGGTAAAAATATTTTCGCCGGAACACGGTTTTTTTGGTAATCAGGCTGCAGGCAAAGCTATAACCAATAGCTTATTAAAAGCCGATAGAATTGTAATAGTTTCGCTTTATGGAAAAAAGAAAAAGCCCGACAGCACCGATTTACAAGGTGTTGACGTTATGGTTTTCGATCTTCAGGATGTGGGTGTACGTTTTTACACCTATATTTCTACTTTGAGTTTGGTGATGGAAGCTTGTGCCGAAAATAACATCCCTATGATTGTTCTTGATCGACCTAACCCCAACGGATTTTATGTTGACGGGCCGGTGTTAAAGCCTGGCTTTCGTTCGTTTGTGGGGATGCATCCCGTGCCAACGGTTTACGGGATGACTATTGGCGAATATGCCCGTATGCTAAACGGTGAAGGTTGGTTGAAAAATAGCGTTAGGTGCGATTTGACAGTGATTAGCTTGAAGCATTATACTCATAATGAAATAGTAAAATTGCCAGTGAAACCTTCGCCAAATCTGCCCAACTGGCGTTCGGTGTATTTGTATCCGTCGCTTTGCTTTTTCGAGGGAACTATCGTTAGTGTTGGAAGAGGAACGTCAACTCCTTTTCAAGTTTACGGGCATCCCGACTTATCGTATGGCAATTACGTTTTTACACCTCAAATCAAGGATAACATCAAACCCAAATTATCAGGCCAACAGTGTTTCGGGCAAAATCTTGCCGGCTATGCCGAAAACTACCGGAAAAATCCACGGCAGTTGAACTTAAGCTGGCTTATAAATGCCTATAAAAACTTGAAAGACAAGCATGCCTTTTTTAATGCTTATTTTGATAAACTGGCAGGAACCGATAGCCTGCGTAGGCAAATCGAAAACGGAACGAGTGAAAAACAAATTCGCCGAAGTTGGCAAAATGATTTGAATAAATTCCTGATAATCAGAAAGAAATATTTATTGTACCCATGAATTAAGGGTGAAAATATATGAATATGAATATAAATAATAATGGTGATAAAAACACGTAAACTAATGGATAGATATTCGATATGTTAAAATATTACTTTAATTTTTTTATCTATTAAATACTGAAAAGTTAGTATAACGTATAATACTCACTATGATTATTTATAATGAAGGAAAAGTTTTTATCATAATTTCAAAGAGAAAGAAACAAATATAAGGGAATTCATGAACATAATATTTTAGAGTAGTATATTAAAATTTTCAAAAAAAAAAGTTGAGATAGCCCGTTTCATTATTTCTGCATATCAAAAAATTATTTTAAATTTGCCTACGGTCTGAAGTTTACAATTTCTTTTTGGTTGTTACCTGCTTTCGAGCTAATAGGGTTGTCGGTTGAGTGGTGAAGTTGTCGGTTTTTGATAAGTTTGCTAAAATTGTATTTTGATAAAAAGATACGGCAAAATGAATGATTTGGAAGAACATTTTGAAAAGTTTAGGAAAAATATAATAGGAGTTGATACTGAATTTGAAACCCCATACGGCAGAAAAAAAATGATTTACGCCGATTGGGTTGCCAGTGGGAGATTATATGCCCCCATTGAAGAAAAAATTACAGGAACTATTGGACCTTTTGTGGGGAACACACATACCGAAACCAGCGAAACAGGTAAATTAATGACCAAGGCCTATCATTACGCTCACAAGAGGATAAAGCAACACGTTAACGCTTCTGAAAATGATTTAATAATCACTGCAGGCTTTGGCATGACAGCGGTAGTGAACAAATTGCAAAGAATACTAGGTTTTAAAAATTGTGCGGTGTGGGATGGCGAAAATTGTGTTCCTAAA
>QIKE01000038.1 GCA_003232915.1 Bacteroidota bacterium | reverse complement strand
CAGCTAAATAATTAGAAATATGACTAATGTTTTTCTTTCGGGTGGACTATATTGAAGACATCAATATGTATTTAAAAGATCATCAAAATACAATACCTAACAATAATGTACCAAATTGCAATACAGTTGGAATAGCATAGTTAGCACATTGATTATTAAAGTATTGATTTTTTTAAAAATCAAATCATAACAAAACGTTACCTACATAATATCAATGAAATAAGGGAACTTCTACGAATTTAGTGGAAAACTGTAAAATCGCTATTTTCGAACTTATCACCCCAAGATATTTCCGAAAATTTAACAGCATTAGATAAAAACGACATCATTATTATATTTAGATTGATACCGTCGGAGAAAACCACAAAAGTGTTTTCTGAATTAGAACCAGCGTTGCAGGAATACATTTTGTTACACTTTGCCAATAAGTAAATAAAGCAACTCATTCAAGAATTATCGCCTGACGACAGAACTTCATTATTTGAAGATTTACCCGGTGAACTTACCCAAAAGTTGATTAATTTTTTAGATAAGAATGAGCGAGAAGAAGCTTTAAAATTATTAGGCTATCCCGAAGACAGTGTTGGTCGGTTAATGACACCGGATTATGTTGCCGTTCGTCCCGAATGGTCGATTCAAAAGGCCTTCGATCACATCAGAAAATATGGTAGAGAGGCAGAGACTATTAATATGATTTATGTGGTTGACAAGAGTTGGAAGCAACTTAATTTTATAGCTATGCTAAAATATCGAAAAAAGGTGCATTTATACCATTAAAACTTACAAGTATTACGTTCTTACTGTTGCTGTTTATAACAAACGATGTTGCATTGGTTGTAATTGTTCCACTATGCTACTAGTAGTAGAGCCGGCAATTAGCACATTAGAACTTTTTTCATCTCTTCGTCTGCTATTTCGTTTGAAAAAAATAATAGTTTTGAGGCAATAATTAAAAAAAACGTATTATGATTTATTCCATTTTAAAATTTCTTATTACAATAGTATTCATTATGATTATCGGAACCATTTTGCCTGGTATTAAAATCAGAGGTGGCAGCTTTTGGACTGCTTTTGTTGTTGCCGTAGTTATTGCCGGGCTCAATTTTTTTGTGTATCCAGTGATGCTCATTCTTACCATTCCTATTACCATCATAACTTTTGGCTTATTTTTGTTAATACTCAACGCATTTAATGTTAAAATGGCGACATGGATAGTTCCTAATTTTGAAGTTTCCAATTTTTGGTCGGCTATATTGTTTAGTATTTTGCTAAGCATTAACACCTATGTTCTTGAAATGTTTTTGCTTCCGTTTCACAACGAAATCTTCACTGTTGGTATGTGAAATCGGCAATAGCTGAATAAACAGATTTTCGAGAACAATTAGTATTAACATTAATTTCATAGACTATTGTATTACTATTTTGAAAATATCGGTACAATCTACGTTTATTAATAAACTGTTTTTTTGTGGAAAAAATATGATTATTGAGTATGGAAAAGATTGACAAGAATCTGCAATATTACAAGTTCAGCCTTTACGGTTTTTTCAAGAATTTGCGGTTTTTCGAGCATTTTCTTTTACTTTTTTTTCTTGAAAAGGGGATTGATTATATAAAAATCGGAATGTTGTATTCGGTTCGTGAAGTGATGATTATACTACTTGAGATCCCCAGTGGACTGGTGGCCGACACGCTGGGTCGGCGCAAAACATTGGTAAGCGCTTTTGTTTTATATATTTCTTCTTTTGTTGTTTTTTACTTTTCAAATCACATCGGTTTAATGATATTCGGCATGATAATGTTTGCTTTTGGTGATGCATTCAGGTCGGGGGTAAACAAAGCTATGATTTTTCATTATTTGAAAAAAAACGGACATTCCGGACAAAAAATAAACTATTACGGGCATACCCGTTCATGGTCGCAAAACGGATCGGCCATTTCTTCTCTCATTGCCGGTGCAGCTGTTTTTTATTACGGAAGTTATCGCATTATTTTTGTCGCTTCAATTATACCTTATTTGCTTGATATAGTGCTTATTCTTTCTTATCCGGCTTATCTTGATAGTGAAATAAAACCTCTCGAAAATTTTTCACCAAATCAAAAATTAAAAGTCGTTTTGTCAGCTTTTGTCAAATCATTTAAAGACATTCAGCTTTTGCGTACTTTAACCAGCCTTTCGCTATACACGGGGTATTACAAAGCGGTGAAAGATTACCTTCAGCCCGTGATTATGGCTTTTGCCTTATCGGTACCTTTTTTTACCACACTAAAGGACAAACAAAAAACAGCCTTTTTTGTGGGAGTATTTTATTTTTTCATTTACTTGCTGACAGCTTCTATGTCGCGCAATTCCGGAAAATTTAGCGATCATTTTGTCCATGCTTGCCGCCCGATGAATATTACTATCATATTCAGTTTTGCTATAGGGATTACCATTGGAATATTTTATAATTTACATCTCTTTTTCTTTTCAATTATCGGTTTTCTGCTTATAATGATGGTCGAAAATCTTCGCAAACCTATTGGCATTGCGTTGGTTTCCGAACTATCAAAAAATCAAGCTATGGCATCGGTGCTCTCTGTCCAATCGCAGGCCAATTCGTTGTTTGCAGCTTTATTCGCTCCCGTTATCGGTTTTTTTGCCGATTTATACGGGCCGGGAACATCAATTTTCCTCGTCAGTATTTTCTTGGTTTTGATGGCTCCTTTGTACTGGCTACGGAGTAAAAGTAAAAATACGTCAACCTGAAAAAAACAGATAAGCATTGTTATCTTATTTTCAGGATAAGAGACGGATTATTTGTTCTTCAATTCTTCGGCTTTAAAATATTCTTCTTGACGTTTTTTATCTTTCCACCCGTCAATAAGATGAAGTATGGTTAAGGCTGGAAACCGCAACATCATTCGCTGTCCTGAAAAGCGCATAACATCTTTAATAGTATTTTTATTTTTTTTACTATAACAATGGACGGTACAGTTTCGACAAGTTGGCTTTTCGGGATGGAACTTACATTTTTCGATGTGTTGAAAAGCATAATTCAACAAAACGGAACACCTGTCGCACAATTTTTCCCCTTGTGTATCATGGTGTTGATGGCAGTACAGCTTCACCATTTCTTCCACGGTCTTTCTTTCTCTGACAACTCTTCCCGATTCTTTTTTCATTTATAACTTTGGGTATTGAAATGGCAAAATTAATACTTTTGCAGATTTAAAATTAATTTCAATCAGAATGAAAGAAGCTCTTTTCGGAAAAGCACTCACAGAGCTTAGAAAAATAACACAAGAAGCCGGTTTACCAAAGTTTACGGCTATGCAAATTGCCGATTGGCTCTATAAAAAAGATATAACGAGTATCGACGAGATGCATAATTTATCGAAAAAAGTTAGAATAGCGCTTAGTCAAAAGTTCGGTATGGGTTTGCAAACGCCTGTAAATGTTAAATCTTCTACTGACGGCACAAAAAAATACCTCTTCGAAGCCAATGGCCGTGGTTATATCGAAACGGCTTTTATCCCCGAAAGAAAAAGGAGGACACTTTGCCTTTCTGTACAGGTGGGATGCAAAATGGGTTGTCTGTTTTGTATGACAGGAAAACAAGGATTTCAATCGAACCTAAATACCAACGAAATTTTAAACCAAATTAAAAGTATTCCCGAAAACAACCAACTTACCAACCTTGTGTTTATGGGTATGGGCGAACCTTTCGACAACCTTAGTGCGTTGATGAACAGTATCGAAATACTCACCTCGGACTGGGGTTTTAGCTGGAGTCCACACCGGATAACGGTTTCTACTATCGGCATTGTGCCAGCTATGAAATATTTTCTCGAAAACAGTTTATGCCATCTTGCTATAAGCCTACATTCACCTTTTGAAAAAGAGCGCAGGATGCTTTTACCAGTTAGTCAAAAATATCCTATTGCAGATATCATCAACGAATTGAAAAATCACGATTTGAAACGACAACGTCGAATATCATTCGAATACATTGTTTTTAAAGGTCTTAACGATACGCATAGGCACGTGAACGAATTGGCACGTTTGCTCAATGGTATCAAGTGCCGGATTAATCTTATCCGCTTCCATACTATCCCCGGTACATCGCTCGAAGCTATCGACGAACGACGATTGCAAATTTTTAAATTTGCTTTGAATGCCAAGGGAATATTTACCACCATACGTGCATCACGCGGACAAGATATTGATGCTGCCTGTGGCTTGCTTTCTACCCGTGAATTGATGAAGCCGGAGGATACGAAATTCAACTCGCAAAGTTTGAAAATATAAGCCTTATGATTGTTATTGCAGGTGCCGGACCTAAAATGGAAAAATTCAAATCGACAAAAACGGAACATTGCTATCATTGCCGCAACAACAGCCGGTGGATTTTGCAGAAAACCCGCTATTTTATCACACTGTTTTTTCTTCCTGTCGTGCCGTTTCGTACCGAATATTTGTATTATTGTCCTATTTGTGGTTATTCAAAAACCCTCACAAAAAAAGAGTTTGAACAAAAGGTGCTCTTCGAAGCCGAGCCATTGGGAAAATAGCTGTCGTTTTTTTAAATAATTATTAATCTTGCAACTATTCAGTAGGTATACAATGTTAACATTCAATACATTATATAATAAAAAATAGGGCATCTGATCTTCTCCCGTTAAATACGCAAACAACTGTATATCAAAATATTAATAAGCATAGGATATTATTGTAATTCGTTGATTATCAAATTTATTAACAAAACTACGGATCATGATTGGATACCCCGGTATAAAAATTATTAAAGATTTTTCATTAAAAGGTGTTTGAAAAGCTCTACTTCGCTGATATTATGTATATTAATTATTTTATGTTTTATAATATATGGTATGTTTCGAATAATCAGCGAAACAATAAAATAACACCTGCTGAATAGTAACATAAATTTTGTAACTTTTCAGCCGATGCAACGGGCATTTGAACAAAAAGTGCTGATTACATACCGGAATTTTTCTTTTAATTCTCGTGTCAATTACAGACCCCAACACGGCGTAAGTTTTCTGGTATGTTTTAAATTGATCCGGTGCTTTTTGTTTTACACAAATTTTTATTCGTTCTTGATTATATTTTTACAATTAAAGATCACTTTTTACCAAGTCTTTCAACAATGTTTACCAAAATACCATGGCGTTGGACTTTTAGATTGACTGTATATGAACAGTCAATTTATGTTAGTACTCTGTTTATGAATGCATTTCGTGCAATACGCCGTTGATTTATTTTCTATAAAATTATTTAACTTTTTTTTTAAAGAATTGCGATATTTTTGTATTTTACTGTATATTTGTCCGCTGAATTGTTATCATAAATTAACAAATATTTAAGACTATGAAAAGAACATTATTATTTAAAGAAAAGAATGGCGGAAAAGCTTTCTTTTTTAAGAAAAACGGAATTTCTCTTATCAGCGGTTTTGTTTTGCTTATTTTCTTAGTGGCCTCATCGGAAACAGCTAGTGCTATTCCGAGTTATGCTCGTCAAACAGGTTTATCGTGTTCGGCGTGCCATACGGTATTCCCTGAGTTAACTTCTTTCGGTAGACAATTTAAACTCAACGGTTATACACTTACGGGTATTAAAACCATTAGCCAAACAAAAGTAATGAAGGAAAATAAAAAAAATACTTTAGTTAACTTACTAAGTATTTCTCCTTTATCGGTTATGTTTAAAACCGGGGTTACCCGTCTTGCCAAAACTATTCCCGGTACCCAAAATAATGACGTAGAATTTCCCCAAGCAACGAGCCTTTATTATGGTGGACAAATTACTCCTCATCTTGGTGCTTTCATACAAGTAACTATGGATGGAGAGTCGGGAACGTTTGGTATGGATATGACCGATATTCGTTATGCCAATACTACCAGTATAGGCAAAACACCTGTTTTATACGGGTTAACGCTAAATAACGGGCCTATGATGCAAGATGTATGGAATACCGCCTCACCATGGAGCTTTCCTTATTCTTCTTCGGGAGTTGCACCAACACCCACTGCCAGTACCCTAATTGAAGGGGCTTTGGCAGGCTCTACGATGGGCGTTGGGGCTTATGGTTTGTTAAACAATACCTTATATCTTGGATTTAGTATTTATCGATCGGCCCCGTTTGGTGCTACCTTCCCTCCCAACATCACTTCGGAGTCGACCATTAAGGGAGTAAGCCCTTATTGGAGACTTGCCTTACAGCATCAATGGGACAAAAGTTATCTCGAAGTGGGTACTTTCGGATTATCAACCGATTTGTATCCCACAGGGATTACTGGGAAAACGAACAACTATACCGATGTAGGGGTCGACCTACAATATGACTATTCTTTTGGTAAAAAGCAGATAACTTTACACAGTAGTTATATTGCCGAAAAACAGAATCTAAACGCCGGTTATGCAATAGGTGATAACCAGCTACTTTCCAACAAACTTAACACCTTTAAAACAGACGTAAGTATTTTCTTCCGTACTGGTTGTAAATTTACATTGGGTTATTTTAGTAACACTGGAGGAGACGATAACATAATTTACCAACCTGAAGAGATATACGGAAGCCGAACCGGAGGTCCGAACAGCAGTGGACTAATGACCCAATTTGATTATTTGCCTTGGGAAAATACCAAAATCTCCCTCATTTACACAGCTTATAATAAGTTTAACGGAGCATCAAAAAATTACGATGGTTTCGCCAGAAATGCAGCAGATAACAATTCCATTTACATACAATTCTGGTTTTTGTTTTAACAGTTTAATTGTCTGTTTTTTCCGGAACTTCTATTCCTATTGTAAAGTTGCGCAAGCCCGTACGGAAAGCCATTGAATTTCCGTACGGTTTTTTTTTAAGTTAACAGTTACCTAAATCTAACATGGACGAGCCCGAACCAGACAAATACTCACTATGCACTAGTAACAAAAATGATGAAACATTCTTCTATGGAAATAATTACAGAAACATATCAAGATACAATAATCTTTGAATTTTTAGTATCCTGCCAAATAATACTTGAATAGTAGAAATTAGAGACAAATAAATATAAACTTCCAAAGTTTATTTTTTTCCGTTTTCTAATATTAGTATAAAAATAAAATCATAAACAATAATTTAAAAACAATCTGCATTAAGCGATATTAACTTATGATACAGGTTTTTGCAAGGGATAGTCTGCGATAAGATATTCCTTATGTGATAAATGTCACATAAGGAATATCTTGATGACAATAAATTTGCAAATTGTTTTTTTGAAATTATCTTTTTATTAAAAGGTTACAATAGTAAATTATTAAAAATTTAATTGCAAAAAATAATTATAATAATTAGTTATTAACAAATTTTTAAGGTTATGAAAAAAAAATTATCATTTGAAGAAAAGAATGGCGGAAAAGTTTTCTTTTTTAAGAAAAACGGAATTTCTCTTGTCAGCGGTTTTGTTTTCCTTATTTTCTTAATAGCCACTTCGGGAACAGTTCGGGCGGTTCCGAGTTATGCTCGTCAAACGGGTTTATCGTGTTCTGCTTGCCATACGGTATTCCCTGAACTCACTTCCTTTGGGCGAAAGTTTAAACTCAACGGCTATACACTTACAGGTATTAAAACCATTAGCCAAACAAAAGTAGTAAACGAAAATAAAAAGAATACTTTAGTTAATTTACTAAGTATTTCTCCTTTATCAGCTATGTTTCAAACGGGTTTTACACATGTTAACAAAACCATTCCCGAGACTCAAAATAACGATGTGGAGTTTCCTCAACAAATGAGTCTATTTTACGCCGGCCAGATTACTCCTCATATGGGAGCATTTATTCAGATTACTCTTGATGACGAATCAGGAACTATCGGAATGGACAATACCGACCTTCGTTATTCAAATCATACTAACGGAAAAATACCTTTTACCTACGGGTTTACCTTAAATAACAACCCTACTGTGCAGGATATTTGGAATACGACAGCAGCATGGGGATTTCCATACACTTCGTCAGGTGTGGCTCCTACCCCTAGTTCCGGACCAATCATCGAAAATCTTGGTGGAACGGTTGCCGGTCTCGGAGGCTATGGTCTACTAGACAATCTTTTTTATTTTGAATTTACTGCATATGGCACTGCACAACTCGGAGCCGCTCTTCCTCCAGATGCATCAATGGAAGGAGCGTTGAAAGGAATTACCCCGTATTGGCGGGCTGCTATTCAGCATCAATGGGAAAAATCTTACGTTGAATTGGGTACTTATGGGATTTCTGCTAATCTATTTCCTACGGGAATTTCTGGCCTGGCCAATAATTATACAGATATAGCATTCGATATGCAATACGAATATATGTTTTCAAACGGACAGTTTACTTTGCATACTACATATATAAATGAAAATCAGAAACTTAACGCCTCTTTTGAGGCAAATGATAGTCAAAACCTTTCTAACAAATTAAATACTTTTAAATTAGACGCAAGTGTTTATTTGAAAACAGGAGTGAATTTTACCTTAGGATACTTTAACACCACAGGCACATCCGACAATATCCTTTATGTTCCCGGAAGTATGGACGGAAGTAGTGTTGGCAAACCCAATAGTAGCGGTGTGTTAGCCCAATTCGATTATCTACCTTGGGAAAATACCAAAATATCTTTGCAATATGTTTCCTATAATAAATTCAACGGATCGAAAACCGATTACAATGGCTCTAACAGAAATGCTTCCGATAACAACACCATTTATCTTCAATTATGGTTTTTGTTTTAGTGTTTAAATAAATGGCAGGACATAGGTGCTTTTATTAAGTGTTCTATCTTTCCTTAAATTAGGATTTCATCTCCCCGTGCGGAATGCTATGACAGCAACATCTGACGGGGATTTTTTTTGTTCGTATCAAATACTATACGGCAATCATCATACACTAATGTTAAAGAATAAGCAGTAGTGAAACAACGATTTGCGCTGAATACTGTTTATATTATACCGGCTAAATAATAATTTAAAAATAAAGGATAATATTGATTTTTTATTATGACGAACACTTGGGTATTCCTTTGTAGTCCATGCCTCACAAACCTTTCCGGATAGTGCATTGGCAGTAGAGAATATCACATTTAATTCACTTCTGTAATTTGCGCAAAAGCAGCAATGTCTCTTACAAGCGGGGGATCAAAGCTTTCCACGTGAAATGCTATGCTTGCCCAATGAAATTTAAAGCACGACAATATTTCCCTATGGTAAAGAACTATTTCATTATGCGTGTGTAACAAAAAAGTTGCATTAATTACTTGAATTCAACAAATCTCTGTGGATATTGAATCCACAAAAGCCAGTTTCGTAAGCTGAATAATAGTTCCCCCCAAGAAAATTATTGGTTAGATATTTTTATAAGGATTCCGTAGTGGGGCCATTTGCAAAAGTTTTATATTGTTCCTTGTCAACAATAATAGTTGTTCTCCAACTTTTCAAATGCGTATCAAGTCCTATATAAATATATCTTTTCCGCTAAAGTTAATTTGTTTATCTTATATTTTATTAGTGATTCGTTTGAAACGTTTTATTTCGATAAAAGTTCAGTACCTTTTCAGATTACAAACATAGGGTCTAAAAAGCTCTGTGCCACTTTTATTCCTTAATCACATAGATTTCCTGCAACTAAAAGTTGAAGCGCCTTTCAAAGATGTGGTCAACACTGATTTCAAATATTTACCCTATATTATCCTTTTAGGCCAGACTAATAAATGTGTAAATATACATTTTCATACCTGACACTTTTTCTTAATAGTCCGATAAAAATGTTACTTGCCACGATATGAGAGTGAACATAAATTATAAACAGGGAGGTAGTTTTCATAAAAAATATCATACATTTACTTTGCCATATTTAATAGCGATAAAATTAGCAGAAATATGCTTTTCTGTCGTTTTGTCAGATTGGAAAAGGAATAATCGGTAAAAGGCAAATTTATTCTTTTAGAATAAGTAAACAGTTGAAGCACAGATAGTAAGCGCCAGTCTTAATAAATCATCGAAAAACATAATTTCACAGAAAGTATTAATTTGCACTTGCTTCGGTTTTTGGCATAATCATTGAAAAACCTTAGCAGCGTTTTGAAAGGAACAGAAAAAAATTAAAAAATAATAATTAAAAGGAGGAAAAATAAATGGGAAAAATTATAGGGATCGACCTTGGAACTACCAATTCGTGTGTGGCAGTTATGGAAGGTAATGAGCCTGTTGTTATTCCGAACAGCGAAGGGCATCGTACCACACCGTCTATAGTGGCTTTTACCGATAATGGCGAAAGAAAAATTGGCGATCCGGCTAAACGTCAGGCTATTACAAATGCTAAAAAAACGATATATTCCATTAAACGTTTTATGGGAAATTCGTATGGCGAAGTACACACCGAAATTAATCGTGTCCCTTATCAAGTAGTCAAGGGCGACAATAATACGTCGAGGGTAAAAATTGATGACAGGCTATATTCGCCTCAGGAAATTTCGGCTATGATTCTGCAAAAAATGAAGAAAACCGCTGAAGATTATCTGGGACAAACAATTACCGATGCTGTAATTACCGTACCTGCTTATTTTAACGATTCGCAGCGTCAGGCCACCAAAGAAGCCGGAGAAATTGCCGGATTAAAAGTAAAACGGATTATCAATGAGCCTACTGCGGCTTCGTTAGCTTATGGGCTTGATAGAAAAGGTAAAGACGAAAAGGTTGCTGTTTTTGATCTTGGTGGCGGTACTTTTGATATTTCTATTCTGGAACTTGGAGATGGTGTGTTTGAAGTGAAAT
Organism: Bacteroidota bacterium; assembly: GCA_003232915.1. Classification (GTDB taxonomy): domain Bacteria; phylum Bacteroidota; class Bacteroidia; order Bacteroidales; family F082; genus Sulfidibacterium. The sequence goes on along the minus strand of QIKE01000038.1, from coordinate 14,861 downwards.
CGACCAATGGTAACACTCATCTTGGTGGCGATGATTTTGACGAAATGGTTATAAACTGGTTGGCCGACGAGTTTATGAAAGATGAAGGTCTCGACCTGAGGAAAGATCCTATGGCTTTGCAGCGTTTGAAAGAAGCTGCCGAAAAAGCCAAAATCGAATTATCAAGTTCTACCGAAACCGAAATTAATTTACCATATATTATGCCGGTTGAGGGTGTACCGAAACACCTTGTCCGTAAGCTTACAAGGGCGAAATTTGAGCAGTTGGCCGATCACCTGATTCGCGCTACTATCGAACCTTGTAAAATTGCATTGAAAGATGCAGGGCTTTCCACTTCCGATATTGACGAGGTAATACTTGTGGGTGGTTCTACACGTATTCCTGCCATTCAAAAAGTTGTGAAAGATTTTTTTGGGAAAGAACCTTCGAAAGGAGTTAATCCCGATGAGGTGGTGGCTGTTGGCGCTGCTATTCAGGGCGGAGTGCTTACCGGTGAAGTAAAAGATGTGCTTTTGCTCGACGTTACTCCCTTGTCGCTTGGTATAGAGACTCTTGGCGGTGTAATGACCAAGTTGATTGAAGCCAACACTACCATTCCGACAAAAAAATCGGAGGTGTTTTCAACGGCTGCCGATAATCAGCCTTCGGTTGAAATACACGTAATGCAAGGTGAACGTCCGATGGCAAATCAAAACAAAAGTATTGGTAGGTTTCATCTTGACGGAATTCCGCCTTCCCCGCGTGGTGTTCCACAAATAGAAGTTGCTTTCGATATCGACTCGAACGGCATTCTTAATGTGTCGGCCAAAGATAAGGCTACTGGTAAAACACAAAGTATTCGTATAGAGGCTTCTTCTGGCTTGTCGGAAGAAGAAATTAAAAAAATGAAAAACGAAGCCGAAGCTAATGCCGAAGTCGATCGCAAAGCTCGCGAACGTGTGGATAAGCTAAATGCTGCCGATGCATTGATTTTTCAAACAGAAAAACAACTGAAAGAATACGGCGACAAATTGCCGGCCGACAAAAAGTCGGAAATAGAAAGCGGACTTGAGGCTTTACGCAATGCTCATAAAGCACAGGATGTTGTGGCTATCGACACAGCAATGGAAAAGCTGAATGCAATTTGGCAAAAAGCCAGCGAAGATATGTACAAAGGTGCTCAAAATACTGCCGGTGAACAAAACCCACCCACCCAAGATGCGCCAGGTAGCAATGCCAACGGCGGTTCACAAGGTAGTGGCGATGATGAAGTTACCGATGTTGACTTCGAAGAAGTAAAATAAGAATTATTTCTTATAGTAAAAAAAGGCACTTGATAAGAAGTGCCTTTTTTTATAACGAAAGAAAATTGGCGAAAACCGAAAAACGATATACGGGAATTTTTATCCCCAAACTCTTTTCAACTCTCTTTTCCCGTAAGTTTATGGAAGACATCTTCCATTTTTTGTTCTTCATACGTAAGCGATAAAATATTGAACTTTTTGTTTACTGCAAATTTAAAAATGGTTTCCCTTAAATCGGAACGATTGTCGGAAATAAGATGCCAGATTCGGCTGTTAAATTGTTCAGCTTTGATAATACCTTCTATTTCAAGCCATTGCAAAGATTCGACAGTCTCTTTTATTTCAACAAAATATCTGTTGCTGTTTTCCGTGAGCCGGTATAGTTCTGTAGCTTTTTCGTCGGCAACAATTTTACCTTTGTCGATGATGATAACTCTTTGGCATACGGATTCAACTTCCTGCATAATGTGGGTGGAAAGTATCACGGTTTTTTCTTTGCCAAGTTTGGTGATAATTTTTCGTATATCTACCAATTGATTAGGATCAAGGCCAGAAGTAGGTTCGTCGAGAATGAGAATTTCGGGTTTGTGTATCAGCGCCTGCGCCAAACCTACACGTTGCCGGTAACCTTTCGATAACGCACCTATTTTTTTCTTTTGTTCGGGAATCAAACCGGTGAGCTCAACAATTTCATCAATTCGCTGTTTAACCGGCAATTTAACGATATACATTTTTTGCACCATTTCCAAATATTCCCTCACATACATATCATAGTACAACGGATTGTTTTCGGGAAGATAGCCCATATATTTTCTGATTTTTACCGACTCGTCCCGAATGTCATATCCGTTGATGCTTGCTGTGCCATCGGTGGGAGGGATAAAAGAAGTGAGAATCTTCATCAATGTTGACTTGCCAGCACCGTTTGGCCCCAGCAAACCCACAACACCGCCACCTTTTATTGTGAAACTAATGTCGTCAAGGGCTTTTTGTTTCCCGTACAATTTTGTAATATGGCTAATTTCAATGGTGTTCATAAGCTTTAATATATCTGTACAAAATTAATAACAATGATAAAGCGACGGTAGTATGAAGGTAAAACATTTTATTTTTTAAAATTCAAGAATAACTATTATGCCATTAATCCGCAGACTAATTTTTATTGCCATCGAATTGACTGGGTTATTCTTTTAACCTTGTTTTTGTTCGTCGTTGTGAAAATGTGTAAAAACAATTTTTGCCTTGGCTTTTCCTATCACTTCTGCAAGGGCATTTTCTTCAACGGTTTTAATATTTTTTACCGATTTGAATTCTGATAATAATTTTTTTGCAGTATCGGGGCCAATGCCATGAATAGAGGTAAGCTCCGATTTCAAGGTGCCTCTTTGCCGGCGTTTGCGATGGTGGGTAATGCCGAAACGATGGGCTTCATCGCGAAGTTGCTGAATAATTCGCAAGGTTTCCGATTTTTTGTCAAGATACAACGGCAGTGGATCGTTGGGAAAATAAAGTTCTTCAAGACGTTTGGCAATACCGATAATAGTGATTTTCCCATACAAACCCAACATTTTCAAACTTTTTATTGCAGCGCTCAATTGTCCTTTGCCGCCATCAACAATAATCAATTGTGGCAAGTTGATTTTTTCTTTGAGTAAGCGGCTATAGCGCCGGCTGATAATTTCTTCCATAGAGGCAAAATCATCTGGGCCTTTTACCGTTTTAATAATAAAGTGCCTGTATTCTTTTTTGTTAGGCTTTATGTTGACAAACTGCACCATTGAAGCCACCGGATAATCGCCCTGAAAATTTGAATTGTCAAAACATTCGATGCTTTCAGGCAAAACAGTCATCCGCAAGTCACTTTTCATTTTTTCGAGTATTCGTTTGCGGTGTTTTTCCGGATTGATAATTTCTTTCTTCTGCAATTGCTCCATCAGGTAATATTTTGCATTGCGCAGGCTCAAGTCAAGCAGATGCTTTTTGTCGCCGAGTTTCGGAATGGTTATTTTTATCTCACCGGTAGGCAAATGAGGATCTAATGGAACTATTAGCTCTGTGGCCGTGCTCTCGAAACGTTTGCGGAAGTCAACAATACAAAAAGCAAGAATTTCTTCGGGACTTTCTTCGAGTTTTTTCTTTATTTCAACCGTATGTGCCTGAACAATGGATCCGTTCATCACTTTTAGGTAATTAACGTAAGCCAAGATTTCTTCGTCGATAATAGAAAATACATCTACATTGCTGATGCGCGGATTGACGATGGTAGATTTGCTTTTGTAGTTTTCGAGGATTTCTAACCGCTCTTTTACAATTTGTGCTTCTTCAAATTCCATTTTTACAGCATAATCATTCATCAGCTTTTTCAGTTTGCCGATGACTTCACTCAAATTTCCCTTGATGATAGAACGGATCTGCGAAATGGTTTCGTTGTACTCTTCTTCGCTTTGTTTGCTTACACAAGGAGCCTTGCAATTACCAAGATGGTATTCGAGACACACTTTGTAGTTGCCACTTTCGATATTTTTTTTCGAAAGATTGAGTTTACAAGTGCGTAACGGATACAGTTGCCCGAGAGTATCAAGTAATGTGCGCATCATACGCACCGAAGCGTAAGGACCGAAATATTCAGAGCCGTCGTTTTTGGTGTTACGAGTATACGATATCCGTGGAAAAGTTTCTTTTTTGATGTAAATCCATGGAAAAGTTTTGTCGTCTTTGAGCATCACATTGTAGCGCGGCTGAAGCTTTTTGATGAAGTTGTTTTCAAGCAATAGGGCGTCTAATTCACTTTCGGTAACAATTACTTTGATGTCGGCAATTTTTTTAACCAATAATCGCAGCTTACCACTTTGGTGTTCATTGTTGAAATAACTTGCTACCCGTTTTCGCAAATTTTTTGCCTTGCCTACATAAATCACCTTTCCCGTTTTGTCGTAATAACTATATACGCCAGGTTTGTGTGGCAAGCTAACAATAAGAGTAGCAAGTTGATTATTTGTGTTTTTCTTTTCCAAAAAAAATCTATTAAAGCACAAAGATATGAAACCTCGGATATGGACGTGTAAGTAACCTTAATGATTATTCTCTTTGAAAAACAAGATTGTCAGTTAAATGCAAAATAGAATAATCCCTTGAGAGGAAATTGTTTCAATATAATGTTTCAAATTTTTGTAAAGCCCGAAAACTAATTCTATTTTTGCTGTCCGTTTTTTATATGAAAAGCATTTATTGTTTCTTAATCATTTGAAACAAAGCGCTCATCATTTTTTTATGGATGTTTTGTAAAGTTTTCAAAAAAAATGGTATTTTAACGGATTGTTTTTATGCATAAGTGATGTGGAAATATATTGTAAAGATTATTTTAAGATATAGGCTTGGCGTGTTGATGTTTATCGGTTTTACGACTGTGTTCATGGCATACGAAGGTTCAAAAGTAAAAATGTCTTACGAAATGGCGAGAATGCTACCTGCTTCCGATCCGGCTTCGATAGAATACGACAAGTTCAAAAAACAATTCGGGCAAGACGGTAGCGTAATATTTGTGGCCATACAAGACCCACAACTATTTAGCTTGCAACATTTCGACGATTGGTATACCATTAGTCATAAAGTACATAATATAAAAGGTGTTCAGGAGGTTATTTCGGTAGCTCGTGTTTTTACGCTGGTAAGGAACGACAGTTTGAAAAAACTCCAATTTAAAAATCTCGTTCCTCATAAACCTACAACCCAAAGGCAAGTCGATTCCATTAAAAAAGTACTTTATAATTTGCCTTTGTATGAAGGTAGACTTTTCAACAAAAAGGCTAACGTTAGTTTGATGATGATTACTCTCGACAAAGAAGTCATCAATTCTAAAGCGCGTATTCCGCTCATCGAAAAGATAAAAGAAACTATTGACACTTATGGAAAAAAATACGGGATTGACATTAAATATTCGGGACTTCCGTATATACGAACGATAACATCCAAACTAATACAGCATGAGTTGCTATTGTTTGTTTTTTTATCGCTCCTTATTTCTTCTATTTTGCTTTTTATTTTGTTCCGATCATTAAAAGCGGTGCTTTTTGCTATGATGGTAGTAATAATTGCCGTGATTTGGATGTTGGGAATCATCGTGTTGCTTGGATACAAAATCACCATTCTAACAGGTATTTTACCACCGCTGGTGATTGTCATTGGTGTTGAAAATTCTATTTTTTTACTCAACAAGTATTTGAACGAATATCGTATTCATGGCAACAAAGTAAAAGCTTTGTCGCGTATGATTTCGCGTATCGGCAATGCCAACCTACTTACCAATTCCACCACGGCCGCCGGTTTTGCTGCTTTTATCATCACTTCCAATCGTTTATTGGTAGAATTCGGCATTGTAGCTTCCATAAATATTTTAATTATTTATTTACTTTCACTTACCATACTACCTATAATGTTTAGCTTTTTTCCCGTACCAAAAGCCAAACATTTCAGGCACTTTGAGAGAGGTACCATTACCAAAATCATTACCAAAATTTCGTATATAGTACTTAACTATCGAACAACCATTTATATCGTAACGGCTTTGCTTTTTATTGGAGGAATTTACGGAATTACGCTTTTGAAAACTACGGGTAACATAGTAGACGATATTTCGAAAAAGGATAAGCTTTACACCGATTTATTATTTCTCGAAAAGAATTTCAAAGGTGTAATGCCATTGGAAATTACCGTCGACACCAAAAAGAAAAACGGAATTTTACGTCTTTCTACGATACGAAAACTTGACCAACTACAGGATACGTTGGCTCTTTATCCCGAATTTTCGAAACCGCTTTCGGTGGTAGAAGTAGTGAAATCGGCGAAACAGGCATTTTATCACGGAAATCCGAAAATGTATTCTCTTCCTAACAATCAGGAGAAGAATTTTATTTTGAGTTATATTCCGAGTATGCATAGCAAAAAGAAAAACATTCTCAGTTCATTTGTCGATTCCACACTGAGGATAACACGTGTTTCAGTACAAATGGCTAATATCGGTACAAACGACATCGACAGAATAGTCAAGAGTTTACGTCCGAAAATCAATGAAATATTCCCACCGAAAAAGTATGCTGTGCATTTAACGGGTACCAGTATAGTATTTTTAAAAGGCACGAATTATCTCGTGAAAAATCTTTTCCAAAGCCTGTTTTTGGCTATTATAGTAATCACTATGTTGATGTCGCTGATATTTTCGTCGGCCCGAATGATAATTATTTCACTTATTCCCAACCTGATACCTCAAATTCTAACGGCCGGAATGATGGGCTATTTTGGAATACCCATTAAACCTTCCACTATTTTAATTTTCAGCATTGCGCTCGGAATTAGTGTCGATAATACTATCCATTTTCTCTCGCGCTACCGTTTGCAACTCAAACTCAACGATTCAAAAGTTCGCGAATCGGTGTTGGCAGCTTTGATGGAAACAGGTTACAGTATGATTTATTCGGCTATTGTTTTGTTCTTCGGTTTTTCCATTTTTATTCTATCTTCTTTTGGCGGTACCGAAGCGCTCGGGTATCTTGTTTCGTTTACACTACTTGTAGCACTGTTTGCTAACCTGTTTATTCTTCCCTCAATGTTGCTTACTATTGATAAAAGAGCTATTACAAAATGGTTTAGAGAACCTTTGCTTGAGGTATTCGACGAGGAAGAAGATATTGAACTCGACAAATTGGTTATTGAAGAATTAGGAAATAACGCACCACATAAAACAGAGTGATATGAAAGGAATTATTTTGGCCGGTGGCTCCGGCACCCGTTTGCATCCGTTAACCCTTGCCGTAAGTAAACAATTGATGCCTGTTTATGATAAACCTATGGTTTATTATCCGCTTTCGATACTGATGATGGCCGGAATTCGAGATATTTTAATTATCTCAACTCCACACGATACCCCAAATTTTAAAATGCTTTTTGGCGACGGTTCACGTATCGGCTGCAATATTAAATATGCCGTACAACACGAACCTAATGGGCTGGCGCAGGCATTTGTTATTGGCGAAGAGTTTATCGGTAACAATAAAGTGGCGCTTGTGCTTGGCGATAATATTTTTTATGGCAGAGGCTTGCGAGGTATATTAATAGATAGTTCTAACCCTGATGGTGGCATTGTGTTTGCCTACCATGTGAAAGATCCGGAAAGATACGGTGTTGTTGAATTCGATGAAGAAATGAATGCTATCAGCATAGAAGAAAAACCCGAAAGACCTAAATCTCATTATGCCGTTCCCGGATTGTATTTCTACGACAACAGCGTGGTGGAAATGGCTAAAACTCTGAAACCTAGTGCACGTGGTGAATACGAAATTACGGACATAAATAAATATTATCTTATAAATAAAAAACTTAAAGTGAAACTGTTAAGTCGAGGAACGGCTTGGCTCGACACCGGCACTTTTACTTCGCTGATACAGGCATCGCAATTTGTGGAAGTTATCCAGGATAGGCAAAACCTAAAAATCGGCTGTATAGAAGAAATTGCCTATCTCAACGGCTTTATTGATGAAGAACAATTAAGCAAAATAGCTCAACCCTTGATGAAAAGTGGCTACGGCGAATATTTAATTGATTTGTTAAAAAAATAATTATTGTCGAAGATGCATACTTTTTCGGAACTGTTGAAGGTTTTTAAGAAAAATTTTGAAAACCAAAGATTTGAAAAATCGCCGGAAGAATTATATTCACCTATTAACTATACTCTTTCGTTTGGGGGCAAAAGAATACGTCCTGTAATGACATTGATGGCATGCGAAGTTTTCGGCGGTAATATTAGCACAGCTTTGCCGCAAGCCATTGCCATAGAACTTTTTCATAATTTCACACTTATCCACGACGATATTATGGACAAAGCTCCATTGCGTCGCGGAAGAAGTACAGTATATAAAAAATGGAATTCCGATATTGCTATTTTAGCAGGCGATACACTGTTTGCTCTCGCCTATCAATACGCCATTCAGGCCGAGACCCGTTTGTTGCCCGAAATACTGAAAATATTCAACCAAACCGCTATAGAAGTTTGCGAAGGACAACAATTCGACCTGAATTACGAAAATTGCAATACCGTTACGGTGGACGAATATACCGAAATGATTCGATTGAAAACAGCCGTTCTTTTCGGTATGGCACTAAAGATAGGTGCGCTTATCGGAGGTGCCAATGGCAATGACGCACAGCACCTTTATAATTTTGGCATCAATCTCGGCCTTGGTTTTCAACTTCAGGATGACTTACTCGACTCTTTCGGCAACGAAAAAGTCTTTGGAAAAAAAACCGGTGGCGACATTTTAAGCCGGAAAAAAACGTTTCTTTACATTTATTCTTTGGAACAGTCTAATACCACCGATCGCAAACGTTTACTATATTATTATAACGAAAAAAAAATTGCTCCCAAAGAAAAAATTGATGGCGTTACCGCAATCTTTAAAAAATTTGGCGTAGAAGAAGTTGCAAGAAAGCTGATTAATAATTATCTTAGACGGGGACTGCAAACACTTAAACAAATTGATGCTTCCAAAGAAAATATAGAACAATTGAAAGATTTGGCTTTTAAAATGATAAATCGTGATAAATAAACATTTACAGATTTTTATTCTACTATTTTTTGTGTCGGCGACCGGCTTTGCACAAAAATTTCACGGTGGATTATCGTTGGGTCTTGTGGCTTCGCAAGTTGCCGGCGACACCTATTCGGGATATAACAAAGCAGGAATATACGGCGGCGCTTATGTTTCTTTCGACTTCGGACAACGCTCAGCTTTACAACTCGAACTTACTTATTTTCAAAAAGGTAGTAGAGAAAACCCTGACTCGCTTAATAATTTTACGAGTTATATTTTTCGTGCCAATTATGTCGAATTGCCGCTGTTTTATCAATACAAAGTTAATCGTTTTACGGTGGAAATAGGCCCTTCAGCAGGCTTTTTGCTCGGATATTCCGAAGAAATGGACCAATTGCCTGTAAACCTTAACCCACCGGCTCTCATTACCATTCAAATAAACCTCGGAATAAGATATGATATCAACAACAGTTGGGGCGTTGATTTTCGTACGAACAATTCGTTGCTTAACATCCGGAAAAATAATGTTACAGGCGACATCTGGCGTTTGGTCGATTACGGACAATACCACGACGCGCTGGTTTTATCGGTGTTTTACAAATTAAAATAGCTATTGAAAATTAGTAGACGTACATAAAAAAGTTTGTAAAATTATTTATTGTGGAATTTTATTTCAACTTGAAAAACTACATACTTTGGACGTGGTAATGTTCTTTTGGAATACCCTTTTGTTTTTTGAGATAAATTTAATGATGAACTATCAATTAACAAATCACGATTTAATAGGGTAAATTAAAACTTCAAAATTCTAATATCGTTAATTGGTGTTCGATATTCAAAAAAATTGGAAATGATAAAAAACCGCCTATGGTAGCAAACCAAAGCTATCTTCATAAGAAGGTGGATTATTTACTTTGTTATTTTGCGCTGTGGGTATAAGGCCGGCTACTTTCGGTGGTTGAAGCCGGTATTGTGTCCCATATATTTTTGTTAAATGAAACGCAAAGCTTTTTGTACAATAAAATCTACATCTTGTTCCATCATACATTTAAAATGCTTTTTAGGACATTTTTTATAACCGAGTTTGCTACACGGACGGCATTTTAGTTCTTTAACTTCCGAAATCACCACGTTTTGCGGGTGTTGTGGCTCGTAGGGATACATGCCGAAAGCAACCACTGTATTTCCCCACAAACTTATTACCGGCTTTTGGAATGCAGCGGCAATATGCATCAAACCTGTATCGTTGCTAATAATCAAATTGGCTTGCTTAACAAGCGATGCCGAACCGAACAACGACAATTTGCCACAAGCATTGTAAATAAGTTTGTTATTGCTCAAAGCGATAATTTCTTCACCTTTTTGCCAATCTTCTGTGCCACCAAGCAAAACAGCGGGATGTGGAAGTTTTGATAAAACAGATGCTACTTTTTCGGCCGGAAATATCTTAGTCGTATGTTTTCCACCAATAACAAAACCAATATATTTTTTACTGAAATTTTCATCAAGTTTTGCGGGATCTATGTGTTCTTCGTCGGGAATAAAAAAATCAAGCCCGGCTTGATCGTTGTCGATGCCAAGCAATTTTACAGTTTCAAAATAGCGGTCAACTATATGTAAATCTGGTAATCTGTTGATTTTAAAGTTTACGAGTAGCCATTTTTCTTTATTTAGCTTGGGAAACGAAATTGACGGACAGCTTAATGCCCGTTTTACCATGAATGACCGGAGGTTTTTTTGTAAATCGACAACGAAATCAAAATTTTTAATTTTTAATGCCGGAATAATTTCACTGATTTTTTTTTCGAAAAAATGTACTTCGTCAACATAAGGATTTGCCTCGAAGATAGGAACATAAACTTTTCTAGTTAGTATATGTAACCGATAGTTTCCCCGCTTTTTCAACGCCCTTACAATTGGTGTTGTGAGAACAATATCGCCAATAGAACTGAAACGGATAAGCAGAACTTTTTTCACCTGATTGTTTTTGCAAAAGTATAAATTTATTAGCGTTCATACTTGAGTCAGCTTTAAAAAACGGCGAATGCCTATGCTTTAAAAAATGTTTTCCGATGCAAATAAAGATTCTTTATGAATGCCTGATTATGTAGGTAACTTATTTTAACAGTTGGCACACACCAAAAAAGATTACTTTTGCGTTTGTTAAAAAAAAAGTGAGATAAGGTAATGTATGCACTGTTTGTGAAAGAAGTTAAGAGTTTTTTAAGCTCAATAACAGGTTTTGTGGTCATTGGGACATTCCTGAGTCTTACGGGTTTGTTTCTGTGGGTTTTCGATACCGATTTTAATATTCCCAACTATGGGTATGCTAATGTCAACGGCTTATTTATACTGTCACCTTTTGTTTTTTTGTTTCTTATTCCGGCCATTACTATGCGATCGTTTTCCGAAGAAAAACGTAGCGGAACAATAGAATTGTTACTTACACGTCCGCTGTCGGATATACAAATAATTTTGGCCAAATATTTTGCGGCAGTCATTCTTGTTATATTGTCGCTTTTACCTACACTCATATATTATTTTTCAGTTTATCGTTTGGGAATGCCACCAGGAAATATAGACTCGGGCGGTTTTTGGGGATCCTTTATCGGTTTGGTTTTTCTTGGAGCCGCTTTTGTCGCTATCGGAATTTTTGCTTCTTCCTTAACCGTCAATCAGGTGGTATCATTTATCATTGCTATTGTTCTTAGTACTTTTTTTTATATGGGTTTCGAGATGATTTACTCCTTTTCACTTTTCGGAAAGTTCGATCTGTTTATCGAATCGCTCGGTATCAGTAGTCATTATACCTCCATTAGCAGAGGTGTTATCGACACCCGCGACGTTATTTATTTTTTAAGCTTAATTACTTTGTTTTTGGGCTTAACTTGGTATTCTCTCGGACGTAGAAAATGGTAAAGTATGAAAAATAGTAAGCAAAAAAATATCCGGCAACACTATTTTCTCAGCCTCTTATTGGTGGTAGTTGTGATAATTGTGGCCAATATAGCTGGTTCGGTGTTTTTTAAACGATTCGATTTGACTTCCGAGAAACGCTTTACTCTTTCGCCTTCTACAATTAAAATTCTGAAAAATGTAAATGATATTGTATTTGTAAAAGTATTTCTCCAAGGTGATTTTCCCGCAGGCTTTAAACGACTTCGACGTGAGACAAAAGAACTTCTCGACGAATTTAGAACTTACAACAAAAATATCCAATACGAATTTATCAATCCTTCCGAAAGTGAAAATCCAAAGGAGAGAAGTGATACATATAAACGGCTTATAGAACAAGGACTTAACCCTACTAACCTTCAAGTAAAAACCAAAAATGGTTTACAACAACAAGTAATTTTTCCCGGCGCTCTTGTGAGCTATCGTAACCAACAATTGCCGGTGGAGCTACTTGATGCACAAATGAATGTACCTCCCCAAGAAGTGCTGAACCATTCTATCGAAAATCTTGAGTTTAAATTTGCTTCAACTATCTACAAATTGTTGCGTAAACGCAAACCGGAAGTTGCCTTTATCGAAGGACAGGGCGAATTGAACAAAAAACAAACATGGGATATTACACAAGCACTAAAACAAGATTATGTCGTAAGCCGGATTAGTATAAATAGTAAAATTAATAGCTTGGTACACCGTACGTTAGAAGATTCAGCTAAACAACAGTATAAAATTGTTCCCAAATATAACGCTATCATCATTGCCAAACCCGATTCGGCCTTTTCCGAAAAAGACAAATTTATTATTGATCAATACATTATGTATGGTGGCAAAGTGTTGTGGCTTATCGATCCTGTTTTTGCCAGTATGGACAGCATTCAGCATTCGGAATCAACTATGGCAATTGATAATGATTTGAAACTTCAAGAAATGCTGTTTACTTATGGCGTTAGGCTTAACAAAAACCTTATTATGGACTTGAATGCTTTACCTATTCCCATAAAAACCGGGCAAATGGGCAACCAGCCTCAAATCAACTTTTTCCCGTGGTATTATTTTCCTGTAGTAACACCTATGTCGAAACATCCTATTGTGCGCAATCTCAATGCTATTAAAACCCAATTCGTCAGTAGTATCGACACAGTGGCTGTGAAGGGTGTAAAAAAAACAATACTTTTGAAAACATCAAATTATTCGCGAGTGGTGAATGTGCCGGTGATGATAAGTTTGGCCATTACACGCGAAAAACCTGACGAACGGCTCTATCACGGACCTCCTCAAAACATTGCCGTACTGCTTGAAGGCGTTTTTACTTCTGATTTTAAAAATCGTATTCCTCCGGCAATTGCCAACAGCAAAATAATAGGTTTTAAAAACCATAGTAAACAAGGAACGATGATAGTGATTTCGGACGGCGATATTATTCGCAACCAGTTTAAAATTCCCCAAGGTTATCCTTTGCCGCTCGGCTACGATCAATTTACACGCCAGACATTTGGCAACAAAGAATTTATTCTTAATTGTATGAACTATCTTACCGATGGCCCCAATTTAATTTCTATTCGCTCACGTGAGATTAAATTGCGCCTTCTCGACAAAACCAAACTCGACAAACATCTATTACAGTGGCAGTTGTTTAATGTTTTGACTCCTTTACTTCTCGTTATCATTGCCTGGGTTTTGATGATATGGATTCGTAAACGGAAATATACATCTTAGCGGAAATAAAATTATGAAAAAAAATAAAATTCTTCTCGTCGTTATTCTTTCCTTAGTTATTATTGCGGGACTTTTGCTTACCGGCCAACATTACAGTACACTTAAAAAACAGGAATCGGATTTTACCGTAAGGGATACGGCAGCGGTTATGAAAATTTTTATGGCCGATCAAAACAATCATTCTATGCTGTTACAAAGAACCGACAAAGGATGGTATGTTGACAAAAATATTAAAGCTAGTAACAGGGAAGTGGAGTTTATGTTGAGCACACTCAGGCGGCTGCGGGTAAAAGCCCCTGTATCGTTGGCGAGTTTTAACAATGTGGTCAAACGTTTGTCGTCGATTTCGGTGAAAGTTGAAATCTATCAAAGGGTTTATCGTATCCGTTTGGGAAAATTAAAACTTTTTCCACACGTAAAACGTACAAAAGTGTTTTATGTGGGCGACGTTACACAAAATAATTTGGGAACTTATATGCTTATTGCAGGGGCCAAACGTCCTTACATTGTTTATATTCCTGGCTTTCGGGGTTTTGTTTCATCGCGCTTTAGCCCATTAATTAACGACTGGCGAAGCCATATATTGTTCCATAAAAAACTGGCCGATATCAAATCGGTAAGCGTTGAATTTGGCGATAATCGTAAAGGTAGCTTTCGCGTTGAGGTGGAAGATGTATTGGGAAATTATGATTTTATTCGTTTGAAAGACAATTCAAAAGTTGAAAACTACGACACACTTAAGATACTTAATTTTCTTACATCATTCCGCGACTTGCGCTACGAGTCGCGTTTAAATGGTGGACTTCCAAAAAAAGAAATTGATTCTATTATTAAGTCACCTTTTCTCTACCGTTTGTGTTTGGTTGATAACGACTTCGATACTACCATCTTAACAATGTTTAAAAAAAATCGTTTTCCCGACGAGGTAAATAAAGCTTACGATCAATTGGTGCCCGTTGACCTCGACCGATTTTATGGCTATACCGACAATAACGATTTTGTATTGATGCAGCATTATACTTTTGATAAAGTTCTTCACCCTCTTAGTTATTACGTGCGAAAGTAAATAACCCACCTTCTAAGAATGGGGCTTTGGCTTATCTTAAAGGGGGCTTTTGAGTATTTTCTATTTTTTTTGAATATAGAAAACAGATTAACGATTTGCGAAGGTTTGAATATTGGAAGTTTATTTGAGAAAATAATTAGTATTCAATGGATTTTACTACAAGGAATCCGGCAATACCAACGGTTAGCTAAGATATTTTTCTTCGATTCGTTGCTATGTTCTGATCATGTCCTCAGGTTTTAGTTTAAGGACTCGTATTAT
>QIKE01000057.1 GCA_003232915.1 Bacteroidota bacterium | reverse complement strand
TGGAAAAGAGGCTTATATATTGTGCGGGTAATGGAACTAAACGGTACGGCAATGAGTAGAAAAGTTATTTTGACAAGATAGAATATCAAGCCTTTAAAAGACATTTCAAGCCATAAACACGCAATATAAAAAATTGAGCATAAAGTAGTATATATAAACATTTTAACTTTAAACACGGAACGTAGTAAACTGAAAGTTTGGTGTTTCAAAATGCCCAACTTTTCATATTGCCAAAGCGTTGGTAAGCATTCCTTACTATGGAAAGACAGTTGAGTTTTTAAGATAATGTAGGAAAAAAATAGAAAAAATGAATGAAATTGACAAAATGTTAAATGATTGTAAATAAAATAAATAGCTTTGGTGTTAGTTGGAATTGAATGTAAGACAAAGCAAAAAAAATGGATATATGAAAATTAAAATTGTAATCTTTCTTGTAGCTTCTGTGTTATTAAATTCTTGGGTAACTATTTTAAATGATAGTTATAAAAAGATATGTGTTTCTACAAATAAGAAAGCAACATTAATAGTAAATAATGACACATTGACAATATCGAAAAACTATTTTTACAAATAATGAAAATTAATGTGATTTTGGCTCGCAAACATACATCGCTATTTTTCGAAATTGATGCATATTTGTTTTCTGGTACCAACTCTTTTGTAAAGGTAGAATAGTTAGCATCAGCAATTGGACTCAGCATTTGTATTCAGATAGGAAATTTGGATTGCGTTATTGTTTGCACACGAAAGCAAAATAAAAAACACAAAGTAAGTTCTTTTTTGTAAAAGCCTTATATACCTGATTCTCTTAAATATAATTAAATATTTTTTTTTTATTTTTAAGTAAATCTTTAGCAGTTTGAAGGGCTGCGGCAGTAATTTTTTCATCGCTAATGAGGCTGGCGAGTTCGATAATGCGTTCTTGTTCGGTAAGTAGTGCGATACGGGAAGTAGTTTTTGCGCCCTTGTTTTCTTTAAAAACCTTAAGTTGAAGTTGTGCTCTTGCTGCAATTTGTGGTAAATGAGTAATGGCTATTACTTGCAAACGTTTGCCCATCTCCTGCAAAATAGCTCCGATTTTACCGGCTATCTCTCCCGAAACGCCGGCATCAATTTCATCGAAAATGATTGTAGGTAAAAGTTTGTTTTGTTGTACCATGGCTTTTAAAGCTAACATAAGTCGTGAAAGTTCACCACCTGAAGCTGTTTTCGAAATTTCTTCCGGTTGGCTACCTTTGTTAGCCGAAAACAAAAAATACACTTTATTTATACCGTTTTCGTCAAGATGAGTTGATTCTTCAACAACAACTTTCAATACGGCATCGGGCATGCCCAATAAAGCCAACAAATTTCGGGCTTGTTTCTCGAAAGCTGTAAGCCGTTGTTTTCGAAGCAAAGAAAGATCTTCCGCTTTTTTGCGTGCATCCATTTCTTGCTTATAAAATTGTTTTTCAAGCTCTTCGATTTCGGCATCTACATTTTCTATATTGTTTAACCTTCCTGAGAACTTTTCACGAAGCCGAAGCAAATCAGCAGTGTTGGTCAAATTGTGCTTTTGCAATAAATGATAAATAGTGTTGAGTTGTTCGTTGATTTTTTCAGCTTTAACGGGATCGTAAGCAACTTCGGAAGCAAATTTTTCCGATTCACCTACAATGTCTTTTAGTTCGATAAACACCGAATCAAGACGTTGACTCAATTGTGCTATTCCGGAATGATAGCCGGCAACCTTCGCAAAAGCTGCTTCAAGCTGTTTGATATGTTCAAGTACTGATAACTCATTTTCGGAAAGTAGATTCACTGCAATCGACAAGGTATTGCCAATTTCCTCGGCATGCGACAGTAATTGTTCTTCGTTTTTCAACTGTTCGAATTCCGCAATAGCAGTGTCGGCAGCTTTTATTTCGTTTAGCTGAAACCGTAGATAATCCTCTTCGGACGTAACTTTTTGTTTTTCGAGTTTCAGTTGTTTTAACTGTTGCTTTCGACTACGATAAATTTTAAAAACTTGCCTGTATTGTTCGATAAGATTAGAACGGTTGATATAACTATCGAAAAGCAAAAGTTGAAATTCGGGTTTTGCTAATAACAAGGTTTGGTGTTGCGAATGTATATCAACAAGCTGTTCTCCTATTTCTTTTAAAACAGATTGACTAACAGGTGTATCATTGATGAAAGCTCGCGATTTTCCGGAAGGAAGCATTTCGCGACGCAAAAAACTATGACTGTCGTAGTCGAGATCGTTATGTGTAAAAAATTCTTGCAATTGCAACTTGGAAATATCAAAACCGGCTTCAATAATACATTTTAACGAACTATTGCGTAAAACTGAAAGATCGGCACGTTTGCCAAGCACCAACGAAAGTGCACCGAGCAAGATGGTTTTTCCGGCGCCGGTTTCGCCGGTAATAGCCGTAAACCCATTCGAGAAATCTACCTGCAACTCTTCGATGAGTGCGTAGTTTTTAACATATAACGATTGAAGCATCCTTTTCGGTTTTAAAGGCAAAAATAAAAAAACTGTTGAATTTTCGATAAGAACATTTTACAGTGTTAAAAATTATTTTAAAATGTTAGAAAAAAAATGGATATTTATCATTTTTTATGGCGGTCGGCCTTTCCATTATAGTCCTCTTCCCTGAGTTTCCTCGCCACATTCTTACTTTATAGTCCCTCCTTGAAATCAAAATTTTTCTTTTCTTTCTATTGCCCTATTTTCATAACTTTGCCTCTCATTTTTTAAAGGTTATGAAACGATTCTTAATTTTTCTTTTAATCAACGTTTTCAATTGGAAAATAAAGGGAGGTATTCCCGATGGGATAAAAAAAGCGGTAATCATTGTTGCACCACACACCAGTTTATGGGATTTTGTTATAGGCCTAATTGCTTTTTGGTATTTACAAGCAAATGTGAAGTTTATGATTAAGTCGGAAGCTTTTACTTGGCCGTTTGGCTATTTTATGCGAAAATTAGGTGGCGTTCCTGTAAAACGGGGAAAACCGGCACATTTACTTATTCAGATTTTGCGAATGTATCAAGATAATGAGGAATTTTTTACGGTTATCACCCCCGAAGGAACTCGTGCACTTGTTGAAAACTGGAAAAAAGGATTTTATCAAATTGCCATCAAAACCAAGGTCCCCATTATTTTGGCTTTTATTGATTATAAAGAAAAGAAGGGAGGATTAGGCCCCGTATTTTATCCTACCGGTAATTTTGAAAAAGATATAGTAGAAATAGAAAAATTTTACAAACCGTTTCACGGTAAACATCCAAAACAGTTTAATTTGTATCAAAAAGAGGTAATTGATCAGAATAATTCGTGAAAATAATTATGATTTAACGGCTTATACTTTTCCTGTCAATGTCTTTGGTGTAAAAGATACTGTGAAATTTCCTTTGACGAAATAAAAATATTACAGTATAGATGACACGACAAACTGGCAACCGGAATTCAGTTTTTAAGTGTTCTGCTCAAATTTGTTGATTCGTCGGAAATATGTACCAAGTCAGATTTTTTATTTTGTGCAGTCGCAAATACAAAACATCTACTCCTCAACGGGCACTTGCGTTCTGAATACAAGCCTGAACAATTTGTTAGAATCAACACCCGATAAGTTTCCCTCGTAAAATTTATCAATTGTTTGAGTTTGTAGCGCCTGCTTTTC
Source organism: Bacteroidota bacterium (assembly GCA_003232915.1). Lineage (GTDB taxonomy): Bacteria > Bacteroidota > Bacteroidia > Bacteroidales > F082 > Sulfidibacterium. The sequence goes on along the minus strand of QIKE01000057.1, from coordinate 29,453 downwards.
CCTATATTATACAAAAAATGCCTGACCACAATCCGGAAAGGCATTTTGTAATAATTGGCAAATAAAACTAATAATGGTTTCTCTGCCTTGGTGGTTTAGCTTCGTTAACAACTAAATCGCGTCCGTTCAAGTTATAACCGTTCAACTCCGAAATTGCTTTGCTGGCATCTTCGTCATTTATAAAAGTTACAAAACCAAAACCTTTTGAGCGATTAGTAAACTTGTCTTTTAAGATAACTAAATCTTCGACTTCTCCATGTTGGGAAAACAAATTATGCAGATCATCTTCCGATGCGCTCCATGCAATATTCCCAACGAATAATTTTTTGGACATAATTAAACAAATAAAATAAATACTAAACAATTCCCAACCCTTCTTTAAAACCAAGATATTAACCTTAGTTTAAAATGAAAAATGGAAATCTGCTGCAAATGTACACAAATAGTTATTGTTAAGTCATTTTACAAAAAAAATATTTTTTATTATTCAACTGATAGATTTTTCACCAAAGAATATGATTTGTTATCAACAAAATGCTTATAAAGAAAAACGCGAAAATTTTCAATAAATAATCCAACTTCTTAAAAAGTGGCTTTGATTTGCCTCTATAGGAGGCTTTTGAGCATTTTCTATTTTTTTTTAAATAAAACACCGGTTTACGATTTAAGGATCTTGAAGTTTTAATTTATTTCTTAACGCGTGATTCGTTAATTGATATTCAGAATTCAATTTATCTCAACAAACAAAAGGACATAGTCAAAAGAATATTATCATGCCAAAAGAACGTGGTGTTTCATTTGAAATAAAAATTCTCTTCAAAAAAGTCTTTCCCTTTTTAGAAGATAAGGTAGTAGGATTCCTTCAAAGCCTTTGTTGATATCGGCTTCCACATAATCAATACCGTAGCGGCCACAACGTAGTTCAAGGGTTTTACGCTGCCTTTGAAAGGCTTCAAAATATTTTGCACGAACTTCTATGGGATTAAGTTTCAGGCTTTCGCCGGTTTCCATATCAATAAATCTGTAAGGGCGGTCTTCAAATTGCAACTTTTCTTCAAACTTCTTATCGCTTATATGGAATAAAACAACTTCGTGTTTGTAATGCCGAAAATGCTGAAGTGCCTGAAACACCTCGTGGAGACGTTCGGTGTTATCCATCATATCACTAAAAATAATCACCAATGAGCGTTTATGAATCATTTCCGACAACGTGTGAAGCGATTTTACCACATCGGTTGTACCTCCCTCTCTCCACAACGAGTTGTCAAGCATTTTTTCCAATTCGGTGTATAAATACTTTTGATGTACGATGCTCGAACGGGTAGGGGTATTGAGTTCTATTTTGTCGGAAAAAAGACTTATTCCAACAGCATCTCGTTGTTTTTTCATCATAGTAATGAGAGCAGCGGCAGCATATACCGAAAATGTAAGTTTATTCGGGTGATCAATATCGTTTTTATCACGAACGGGAAAATACATTGAGGACGATTTGTCAATGATAATATGGCAACGAAGGTTAGTTTCTTCTTCAAATCGTTTAACAAAAAGCTTGTCGGTTTTGCCGTAAAGTTTCCAATCAATAAAGCGTGTAGATTCGCCGGTATTGTATAAACGATGTTCGGCGAATTCTACCGAAAACCCATGAAAAGGGCTTTTGTGAAGACCTGTTATAAAGCCTTCTACAACCTGTTGAGCTAAAAATTCCAGTGAATTAAACTGCTCTAACCGATCTTGATTAATTTTGTATTCCAATTTGCCCTGTCCGTTATCGAAAAAAGGCTGTTGAAATTAAAAGACTTTTTTCTTTTGAAATATTTTTAAAATTTCGCTAAATATATTGTTCTAATTGTTTAACTAATACTTGTTTTGGAACCGAACCTACCTTTTTATCAACTACTTTACCGTTCTTGAAAAATAGCAAAGTAGGAATATTACGAATACCGTATTTGCGAGCCGTTTTGGGATTATGGTCAACGTCGAGTTTTCCTACGATTACTTGGTCGCCGTATTCTTCACCAATTTCCTGAACAATAGGGCCGATTATACGACAAGGGCCGCACCAAACAGCCCAAAAATCGACAATTACAGGTTTGTCGGAGTTTAAAACAAGTGCATCGAAATTAGCATCTGTGAATTCTAAAGCCATAATTTTTTATTTAATTCTAACTGCAAAGATAATGAAGAATCACAATCGAAAGAATACTATGCAATAATTTTATACAAAAAATATTTTGTAGTGCCGGAATACATGGAACAAGAGAGCGATAAAGTGTAGAGACACACGGACGTAAATTTTTTCGCCACCATATACGACGATCAATAAGGTCGTGGAAGTGGGGGAGTTATGGCAGGGATTAAAGTGGTGGCCCGCCGCCGCCTATTTATTTGCTTTTGCAGTAGAAACTCAATGCATTGTATCTCTATTGCAAAAGCAATATCCGAAAAGGTTTTGAGGCGAGGACTATAACGAAAAGCCGGCCCGGCCACTATAAAAAGATTAACATCACATATTTTCTACATAAGAATAATATCTATCCGAATCAAAACCATTTTGGTATCTTTGCACATATCAAAATTTAGCAATGATTCCAAAAATAACCGATATATATTTTCGACGTTATTATTTTAGCGAGACTTCTTTTTCTTCGCTTATGCGACGTCGGATATATAATATTCTGTTGATTTCGAGTGTTTACGATGCTTTTATTTTGGAAGAAGACGGGCGAATAGAGGAACAGATTTTCAATGAATATATGTCGCTAAACCTTCGCTACCCACCTCGTTTTTTAAAAGCATCGGGAAAAGAAAAAGCGTTGAGGAGGTTAAAAGAAGAAAAAATCGACCTCGTAATCACTATGCTTCCACTTTCTGAAAAAGAGACTTTTTCGCTTGCCAACGAAATAAAAATATCTTTTCCAAAAATTCCTATCGTGCTACTAACCCCTTTTTCGCGTGATGCCAATTTGCGTCTCGAAGAAATAAAAAAGAAACCTTTCGACTTTGTGTTTAGCTGGCTCGGCAATGCCAATCTGTTGCTAGCCATTATAAAAGTGATAGAGGACAGAATGAATGCCCGCCACGATGTTGAAAAAGCTGACGTTCAGGTAATTATTCTTGTTGAAGATAGCATAAGGTTTTATTCAAGCTATTTACCAAATATTTATAAAATTATCCTTAAGCAGTCGAAATTACTTATCACCGAAGCACTTAACGAACATCAAAAAATGATGCGGGCACGTGGACGACCGAAAATTTTGCTAGCAACAGATTACGAAGAAGCTATTGATTTGTACGAAAAATACAAAGACAATTTGTTGGGCATCATTTCCGACATATCCTATCCCCACAATGGCAAAAAAGATGATGAAGCGGGTCTGCGGCTTTTCCGCATGATAAAAAAAGAAAACAAATACCTGCCGATGTTGTTACAGTCGTCAGATCCCGAAAATTTTGAAAAAGCCAAGAAACTTAAAGTCGGCTTTATTGATAAAAATTCCAAAAAGTTAACTTATGAGTTACGTGAGTTTATCAAAACTTATTTCGCTTTCGGCGACTTTGTATTTAAAGATCCGAAAACAGGTAAGGAAGTTGCCCGCGCACATAATTTGAAAGATTTGCAAGAAAAAATTTATGGCATTCCTGCCAATTCTTTACAATATCACATTGAACGCAATCATTTCTCGAAATGGCTAAGGGCTAGGGCTTTATTTCCTATAGCATTGCTATTTCAGCAATTTTCGGCAGATGATTTCAAAAATACAAACGAAATTAAGTCGTTTATCTTCAATACTATTGCAAGCTTTCGGATTACGAAATCGCGAGGGGTTATTGCCAAATTCGATCGTTCTACTTTCGACGAATATTTTAGTATTGCACGCATAGGTGAAGGCTCCATCGGGGGAAAGGCAAGAGGGCTTGCTTTTCTTGATTCGTTAATTAATCGCAACCGTCTCTATCACCGTTTCGAAGGAGTTGACATAATTATTCCGAAAACCGTAGTTATCGGAACCGATTTTTTCGATGACTTTATGGAACAAAATAATTTATATCCCGTGGCTTTGTCCGATAATGTTAGTGATGAACAAATTCTCAAACGTTTTGTCAGTGCCCTTCTTCCGGGCGAACTAAAAGACGATTTGTTTGCGATGCTTCTTAGGATGAAAAATCCTTTGGCAGTACGTTCATCAAGTTTACTCGAAGACTCGCATTATCAGCCTTTTGCCGGCATTTATAGCACTTATATGATTCCACCGGTTGTCAACAATATCAACAAAATGTTTAAAATGCTTCTCACCGCTATCAAAAGCGTTTATGCTTCGGCGTTTTACAAAGACAGCAAAGCATATATGCAGGCTACTTCTAACGTAATTGATGAAGAAAAAATGGCCATAGTATTACAAGAAGTCTGTGGCAATACTTATGGTACCTATTATTATCCAACATTGTCGGGTGTAGCACGTTCCATTGATTATTATCCCGTTCCACCCGAAAAACCCGAAGACGGTACCGCCAATATTGCTTTGGGGCTTGGAAAATACATTGTCGACGGAGGACTTTCGCTACGTTTTTCTCCCGTTCATCCCAAAAGGGTGATGCAAACCGCAAATCCCGAAGTAGCACTTAGAGAAACCCAAAAACATTTTTATGCTCTCGACCTCAATCCCGACCATTTCCACCCCGATACCGACGATAGCATTAACTTGATTGAACTTTCTATAAAACAAGCCGAAAAAGATAACTCTGTACGTCGTATTGCATCAACTTACGATATGCTTAACCATATTATTCGTGATGCCTATAACTACGACGGTAAGAAACTTATCACATTTTCGGCCATCCTAAAACACAATACTTTTCCACTATCCAAAATACTACAAACAGTGTTGAAACTAGGTGAAAAAGAAATGGACAAACCGGTGGAAATTGAATTCGTTGTTGATCTGAACATCGTACAAGGTCAAAATATAAAATTCAACTTATTGCAAATCAGGCCTATCGCCTCTAAGGACGAAAGCGTAAATCTCGAACCGGAAGAAATAAAACATAACAATTGTATTATAATATCAAATGCAGCACTCGGCAACGGTGTTATTGATGATATCTATGATGTGGTTTACATCAAACCAAAAAGATTCGATGCTTCGCAAAACAATAACACTGCTATAATGGTGGCTGAAATAAACGATGGCTTTCTCAAAGAAGGCAAAAATTACATTCTGATAGGCCCCGGTCGTTGGGGTTCGAGCGACCCATGGCTTGGTATCCCCGTAAAATGGCCGCAAATTTCGGCAACACGCCTTATTGTGGAAGCAGGACTTAAAAACTATCGTATCGACCCGAGTCAAGGAACTCATTTTTTCCAAAATCTTACATCATTCCGTGTAGGATATTTTTCCGTAAACCCTTATATTAATGAAGGCTTTTTCGATATCGACTATCTCGACGCACAAGTTGCCATATTCGAAAACGAAACCCTCAGACATGTCCGTTTTAAAAAACCCGTTAAAATAAAAATCGACGGGAAAAAGAATTTAGGCATCGTGGAAAAAGCTGATAACCGAACTTGATTATTTATGTATTTTTTTTATGGCGGCCAGGCGGGCTTTCCGTTATAGTCCTCGCCCCAATGTCGTTTCGGCTATTGCGTTTGCAGGGGCTTCCTATCGTCAGCCCTGCCTCCGCAAGCCTCAATCAACTTTGGCGCTGCGGGCTGCCACTCCAATCCCTGCCGCATCAAATACCCGGCACTTACGTAATTAATCGAAATCATGCTATTGTGATAGCCTGTTGTAATTTATCGTAATTGCTTGTAGTTTGTCTGCCACGTGAACGACGTAGAAACTCCCTGTATGATGATTTGGTAGTATTTCAGACAAACAATATTAAAAAGCACTTTTTAAATTCCAAAACCGAAAACATAGTTTTGCAAATGATAAAGTGTTGATTATCTGTTAACGGTTAATGTATTTTCGATGAGGACATGTAACAAAATGAATTTCAGTAAGTCAGGAGTTTTGAGATTAGAACAAACGTCATTGAGATAATTAATTTTAGGCTTTGCAAATGCAGAAGTAAATTGACCCCTTGGTTTTAACGAGGACGTAATTTCATTACAAGATAAATCTCGTTAAATTCCATTACAGGATAAATGCATTAATAATGACAACATATGTTCTTATTATTAAATAAATATTTGTTTTTTCAACAAATTAGCTGTAAGGCACGAATGAATCGGAAGTATTCCCAAAACATCGCCCGGACTAAAAATTTCCATCTCCTTTCTTGGTATTTTTATCAAGCCGTGCTCTTGCGAAAGTGAGGCAACATAGGCTCCTGCTATAGGTTTGCTCCAATGATAGCTTTCGTTTAACCGAACCACATAACCGTAAAGTTTATTATTATTATTACCCTCGATAAACTCTTTGGAAACATGTACGGCACCTCCATAAACAACAATTTCTTCATTTGTGTTATAAACAGCCACTACCGGACAAGCTACCGCAACAGCAATTTCGTTCAACGAACACGAACCGAGACGATACTGCATTACATCGAAATAAACAAAATTTCCGGGACGTATTTCATCAAAACCTTTACAATCGGCTGCCATAGTGCACGAAGGCGTGTCGCCGTATGAGGTGATAATATCTGGAAAACGGCTTTTGTATTTTTGTTTGAGAGCAAATAGTTTATCTTTTGCATCTGTCATTATTTTAAGTACCTCCATAGTACTTTTGGCACTATAAGAATGTCCGGCATGGGTAAGAAAACCTTTGAAATGCAAGTTTCCCGAAGTTTCTATAACTTTTAAAACAGATTCTAATTCCCCCGATTGTTCGGGCAGCAAACCCGTCCGGTGATAACCCGTGTCGATTTTTAAAAAAACACCAATAGAGTAATGACAAAGTTCACGTAACTTCCGTGCAACAAATTGATTATCCAAAAGTATGTTGAGCCGAATTCCTTTTGTTAGTTGAATGATTTCTTCCGTTTCGCGCAGGTTTAACAAAAAAGCTATGGTAATATCGTTCCACCCAAGCGCAGCAAATTTCGTTGCCATACTTACCGAAGAAACCGTAATTTGACGAATACCTGCATTACGAAAAATTCTGGCTACCCCGGCCGATTGATGCGTTTTGAAATGAGGACGAAAAATATTACCCGAATAACGTGCTTTCTCAGCCATCTTATTGATGTTGTCTCGAACTTTCTGCCTGTCGATTAGTAAGGTCGGTACTTTTATTGATGCCATATTACACGAATTTTATTGATTTTTCGTTTTTGATTTGCACAAAGGTAGAATAATTGGTATTTATTGTATTTTTATAGTCCGAATTTTTAACACATGAAAAAAATATTTTTTGCTCTCTTGGCAATAACGGTGATTATGACGTCCTGCACCGAAAAGCATCAGCCGATGTTGATAACAAAAAAAATTCAGTACGACGTTAACATAAAAAGTCCCAACCCCGAATACGATTGGTGGATACAAAATCTTGTTGGCCCCGACCGCGAAAAACTTGTCGATATGATTATCGACGGAGCAAAAAATGGAAAATATAAAGTTTACAACTATTATTATCAACCTATTAGTGCTGATAAGGTAGCCGATATATTATCAGACACGCTAGTACGAAAACTTCAACATACTTCACCACCGTACGAATTTTACGACACCCTTATCATACACCGTATCAGAAACAGCGACATCGAAAAAATTCGTTTTATGGAAGAATGGCGAACCAATCCCGCTACTATGAATTTTGAAAAAATTATCAGAGGTATCTGTCCCGTTGCGCGCCGTATTGATGCAATGGGAAATGCACACTGGCAACCGCTGTTTTGGATTTTTTTCGATAAAAAGTTTGTAAAACAATTGCAAGATGAGGCGGAATCGGAAAAACGATAAGACCTTTTTTTACGAACATTTTGTTGTGAATAAATCCATTTTGTTAAAAAAACTTATCAAACATAAAACTTTATTTTTGCCATCTATGCAAAGTTACCGGAAGACATTTCTAAAAACACTTATTACTAGTCTATTCCTTTTTGTTGCTATTCTTGCTTTGGCACAGCACAGAAGGATGACCACCCGTGAATATATTAAAAAATACAAAAAGGTGGCTATTATGAAAATGAAGCAATACAAAATTCCAGCTTCCGTTACATTGGCACAGGGCATACTCGAATCGGGCAGTGGCAACAGTAGGCTAGCACGTAAGGCAAACAACCATTTCGGGATAAAATGCCATAAAGATTGGAAGGGTAAACGTTTTTATATGAATGATGATGTAAGACACGAGTGTTTTAGAAAATACAGAAAACCCGAAGATTCGTATCGCGACCACTCCCTGTTTCTTACCAAACGCGGACGATATTCTTTTTTGTTCGATTATCGTATTACCGACTATCGCAAATGGGCTTATGGCCTAAAAAAAGCGGGATATGCAACCAACCCTAAATATCCTAAGTTACTCATCAAAATTATAAAAAAATACCATCTCGATCAATATGATAACCAAGCCTTAAAAGGAAAAAGAAAGTATCGTAGCCGGCGAAAAATAGTTGCCCCACCTAGCATTGCAGGTTTTATAAAATATGGTAAAAGCCCAAACGGTTTATATCAAATTTATAAAAATAACGGCAAAAAGCTTATTATTGCTACCAAAGGCGATACTTTTAAAAAAATTGCCGATGAATTTGAGATGTATATTTGGCAACTTTATAAATACAACGACACTAACAAAAAACATGTACTCAAAATCGGCGAAATAGTTTACCTGCAAAAGAAAAAACGCAAGCCACAACGCAAATATAAAGTTCATATTGTCCGTCAAGGCGAAACCCTCCGCTTCATTTCGCAACTTTACGGTATGCGCCTAAGTAGGATTTACAAGCTCAATAATCTTCCGGCAGGAATACAGGTTGCCAATGGAACACAACTGATAATAAGGTAATTATAATAATTTATAACAACAATATGTAATAGGGTAACAAAGCGAGAATACGAAAGGAACAACGGAACGTGTGGGCAACGGGGAGCTGGTCCGCTATACGAGAAATTACTTCACCCTAGAAAGTTAAACACCAACATCAGCCTACACGATTTTGTGTTCAACAGCAGTTTAAGAACAAAACTGCAATTTTGCAAATCTATAAATAAATGGCCAAAGCGATTTGCTTGCTGAAAATGCTATTTCTGTTTGTGACCAGCACAGCGTGGTCCTAAAGATAATTTATGAATAATCTTTTACGACAGTATCTCAAAAGAATTATTAGCCCTATTTATCCATGTTATTAAAAAAGCCTATTTTTGTATATTACAACATAATATTTATAGTGATAAAATTGTTTTTTAAAACTTGTGAAATGAAATACGGGAAAACGATAAATAAGAGTTTTTTCTTCTTATTTTCGCCGGTTTTGTTGCTAAGCTTGTTTTTAGCTTTGGCAACGAGTTGTCGAAATAATGAAAACAAAACGAAAAAAATGAGCAACAACTCAACACTAAGACATGTGAAATGGAGTAGGCAAGCCAATATTTATGAAGTGAACATCAGGCAATATACCCCCGAAGGAACTTTTAAAGCATTTGAGCGGCATTTGCCACGATTGAAAAAAATGGGAGTGGACATTTTGTGGCTGATGCCGGTTTTCCCCATAGGTGAAAAAAACCGAAAGGGAAGCCTCGGTAGTTATTACGCCGTAAAAGACTACCTCACTGTAAATCCTGAATTCGGCACTCTCAACGACTTGAAAGCTCTTGTTGATGAGGCACATAGCAATGGAATGCATGTTATTCTTGATTGGGTGGCCAACCATACTGCCTGGGACAATGTATGGACGAAAAAACACCCCGACTGGTATGAAAAAGATGAACATGGTAATTTTAAATCGCCTTACGATTGGACAGATGTCATTGAGCTTAATTTCAACAATAAGCAAATGCGTGCCGCTATGATTTCGGCCATGCGCTACTGGTTAGTTAATGCCGATGTTGACGGTTTTCGTTGCGATGTGGCGGGGATGGTGCCTACTGATTTTTGGAACGAAGCCAGACGGGAACTCGACACTACCAAACAGGTGTTTATGCTTGCCGAAGACGAAGACAATGTGGATTTGCTGAAAAAAGCTTTCGATATGAATTATACATGGAAAATGATGCACTTGATGAACGATATAGCTAAAGGCAATAAACAAGCAAACAGCATAAACGGCTATATGCAATGGAATAAGGCACGTTTCAAACCGTATATGTACCGCATGTATTTTACGAGCAACCACGACGAAAATTCGTGGAACGGAACTTGTTTTGAGCGTCTTGGAGATGCATTTAAGGTTTTCACTGTTTTCGATTATACTATTCCCGGTATGCCTTTGACTTACAGCGGACAAGAGGCCGGAAACAAAAAACGCCTCCGCTTTTTCGCTAAAGATACTATCAATTGGTCCGAACTACCTTATGCCTCTTTTTATACCCGGCTGAACCAAATGAAACACGGCAACAAAGCTCTATGGAACGGACTTTCGGGAGGCAGTTTTCACTTGCTTTCGGCTATAGATAATAAAAATATTTTTGCATTTTATCGCGAAAAAGAAGGAAATATTGTGGTAAGCATCCTTAATTTTTCAGATCGTCAGCAGGAATTCAAAATAGACAATTACGTTTTGAATGGAAAGTTTAAAGACGTGTTTAGCAATGAAATCTACAACACAGTCCCCGGTTTGGTTTTCCATCTTCCGGCTTGGGGTTTTGTATTGCTCGAAAAATAAAAATATTCTATCGGATTTTATAAATAAGTGCAGCTGAAAAAACGCAAATCTTGATAAATTTCATTGCAGTAGAAATACGTAAATTTCCAAAAAGTATTCCCAAAAAGATTTTAACGAAATAACCCGTCCACGTCTATTTGTTGAGCATTTCAACACTTGTTTTTGTGCACTTTCTGCGCTGCAAAAGTCTTAAATAATGTGGCTATTACAATTTTTTCCCGCTATTAGGGCGGTTCATTAAAAAATGAATCAAATCGTCAACCGTTAATCAGTAATCTTCCCTTTTATTTTTCTCACAGTAAAATAGCTACTTAGGGTTTGCTGATATTTTCATGGCACGCCTCAAAATAAAATATGTCGTACCTAACGGCACTTCTTTATTCTTTATTTATTGACTACCAAAATGTTGTCCCTACGGGACAAGCCACAGTAAAATCGTTTCTTTATTATTTAAGAGTCCAGTCTAAAAAGGTAAAAAAGCGTAAATATTTAAAATCAAAGCTTATCTCATCTCTACAATATTAGCTTATTTTCAACAACTTCCCTTTAGGGTAATTAGGGGTAAAATTACTTAAAATCATTATAGAACCTTTTTACACCGGACTCATTTAATATTTTGATTATTAAGATATTAATTCTGCCATTTTAGTCTCGTTGGAGTAGATTAAAAGTATCCTTTTGTTGAGTGCCGTCAGGTACGTATTGTTAAAATGTTTTTATTTTGAAAAAAGTTGTTCAATATTAGTACAAAGGTTTTTGAACGAATGGACAAAAAACCCTGCATTTTTTAACCCGGATCTATTGATTAGTTTGGAAGTATCTATTTGAATAACCGATATTATAATTATGTTTTTCAAAAAATCAGCAGACCCTACTTACCATTGAGAAATATTTTCGTGCTTCAAATTTCATAGGGTAAGCATCGCATTTCATGCGGCAGACCCTCGTCATTACACACCCTTGCTCCCTTGTTCTTTTAACCCAATTATCTTTGGTTGGTATAACTTTTCCATTTTTCAACAAGTTCTTGAAAATCGGCTGGCAAATCCGAATCAAAAAACATTGCGTTGCCCGTGGACGGATGAATAAAACCAAGTGAACGAGCATGGAGAGATTGTCGTGGCATAATCTTAAAACAATTTTGTACAAACTGCTTGTATTTGGTGAAAGTAGTACCTTTCAAGATTAGGTTTCCGCCATATTTTTCATCATTGAAAAGCGGATGATCAATGTATTGGAAATGTGCCCTGATTTGATGTGTACGACCCGTTTCTAATCGGCACTCCACAAGGCTTACATAACCGAATCGCTCTAAAATTTTAAACTCTGTAATTGCTTCACGACCATATTCTCCATTCGGAAAAACAGTCATCTTTCGTCGATCTTTCGGATGACGGCCAATATTTCCATTAATAGTTCCATCATCTTCCTCAAAATCGCCCCAAACCATTGCATTGTACAGTCGTTTAACGGTATGTTCGAAAAATTGCCGTGCCAAAACACTTTGTGCCAATTCGTTTTTGGCTACAAGTAGTAAACCACTGGTATCTTTATCAATACGATGAACAAGATATCCAAAACCGTTTTCCACTTCGGCTCGATTATTTTTGGCAAAATGTGCGGATAGCGCATTCAACAAGGTTCCTGTATAATTGGCGTGTGCCGGATGTACAACCATTCCGGCTTGTTTGTTTACAACAATTACGTCCTTATCTTCGTAAACAATTTGCAGAGGTATTTCTTCGGGAAATATTTCCACATTTCGCGGAGGATGACTTAACACTACCGAAACAACATCGTCGGGCTTTATTTTATGATTGGGCTTTACAGGCTTGTCATTTACAAGAATATTGCCTGCACGGGCTGCGTTTTGTATTTTATTGCGCGACACATTTTCGATGCGGTTAAATAAAAATCTGTCGATACGCAAAGGTATTTGTCCTGGGTCAATCGTTATACGATGATGTTCGTACAAAATCGCATTTTCTTCTATGGGATTTTCTGACATTATCTACTTCTTTTCAAAAATTTTGTTGTGTACAATTTGCCGTCAGTTGTAAGTGTAAGCATATACATCCCTTCACGCAAAAAGGCAATATCAATAGTGTTGTTATTCAAAAGCTTTTGTAGTATCAATTGGCCGAACACAGAATAAATTTTCATCTCTGCAGGTTTTCCTGTTACAAGAACAGAAGCATCAAATTTTAGGTAGTTGTCTGCCGGATTCGGATACAATTTCAGATGATGATTACTGGAGTTGCCAAATGTTTTTTCACCCAAAACGAGCCGGCTTCCTACAATAGGCCTAATGAGCAAAGCACCATCGAAATTGCTCTGGTACCAAGTATTTTCAACATTATAAAAAATGTGTTTTTTTTCATTGTCGTTTACATCGAAACCCACATTTATTCCACCTTCTTGTTGTTCGTAGCCGACATAAATAGTTCCCGAAACCACAAAAGGGTATTCAAACAAATAAGGATAAAATCTGTAAATGCCATTTTCCCATTTCACACGTTTATTGTCTTCCGAATACAAAAGTTCACCGGGTTTGCCGTTATTGTCTCCCCAAACTTTCAGATCAAAATATTTGCTATCGTTGGCATCTTGAAGTTGGCTGAAATAAATTTGTACTCCTTGTAAAGTATCGGCCATTGTAAGCTTAAACTGATAAGCCAATTGTGCACCTGTAGGTTCAAGAAAATAACCAAATTCGGGTGTGCCGTCGTCGTAAGCAAAATAGTTGTAAAACCCTTGACGGTAAATGGCCGAATCGACCAAGAAATTGCCTTGTGAAGAATCGCTGATGTAGTGTTTGATAACAAAAGAAGCGGTATCAACCGAATAATCAATATTAAATGCATAATCGACGGTGGGACAAGCATGTGCACGGCCGCAAGAAGTATTGCAATTTTGAAATCCGAATGTATAAAAAGGTGGTAAATTGCAGCTTCCGCCGTTGTGGTCATAATAAAAAGTACCGTCGGTGCCGTAAACTTCGTAGCGGTATTTTGTGTTGTGTTCTATCTTGTCGAGGTTGGCAATATACATATGAAATGTTTCGCGAAGAGAGTTAGTGGGATCGGCACGATATTGCCGGTAAGGCATTACTTGATAGTGTTTTAGGAAAGATGGCGCCCGTGCCGAAAACGTAAGCATCCGGTAAGTCGTATCGCCGATACTCCGGTTGTAGTTTAAATAAACAAAATCGACGTTCCATTCATCGCAATTACTTTTTTCAGAGGGGTTAATGTCGTTGGCAATACTGGCATAATTACGAAACCGGAACTGAAAACTCTTGAAAAAGAAATCGGTGTCGGTAATCGGTATCATCACTCTAACAAAATTTTTCCCATATTTTTTTTGAAAATCACTGAGTTTCATCCCATTGGCTTTCCAAACTTCTTTCCATTTTCGTTCGGGAACCATCACCGAGTCGCAGGGCATTCTAACCAAGTCGCCCCAAACAAGTGTTTTGTAATTAATAATATACATATTTGGGCTGCAACCGGGAGTTGCCCATAAAGTATCGAAAGGGAAGATTGTATCTTGTTCGTTTTTGAGATAAATGCTTGCCGAAACCCAAATGGAATCAATATGCGAAAAAACGGTATCGCCCGTTAAATAACTCATTTCCAAAATCAGGGTATCCCATTCTTCGGGTGCATTACCTCTACCTTGTGGCTGATAATAGAAACTCAGATAAAGCGAATCGGAAGGAGAAAGTTTTTGTATTATGGGACTGAAAACCGAGTCGGTACGTAAGGGAACCGAAGTAAGCACGTCGGCAGGAAAAGCAATATAATCGGCATTGGCATATATTTTTCCCGTAGAATCAAGTGCGTCGAAAGTAGCTACATTGAGGTTGGGAGGAAAATACGAAAAATCATTATTAATAAAAACACTATGGTCGATCCAAAGGGTAGTGTCGGGGACAATTTTCGAGGTGGTAAAATCGTCGAAAAAAGGAAGCTGTTTAACCTCTTTATGTGTTTGCCTGCCATCGGAGTAAGTCTTTTTAGTTTTGCGAATGGCAATACCGGCAGCAACTTTTGCCACTTTTTCGTTGATTTGAATTCCGGTTAACCTTTCCTGTCCAAAAACATTCCCTGAAAAGAAAAATATCGTTATACAAAATATTTTAAAAATTTTCATCAATGTCTTACTGATTATTATTTGTTGTGTCGCCTTGTAAAGTATCGGAAAGCAATTGGCGAATGTAAGCGTCAAAATCGAATAATTGATCTGATCTGTACCATAAATTTATTGCTGTCCCGAGCGGAACTTCTTCGTTTTTTGTAAATGTAGGTTCTGTTTTAAAAACCCGAGCATGTGTGGTGTCGTTGCCGTCGAGAAAATATTCTTTACCCACATTCAACGACGCAAAATGCAATTCTCCACGTGCATCAATGGACTTTTTTCCTATCAAAAACGGAATATTAACACCCACTTTACTCTTGCCGATACCCACAACAAGGTCGATAACCGTACCTATGGGTAATTCGGTTCCCGTTTCCACCGGCTCGCCGGAAAGCAATTGGTCCACAACAGCATTACGTGCAAAATAATCGACAAATTCAAGTTTGCCAACACGTAGGCCTTTTCCATCAAGTGTAACTAGTGCTTGACGTAAAGATAGATTCCTAAGGTTTGGCATTGTAACTTTTTCGGGAGCTTGCGCTACAACAGTAAGATAAACATGTCGTCCTTTTTTTACTTTGGAACCTGAAGCCGGATTCTGCAAAACAATATCTCCTTTGTTGTTATGACGATCGTAAACCGAGTCAATAACAAGTAAGTCGAAGTATTCGTTGTAGCCTTTTTCTTGTAACTCTTTGACGGTTTTTCCCGAAAAATCGGGCACAAGGTATACTTCACCGTGTCGCGTATAAACACTTAGAGCTTCCAGTGTGGCCCAAAAAATAATTACCGTAACCACAATGGCTATCAACAAGTGAAGATAAAATTTTTTCTTACCTAAGAAATAAAAAAAACCCATCTTAAATTTTTTAACTGTAAATTGTTAAAATACGGCTATAACTCCTTAACTTTGTTCAATAAAATATATTGTTCAAAACAACGACAAAGGTAAAAATTATTGTGAATAGAATTATGAAAAACATTGCCATCGTTTGCGGAGGAAATTCGGGGGAATACGAGATTTCAATTGAGAGTGCCAAAATGGTGAAAAAACATCTTTCTCCCAAAAAATACAATTGCTACATTCTTTTTATTAAAGAAAAAAAATGGTATTACCCAATGGAAAACGGAAAAAAACGCTTGCTTAACAAAGCTGATTTTAGCCTGACTTTAGAAAACAAAACGATTTACTTCGATGCGGTTTTCAATGCGATACACGGCAATCCTGGTGAAAATGGACGTCTCCCGGCTTATTTCGACTTATTAGAAATTCCTTATACTTCCTGCGGAGTTGATGCTTCGGTATTGAGTTTTAACAAATATTATTGCAATCACTTTGTAGATTCTTTCGGAATTAAAACAGCCCAGTCTTTTTCGTTTACAAAAGATGATAATATTGATATAAAAAAGGTTGTGGAAACTCTCGGACTTCCTGTCTTTGTTAAACCTTCGTCGAGTGGTTCGAGTGTGGGAGTGTCGAAAGTGAAAAAAGCCGATGATTTGCCAAAAGCCATTGCAGAAGCTTTTCGTTACGACAACAGAATAATTGTTGAAGAAGCTATCGTGGGTCGTGAAATTGCTTGTGGCCTACTGAAATACAAAAACGAACTCCTTGTTTTTCCGTTGACGGAAATTGTAAGTGAAAACGATTTTTTCGATTACGAAGCCAAGTACCATGGTAAATCCGACGAAATTACTCCTGCGCCTATTGAGGAATATATTGCCAACGATATAAAAGCACTATCGTCATTTTTGTTTCGCAAAACGGACTGCCGTGGATTTGTTCGTTTCGACTTTATCCTTACTGACGAAGATATCTATTTTTTGGAGTTAAACTCTATTCCGGGTATATCGGCAGCAAGTATCATACCGCAACAAGCACAAGCTTTCGGCCTTACGATGAACGACTTTTTCGAGATGATTGTTGAAGAAGCTTTGGAACAAAAGACAAGGCAATAATAATTAAGCTCAGTTGTTTCCCGCATTTTAAAAAAAAAACGCATTCCAAAAAAACACACTTTTTATACCGCTATCTACTATTTTACTTCGTCATTAAATAAGCTAACAATATGCCGATCGATTTTATTTATTATAAGAATTTAATAAAAATTATGCCTATTAATTTGGCTTAAGTAGCCCTGCATAAAACCGCCGAAAAATGCAATTAACACCACCGCCGAAATAATTATCCCTATTAAAATAATAACCGAATTGATAACAAAAAAAGTATTGAGTTTTTTTTGAGCTTCGATAAAAGCTTGTTTGTCGCCGGTACGATAGGCCATATCCACTTTGTTGGCAGTACCGTATATCAACACGCCAAGCCAAATGGGAAGCCAAGCATATAGTATTCCAACAATTGATATTGCTGAAAGAATTCCGACAATAACGGTGATAATGCCATAAAATTTCATCCAGCCTTTGCCACTGTATAACACATAACTGACTTCTTTTACAAATTTTTCTTCCGTAAGGTTACTTTCGTATTCCATGATGATTAAAATATTGATGATTAAAATAAAGATGAATTCAGCTGTAAATTTGCAAATAAAATCTGTATATATTGCGTTCCAGCAAAAAAATAAAAAAAAACGGACAGAAACTATATTTCATAAGTTTGCAAATTGTACTTTTGCTTACAAAGAATCAGCTAAAATATGGGTTTAAAAAAAATGATAACGAATCGCTATTTTTGGGCAACATTACTTTTTTTGTTGTTGCTACTTTTATCAAGAAACAACGGTTTGTATCGGCATTTTGTCCAAAGGCGGACCATTGAAAAGCTTAAAGAGCAAAAACGTTATTACCAAGACGAAATTCACAAAACTCAAAAAGCCATCAAAGCATTGCGATATGACACTGCCCAACTTGAAAAATATGCCCGCGAAAAGTATTTTATGAAAAAAGACAATGAAGATATATTTGTGGTTATCAGGGAAAAAGAAGGGAAATAAAGGACTTATTCGTGTTTTTCCCTCCAATTTTTCTTAGGTTTGTTAAAAAGATTAAAATCACTTTTTATCTTGTGCTGAAATATCTATGACCAACATCGTTACGAAATTGTGATGCTAAAAAATTATTAACAATGCTTTTCGAGCCGGTCACTCATTCATGAAAATAAACCCTTTTCACGCGTCGCGAAATGCGGCTAAGAATTTCGTAAGGGATGGTTTGAGCAATAGTAGCTACTTCGGCAACAGGGTGTTTTTCGTCGAATACAACAACAATTTCGCCCTCTCTGGCTTTTGTGCCACTAAGATCGATGGAACACATATCCATACAGATATCACCGATAACGGGCACTGCTTGGTTTTTCAACCATAATTGCAGCTTGCCGTTACCGAGGTATCGCATTAGGCCGTCGGCATAACCGATTGATACAATACCTATTTGCATATCTTGTTCGGCAATAAAGTTACGATTATATCCCACCGACTCACCTTTTTTAATATTTTTTATTCTTACGATTTCTGATTTTAGAGATGTAACTTGCTGCAAACCTATTTCTTTTGTATTAGAAATTCCGTAAAGGCCAATGCCGAGACGAACCATATCGAATTGTGCATTGCGAAAGTGAAGAATACCTGCCGAGTTAAGGATATGCATCATAACGGGATGGTCGGCGGCATTTATAATATGCTGAGCTATTGTAGAAAACCGTTCTATTTGTGTTCTACTAAAATTATCAAATTCGGGTTTGTCGCTAGCCGCAAGATGCGAAAAAACCGATTGTACATAAATAAAAGGGTTTTTAAACAGGCGCTCTATCAACGGTTCTACTTCTTCTTCTACAAAACCAAGCCGGTTCATTCCTGTTTCTAATTTAATATGAACTTTAACAGGTTTGTTTTCTGGTAAGGCATTCCTTTTTATGGCCTTTTCGAGCATCTTCAAAGTTCTGAAACTGAATATTTCAGGCTCAAGCTGGTGTTTTATCATAAGGTCGAAGGCGTACTCTTCGGGATTCATTACCATTACCGGGAGGGTAATTCCTGCTTTACGTAATTCCACACCTTCGTCGGCAAAGGCAACAGCAAGATAATCAACCTGATGATATTGCAATACATTAGCAATCTCGAAACTTCCGCTACCGTACGAAAAAGCCTTAACCATAGCCATAATTTTTGTTTCTTTATTGATTTTTGAGCGAAAGAAATTCAAATTGTTTACCAATGCCGTAAGGTTAATTTCCAAAACAGTTTCGTGAACTTTTTGCTGCATAAAACGACTAATACGCTCAAATTCAAATATTCGGGCACCCTTAAGCAATATGGCTTGATTTTTTAACGAAGTCAATTGAAAATTAGTTAGAAAATCGGCAGTGGTAGTATAAAAAACTTTATCACACGAAAATTTATCAGCATATTTCGATATTGTAGAACCTATGCCAATGAGTTTATCAATATTTTTCTTTTTGAATAAAGCCGCTACATCGCAATACAAATCTACATCGTTTCGACCACTTTGTAAGATATCGGATAAAATTACTACTTTTTCGCGATGCTGATTTTGTTGGTTTAAAAAATCAATGGCAATGCTTAGCGAATTGAAATCGGAATTATACGAATCGTTGATGATAGTACAGTTGTTGATTCCTTCCTTTTGTTCGAGGCGCATAGCAATAGGAGCTAACTTAGGCATTCTTTTCCGGATAATATCGTTTGAATATCCGAGTAATAACATCATTGCCCAGCAATGAATGGCATTCTCAACGGACGCCCTGTCAGTAAAAGGAATTGTGATATTTATCAGTTCGTTTTTATAAGTTCCCGTAATACGAGTTTCGTTTTCACCTGTTTCAACTCCACTTATTTTGAGGTTGTCGTCGTTAGCTTTGCCCCAAACAAAAGTTTTAATGTTTTCGAGAACCCCCGAGCGAATAACCACTTGCTGAATGTCTTTTTGATCGCTATTATAAATTAGTGTTTCCACTTTGGTAAAAAGTTTCAGTTTTTCACCGGTTTTTTGAATGTTGCTGATAAAATTTTCGCCATGTGCTTCTCCTATGTTGGTAAATATTCCGAGTGTAGGATTAATGATGGACTGCAAATTTTCCATTTCGTTAGGTTCGGAGATACCCGCTTCGAAAATGGCCAATTTGTGGTCGTTGTTGATTTGCCAAACCGATAGCGGAACACCGATTTGAGAATTGTAACTTTTAGGACTGCGAATAATTTTTTTATCGGGATTCAACAACTGATACAACCACTCTTTCACTACAGTTTTGCCATTACTGCCGGTAATACCGATTACGGGAATGTTGAATTGCGCCCGGTGATATGCTGCCAAAGCCTGTAAAGCTTTAAGAGTATTGGCGACGATAAAAAATATAGCATCGGGAAAATTTCCGGTATCTTTAAATTTCGTATCTACCATAAAAAAGCGAACGCCCTTTTTATACAGACCTTCGATGTATTTATGTCCATCGTTGCGCCTTGTAGTTAATGCAAAAAACAAGCAGTTGTCGGAACTTATCAAACGGCGACTATCAATAAGGATATCGGTTACCCTCATATCCTTTATCCTACCACAAGTTTTTATGGCAGATACAATTTGCGCAAGCTGTTTTCCGGTATATACCTGATGTTTCATTTTAGTCCTGAACCTCTTTCATTTCGTCGGGAATGTCTTTAGTGTCGTTGTGGATATTTTCACTCATCAGATTGAAATCCAAAGGATTTTCATGTATTTTGTCGTAAACTTTTCTATTATTATAAATATCAAGTGCGAGATAAATAGCTTGTCGAATAGAAGTATAGGAAGCTATATTTTTACCGGCAATATTGTAAGCAACACCATGTACGGGTGAAGTACGTATAATAGGCAAACCTGCAGTAAAGTTAACCCCTTTTTCCATTGACAACAATTTAAATGGTATTAGGCCTTGATCGTGATACATAGTCAGAATAGCATCGTACTTACAATATTCTCCCGAACCGAAAAAGCCGTCGGCAGCAAATGGTCCGTAAATAAAACTGCCGTGTTTTTTTGCCGAGATAATCGCCGGATTTATAATCAGTTCGTCTTCGTCGCCGATAAGGCCTTTGTCGCCGGCATGAGGATTTAGTCCTAAAACAGCAATTTTAGGTGCATCAATAAGAAAATCGCGCTGCAACGAATGATGTAAAACGGCAATCTTTTCACTAATAATTTTTTTGCTAAGCGTTTCCGCAACCTCTTTTAGTGGAATATGTCCGGTAACCATTGCCACACGCAACCCGCCTTCAACCATCAGCATCAGATAGTTGCTGATTTGAAAACGGTCTGAAAAATATTCGGTGTGCCCGGGAAAATGAAAATTTTCAGAATGAATATTTGCCTTATTGATAGGTGCGGTAACCAGTACATCCACTTTCTGCTCTTTTAAATCTGCTACTGCTTTTTCAAGGGCTTCATAAGCAAGAATACCAGCCTCAACAGTTGATTTTCCAAACTCAATTTTTACCTCACGGTTACTGATGTTTACTATATTAGCATGGTTGGTTAATGCTTGCCGCGCATCCTTCACTACGTTGTAGTTGAAGTCGTTAATATTCATATTTTTTCGATGATATCCCACAACTTTTGACAAACCGTAAACAATGGGTGTAAACAATTCGTATAACCGGTTATCTTTAATAGCTTTGATGATAATTTCGTAATTAATCCCGTTGACGTCACCATGAGTAATAGCAACCCTAACTTTTCTCTCTTTACTTACTATGCTTCTGTTATCCATATTATTATGTTTTAAACCTGTCCTTTTTTGTTTTATCCCGGTTTTAATCGAAAACGTATTATTGGCTTTGTTTTCTTACTTTCGTCTCTATTTGATTAAACACCAAAATGCTATTGCAAAAGTAAACCGATTCGGTAATATATAATCAAAATTGCTAATAAAATCCTTTACCTTAGTATTAATAAAGAGTAATTTTTGTAATAAATGGATTTTAAACTTACCCTTAAATCCGCAAGTAAATTCAAAATTATACTAACCTGAGTATTCGATCATGATCCGTGGTTTTGTTAAAAAATTTGATGATCAGCGAATTACAAAAATATTGCATGCTTTTTAATATTTAGATATACACTTGTTTACGTATTTAGCGGGGGAAAATCAATTACCCTATTTATGCTATTTCTGGAATCCTTAGAGTAAAACCATACATTTTTACTTTATTTGAAGATGCAATCAACAAAAAAAAGCTTGAAATACTCGACTTGCCGTTTTCAGATTACTTTGATTGATTTACTCGTATGCTTTTTAAATAAAAATCCATTTTAAGAATTGGAACAAAACATGTTAACAATCATATCATCAGATAATTGACAATTAATTAATTGAAAAAAAATGGGCATAACAGTCCTTTGTTTTTCAATTTATTTGGAGATAGTTCAGCATATCGGCCTGTAATATGGCTTGTTTGTGTATAACTTCAACATCCATCTTCAGTCTTGATATTTCCATTTACCTGCTACAGATATGAATCTGAACATAAATCTTTTTAGGCGTGTTGTAAGTTTAACATCCGCAAACACTTCCGGGACTTTTCTAACGACATAGTTGTAATTTTTTTTCATTGTCATAATTATTATAAAAGCATTGTTTTGATTCATAAAAGAGTCCAGTCTAAAAAGGTTAACTAGGGTAAATAATGAAAATCGGTATTTACTGTACTGATCTTCAGCCACTTCCCCTTTAGGGGATTGAGGGGTAAAAGTGGCTGAAACCAAATTGTAACCTTTTTAGATCGGACTCATAAAAGGAAACGGCAAATCCTTTTAGCCAAAGTCATTATTCATAAAATCGGAGAAGAGGCCACTTCATGTTTATTATAATTGATTTCAATCGGTTTGCCGGTCGGTTATTTCTCTTAATACTGTAGCGGGATTTGGCACACTATTGTTTTATCGTAAGAAAATTTTTTAAATGTGTATTGATGTCTTCAATATGGTCCTCCACACGAAAAAAAACCATTAGTTACGTTTCTAATTATTTCCCTGTATGGATATCCAACAATTTTTGAACTAATAGCTAACTCGTTATCAATATATTCGTTTAAACCAGACCTGTCGAACAATTCGTTATCAAAAGAAATTCCTGCAAAAGGACTTAGCGTTTTAAATAAATTTTGTACTTTCATTGCTGTAAATATTAAATATATCATATGACTAAGTAAAAATATTTACTTGTCAATTGCTGTGTAAATAGAAACCTATCAAAACTAAATAGTAAAATGTATGATATATATGTTTTTACAAAAAGAATAAAAAATAAATAGACATTCTACTGATTACATGATAATTACAGAATTTTTGAATGAAAAAAGGAAAAAATCAACATATTTAAAATTCCGTGATTATCTATGTTAATAACTTTGTGCAGATTTAAGAGGTGCAAATTTAATATCATTTTGCTTTTGTTGTGTATTTTACTATTAAAGTTTTGATGTATGTGTCAAAGTTTTCTTTTTAGGTTTTTTTCCAAACATCAAAAAGGAAAAGAAGAAAGCAAAAAAGGTAACACCTGCCTGCGTTTCAAGCGTATCGTCTGTGAGCATTGAAAAAAGGGCAATAACATAAAAAACGATGAAAAAATAGTCGTGATAGGCCCGGGTAATAATCACCGGATAAATTAGTGCAAACAGGAAAAATAAAAATCCGAAAAGTCCAAAAGCGACAAAAAAAGCAAGGAACTGGTTATGAGCATGAAACCAGAATATTTCTTTGAGTTTTGAATGCATTTTATTAAATTCGCTATAAAATGCATCTTCGATATCGCCGGTACCAACTCCTATCCAAAAATTATCATGTATAATGTGTAATGCAGCTTTTAAATATTCGACACGTTGCATAATAGAGTTACCGCTGGGATCGCCGGTAATCTCGTAATTATTATAACCTTTTATAATTATTAAAAGGCGAGTATGTAAGCCAGGGTTTGCAATATAGTTGTAGTTTGCCACACCATTTTCAATCATAACGATGTCTTTTTTTGTAAGTGCGTTAACACCTTTTGCATCTTTTCTTAAATTTTTTGATGTTAAATATCGAATAAGAACATCTTTTATATTTTCACCGGTTTTCGTCTTACCGTCAAAACTGGAATGGCTTCTTTTATTCCATGCTTTTTTCATCTCTTTATAGCAAATATACAAACCGATATATTTCCCGTCTTCAACAACCGGTGGAATGGTATCGAAAATATAAGGATTTCCTTGGGCGGTATATTTATCAAGTGTGGCAGGATTTATTTTTGGTGGCGTAATCGACTGTTTTACATCATGATAAATATAATAAGCGATTCCTATCGGAAATGCAATCAACAAACTGGCTATAATTAATCTAAAATAGAGAAATCGTGTTTTAAAACCGAAATAAATCAGAAAACCTACAATGAGAATAAAAATAGCTGATAGAGCCGTTAGAGACTGCATTAGGAAAAGGATTTCTATAAACCATGCAATCAAAACTCCAAAGAATATTTTTATAGACTTTTTGAAAAATTTGTCTTTTACAATAAAATAGAGTAAAATAAATATGGCAAAAGTGATATTAAGCCCAAAACGAATGGGAGAAATAAAAGGAGATATTTCACGAATATCGTAATAATCTCCTTTAAAAAACAAAGCGGCGCTTATCAACGTACCGGCAAAAATAGCCGCTATATAAAACTGCATTATCTGCCTGAATGTCTTGTAGTTTACTTTGTTGATGGTTGAAAAAATTACAGGAAATAGCAGCAGAGGCAATTTTACGCGCAAATCTTTGGCGGCATAATCGAAATTGTTGGTTGTAATTAGACCTGCAATATGTAAAAAATAAATAGACGCCAAAACCAATGCAGCTTTATTTTTAAAAAACAGCTTCATTTTTTCTACAAAATTGCTGTAAGTTAATTTAAAAATATAGCCGAAAAAATAATAACTACCGCCCCAAAAACCTTGATACTTAAAAAAACGTTTTGCAATGCGAAAGTGAAAACCAGACCATATCCACAGCCCAAACAAAATAAATTCGCTGATACTCATAGTAAATTTTGAAAGGGGTATGCTGATAGCAATAATGATGATTGCTACAATATAAGCATCGGAATGGATATTTTTTGATTCAAGGGTCATAAAAAACCGGCTTTCAGTTCTTAATTATTTTTTCCGTATAATTATTTTTTCTGATTTGGGTGTTTTGTAAGTACCGTTGAGGATGGAAGAATATAATTTTTTGCTGTTGAGCACTTTCTCAGCTTCTCTTAAATCTAAATCATCGCCAAGCGAAGCTCTGATTTTTCCTTTTTGATAATAATATCTACCAATGATTTCCATTTTTAGTAAGTTCTTAATCTCGTTTTTATACTTCTCAATATCGTTTTTCTTTTCCTGTTCAATGGTTTTTTGTAGTGTGTCGAGCTGTACTTTGATGGCTGAGAGATATCTTTCACGTTGTGCACTTTTATCAAGTTGCTTCAAAAGGCTTTCTGTTTCGGTATTATAATTGAAACCTTTTTTGGCAACATAGTTTTCGAATGCGTTGAAAGTCGAGTCGCTAATAACAAAACTTTCGGGAGGTGCAATGCTCCGGTGTCGCAAATAAAACTCGTTGGCGAAGTTGAAAATATAATTTTTGGCATACAAGTCGGTAGTTACCTGACTATATTTTCTTTCTTTAACCACAATATCGGGTTTGATACCTTTACCATCGTAAACCGTCCGTCCGTCTTTGGTTTTAAAAGCGCGGATTAATGAATCGGGAACGTGGTCGGGATTGCCGTTTTTGTCTTTGTTGAAATAGTCAATAGCTTGTATGCATCTGCCACTCGGAATGTAATATTTGGCTATAGTGATTTTGATTTTTGAATTGTATGGAAGCGATACAATATTTTGAACCAAGCCTTTGCCAAATGTACGACGGCCGATAATGACCGCCCTATCCAAATCTTGCAGCGAACCTGATACAATTTCAGATGCAGAGGCTGTGTTACCATTAACAAGCACTGTAAGCGGCATTTTTAAGTCAACAGGTTCGTTGAGGGTTCGGCTGACAGTGGAATTCCGTTTTAATTTTCCCTTCGTAGTAACGACCAACTGTCCTTTAGGAATCCAAAGATTTACTATGTCCACAGCTTCTTTGAGCAGCCCACCCCCATTTCCTCGCAAGTCGAATATTAACCCTTTTATATGATACTTGTTTTTTAAGTTAAGAAAAGCTTGTTTCACGTTAAGAGCAGCATTAGGATTAAACTGGCTTAATATGATATAGCCTATATCGTTGTCCGTTACACCATAATATGGGATGTTGGGAATTTTAATTTTTTCGCGGGTGATATCAATAATCGTATCCTTATCAGCTCCGAAATGCCTGATTCTTAATTTCACCACCGATTTGGGTGTGCCTTTCAGCTTTTTACTAACATCCGCAGAACTTTTTCCCCGTGCCGAATCGCCATCAATAGCAATAATTTTATCTCCTGCTCTCAATCCAGCTTTCTGTGCGGGAAAGCCTTCGTAAGGTTCTGTAATCACTACATAATAACCCTGTTTTTGAATCATCGAACCTATGCCACCATATTCTCCTTTGGTCATCAATTCAAAATCTTCGAGACGCGATTCGGGTACGTAAATCGTATACGGATCAAGACTTTGCAGCATGGCATTAATAGCAGTCTGAGTAAGTTTGCCAGGTTTAATGTCTTCTACATAGTTTATGTTGAGTTGTCGCAAAACATTGGAATATATCTCTATGTTCTTTGCAATTTCAAAATTATTTTCTTCCTGAGCCCGCAGGCCTGCGGCTATCAGCACAAAAGCAAAAACTATCCAAACTTTTTTTATCATTATCATAAGAATATTATTTTAAAATTAATTAAGGAACAGGATCATAGCCACTACCTCCCCAAGGATTGCACGATATCACCCGCTTCAATGCCAGCCATCCACCTTTGAAAGGACCATGTTTTTTTAAGGCTTCTACACTATAAACCGAACATGTTGGAATATAGCGGCAAGAACGCCCTAAAAATGGCGAAAGCGTGTATTGATACACCCGAATAAGTAATATGAAAAACTTGCCGATCAACCTGCTCATTTCTCTTTAAAAAATTGTCGTAAAATTAGAATTATTTTCTTTTCTAAAACCTTGAAAGGCAGAATAGTTTTTGCTGTGTATATCAATCCGATTAACAGACTTTTATCTTTTTTTAAATGATCCGATTCGTATAATATTGATTTGTTTTTGCGATACGATTCACGGATTAATCTTTTTATCTTGTTCCTGTCAACAGCTTTTTTAAAATTTTTTTTAGATACGCTGATAAGTATCCCAACCGGTGCAATTTTTTCTTTTTCTGTTTCAAAATAAAATACCTTAAAAGGGTATTTAAAAAAAAAATCCCCTTCCTTAAACAAACGTTCGATAAGTTTGCGGCTATGTAGTCTTTCGGCTTTTCCAAATATTTCGCCTTGAGTGTTTATGTTTCGGTTATCAGTCAAATCTTTAGTTATTTTCAATTATTGCCTTGATTTGAATTAGCCCTAAAAGCCGTCTACCACATTAATCCCGTTGTTAATGATGCTATTTTATTAATGTCCAGGTATTTTTATATTAAATAACCGAGTTATATCAAAGGATATTTTTCGAAAATCTTTGACGATTTCATTAGAATATCAACATATTGTGTTCGACGATAAGCATAAGGATCTTTAACGTTTTTCTTCGACAAATTACCTTTAAAATCGTTGATGTTTTCGTATTGTTTATTGGCCATCCAAATTTCTATATCTTCGAGCATTTTGGTTATTTGCTGCGGACCATGTTTATAAATAGTACTTACAACCTGAACCGCACTGGCTCCTGCAAGAATCATTTTTATTACATCGGCACCGGTAAAAATCCCTGTATTGGCACAAACATCAGCATTAACATTACCGTAAATAAGTCCTGCATATCGCAAAGGCAGGCGGTAGTCAGCTTCGCTACTTAAATTATAAGGAAAGTGCATGCTTTCGGTTTCGATGTTGATGTCAGGCTGAAACAGCTTGTTAAACAAAACAAAACTATCGACGCCTCTTCTGTCCATTTCATTAAAAACGTAGAGGGGATTAGTGTAGAAAGGACTGAGTTTTACACTTACCGGAATTTTTACAGATTCTTTTACCCCTCTTATCACATCAAGTTCTTCGTTGATAATAGCGCGGCCTTCGATGTCGAATTCACGTGGATTGTTATAAAAATTCAACTCTAATGCATCAGCTCCTACTTCTTCAAGCTTTTTGGCATATTCGTACCATGTGTCGTCGAATACGGCGTTGAGGCTGGCAATCAACGGTATGGTTATGGCTTTTTTTGCTTCCTCGAAATGTATTAAAAATTCATCAGGACCAGCTTCATAAATGTCGTGTGGAAACAATGAAGTCATTTCGGCATTGCGGTCGTCATAGGCCGTCATATCTTGTATCATCTCAAGATTTTCCAGATTAATTTGTTCTTCAAAAAGCGATTTGTAAACAATTGCGGCAGCGCCTGCTTCTTCAAGCTTTTTTAGAATTGAAATATCTGTTACCAAATTACTTGCTCCAACAATAATTGGGTTTTTCAGTTCTAATCCGAGATATTTTATAGTTAAATTCATATTCAATATAAGTTTAATTATCATATTTATTTCAAGGCGTAAAAATAACACAATCCGTCATTTAATTTACGGTGAAGAAAAAATATGTTTTTTGTTCTGCAAAACTGTCTTTTATCTTCATTTTTTAAATTTTACATAATTCGAAAAGCATAAAATGTTATACAACGAAAATGCTAAGTGATTGTTCGGAAATATGTAGTACATTTGTTCAAAATTCAGGACAATGTCAACAGATACTCAATTACAAGAAAAATATCAAATGCTCTTACCGCATTTAGATGAAAAATCGGCCCGGTTATTTCTGGCAAGTGAAGCTAAAAGTATGGAGCGTGGAGACAAAGTCAAAGTGGCCAAACTTGCCGGTGTTAGCCGTGCAAGAATAAATAAGGGGATAAAAGAATTAGAATCCGGTATAAAGTCCTCTGAAGCAGATAAAGGCAAAAGAATACGAAAGGCTGGTGGTGGAAGGAAATCCCAAAAGGAGAGTCAGCCCGGTATGGCAGAAGCATTGGAGAGGATTGTAAATCCTCATACTTTGGGCGACCCGGTGAGCCTGCTTTTATGTACAAATAAGAGCCTTCGGAAAATACCCCCGCTACCGCACGATTGCATCGTGTGGAAAAAATATATATTAAAGCCCTTACAAAACTTTAGAGTTTTTTTATAAGTAAAAATCCACCTTCTAAGAAGGTGGCTTTGGATTTGCCCCCAAAGGGGGCTTCAAAAAGGGACACAAAAATTAGAACTATTAAACATGCAACGAACTCTAATATTTACTAATGATAAAAGTTAAGGCATAGCCATCAGAACATAACCACCGTCCAAGACGGTGGGTTTCCAAGTTTAACTAAAAACTAAAGAGTTAATGTTCGTTCTCAGAAAGTAAATCCCCATTTTCCGCCAAAGGCGGATAAACAATAATAGCCACAGGTTCACC